>CAMCXE010000107.1 GCA_945882995.1 Thalassocella blandensis | reverse complement strand
TAACCTTTGAGCTTGATAGCTGTATTTTTCCATAATATATGATCTTCTACATGATATTTTTCTATGGGTTGGGAGTGGCAATTTTAAAAAATTTTCAGGAACAAAGCCAGAGGTATTTGGGATAGTTATTTATTTCCACGGCCCTTAATTCAGGTGCGGAATGAGACGGCTGGCTTTATCAAAATGCAGTAAACATCGACTTTAATTTTGCCTCCCCCGTGAATGTTTCATCCGTCGCTATCGGTTCCACACAAGATAATTTAGGTGATGTAGCTCTGCCCTCCTTCCAAGTCTGGTCTTTTGAGTCCAGCGTTTGGATGCTAAAAGGCACGCTCATAAATCCCCCCAGCGCAGCCAATGACCACAGTCCTTAAGACACCGCCAGTCATCCTTTTTATACGCTGTCAGGGTTGAACATCAACAGCAATTTGATTCGCGTAACGGCCCTTGCCAATGGCCCTTGGATTTTCGTGGATGAAGTTACGTTTGATGGCACAACCTTGGTACCGGAAGCGGGCGCTGGCATATTAATGCTGTTGGGCTTAGTAGGCTTGGTTGCACAACGTAGATTCAAGAAGTAACAATGGCGACTATTCAGCACATTTTTGGTTTTCTTACGTCATCCCCGCGTAGGCGGGGATCCAGATGGCAACCGCTCTAAGGCTATTACGATCTCCACTGAAGTAAAAACCGCCTATTTGCCGCTGGATATCTGCCTGCGCGGGCATGACGGGGAAACATGCTGCATAGTTACTAACTATGTTCCTGCGCGCAGAGCGGCAAGTTAGCCGCTGCTGCGCGTTTGCCGTTTTAGCATTACCCTATAGCGCCAAAGCGACGTGCGCAATGCAAATTGCGAGCAGAGGCTAAAACAAAACCACCGCACTACTATCGGGTGGCACGCTGCCTTTACCGTTCAATTTTTTCTCTTGATCTTCGTGAGATAAAGAATCCAGCGACCGAGTTACTGTGCGCTCTAGCTGTTCGAATATTTCATCCACCTTGAGGCCTTCGCCAAAAACCTGATTGGTTTCCCGAATTAATTGCTCCGTGACCCTATCAATAAATTGCTCATCTTTGTCGGACAAAGCCAGCATGGGTAAACGGTGCTGGATTTTTTCGGTTGCGCCTTCCACCACCGCCACAATTTGTAACATAACCGCTTGATACGAATCCTTTAGGGTCGACACCGTATTATTAATGTCCGTCGATAATTTGCGCAGCGCTTCCTTTTCGGCCAGCAAACGGCAATGATCTTCCAGCGCCACAATACGGGCATTTAAGCCTTGCAACAAACAAAACGTATTGTCCTTAATAGCACCGTATTTTTCAGGGTCATCAAGTGGCATGTTTTTAATTAACAGTGACACTCGATTGTAATTCACGATGGTGCGCTGGCCAAAATCAATATAGCGGTCTGAGTCTTTAAGTTGGTACAACAATTGGGATTCCAAATCCTTGGCCATACCGTGGGCTTCCATATCTTTGATACCCAAGGTACTGCGCAACTGCAAGCTACAAGAAAGTCCATAGCGCTCGAGGGTGGCAAACAACTGCTGACCCAGCTGGTCTAAGTTGTCACAGTCGTGCACTGCCAGTAAAAATTGAATGTTCGCCCCTAGGTCTGAATTGTCCACCATGGCATTGCGAGCCGTTTCGGTGGCCATTTCAAGGCGTTGATGCAACTGTTCATTGGCGATGCGGTGAAAAATGCTTTTAGTAATGCGGGCGCAGACTTCGACGCCGGTGGTTCCGCTGTCAATAAAATCGTCACAACCGATTTCAAAAGCCTTGAGTTTGTGTTGCAAATTGGTGGTAGCCGCCAACACCATAAACGGCACATTCTTCATGGCTTCAATTTGCAACAACGACTCCCAGAGGGCCACATCCGGCTCGGCATCGTTTATGGCATCCAACACCAGAATCCGGTAACGCTTTTGTGCCATAGCCTCTTTAATGCCCTGCACACTGTCGGCTACGTCAGCCTTAAAATAACTCTCTACGTGGGTAGCCAACGCAGATAGCTGCTTACTGTATATCAAAACACTGTACACGTTAGATCGTCCCTCTTCGATAGACTAGTGGTGTCACACAGAGCGCCGCGGCCACACATTAGGTCGGATTAAAGCTCCGTTTGACTATAGTTGAAGCAGCTAAAGTTTTCCAAGAACTCAAGCCTAGCGCGTTAAATTGGCGTCACAGGGGTATTCTTATGCCAGATCCACGATATTTCTCAGCAGAAATGGCGTTAAACGTCTAAATTAAACTTATCGACGACCCCACATGCAATGCCCAGAGGCATTATGGCTCCCAACCCTCTTACCGAAACCTTATCCCAGCAGCTCACACTCAAGATTAAGCAGAAAGAGATTGAAGTGCCAATGCTGCCTGAAGTGGCCAATAAGGTCATGCGCCTGACGCAGGACTCCAGCTCAGTGATGGCCGACTTAGCCAACCTTATCCAAAGTGATCAGGTATTGGCGGGGCATGTGATGCGTATTGCCAACTCCGCGCTATATGCGCCCAACACCAAGCTGGTGTCCCTGCAGCAGGCTATTTCCCGCTTAGGGATGTCAATTATTGGCGAGATCGCTTTGGCGGCCTCTATCAACTCCAAAATGTTTAATGTGCCGGGTTTTAATAAGCTGATCCAAAACCAGCTGCGTTTCTCGCTGTATTCAGGGCTCTGGGCTAAAGAAGTGGCCCGCGTCTGCAAACGTAATGTTGAGGCCGCGTTTTTGTCTGGATTGTTACAAGACATAGGTCGGCCTGTTTGCCTTCAAGCCGCCTCAGAGATCGCCAACAACTTAGGCTTAGCCCTTACGGAAGCTGAGATCCTCCCCCTCGGAAACATCTTCGGCCGAATTATTGGCGTGCAGGTAGTACACCGCTGGGAAATGCCTAGTGTGCTGTGCGACGTAGTGACCTGGTTTGATCAATACGAGAAAGCGGGCAATTCCAAGGAGCTCACCATGATTGTGGTTGCCGCCTCCAAATTCGCGCAATACGGGTTCCAAGTTTCGCCTGAATACCCAATCCTTACAAAACAGGAGTTGATGGCGCACCCCGTAATGGGGGACCTCAACCTCTACCCAGACGACATTGAAAACCTATTAGAAAAACAGACGAATATTGAAGGTACACTGGAGAGTATGTCGCAATGACCAGCAGTCGCCATGTGGATTTAGTGGTTATTGGGAGTGGGCCTGCGGGCCAAAAAGCCGCCATTCAGGGAGCCAAAGCTGGCAAAACTGTGGTGTTAGTGGAGCGTAGCCGTGAACTGGGCGGGTCTTGTGTGCAGCGCAGCACCATTCCGTCCAAAACCCTGCGGGAAAACGCCCTGCGGGTTAAAAATATGCGCATGAGCGCTGAGCTGGCTCACTACTCGCTTCCCGCGGATGTGGAGCTAAATACGCTCATTACGCGCCTAAGCGATGTGTTGGCCGCGCATTATGCCTATATGAGCCGCCAAATTAGCCGCAACGGTGTGGAATTTGTGCACGGCCGGGCCACGTTTGTTTCGCCACACGAACTGCGCATAACCCGCGTACGTGGGGACTCGGAAATTCTCCATGCAGATGTATTTGTTATCGCCACCGGCTCCATCCCGCGTAAACCGGACAACATCGACGTCGACCACGAACATATATTCGATAGCGACTCCATCCTATCTATGCTGTACCTGCCACGAAGCCTTGCCGTATTGGGTGGCGGCGTAATTGCTAGCGAATACGCCTCCATTTTTCAAGCATTGGGCGTAAAAGTAACCATGATCGACAAATATCCACGCCCCTTAGGTTTTTTGGATAGAGATCTGACCGATACCTTTGTACAAGCCTTTGAAGCCATGGGTGGTACTTGGTTAGGCGATAGCACCGTAACCAAAGCCTACTGGAACGGCGTTAACGCAGTGGTTACCGAGCTGGACGATGGCCGACAGATTAAGAGCGACAAACTACTCTGCGCTGCAGGCCGAATTTCCAATGTAGAGGAGCTGGAAATCGACAAAGCTGGGCTTAGCTTAAATGCCAAAGGTTTGATTAATGTAAATGAGAATTTGCTCACCAGTGTGCCGCACATTTACGCGGCTGGTGACATCATCGGGCCACCCTCCTTGGCTTCGGCGTCCATGGAACAAGGCCGGCGGGCCACGTGCAACGCCTTTGGTATTGCCGTGGGTGACACCAACGAGACTATCCCCTCTGGCATTTATTCCATTCCTGAACTTTCTGCAGTGGGTTTAAATGAAGAGCAGGCCCGCAAAATTCACGGCAACATACTTATTGGTATCGCGCGTTTCGACGAAATAGCCCGCGGCCAAATTTCCGGCATTCAACAAGGCATGTTAAAAATTATTTGCGACTCTGACGGTGAAAAAATTCTTGGCGTAATGATTGTTGGCGAAGGCGCCACCGAATTAATTCACATTGGCCAGATGGCGCTACTCACCCAAAGCAAGGTGGATATATTCGTTGAAAGTATTTTCAACTTCCCCACACTTGCTGAAGCCTATCGTGTAGCCGCCTTGGCAATTATTGGAAAACGTACCCGGGGCAGCCACGTGTATTAGTCCAAGCCGCCTCACGGAAACGACTAAAGTCTGCGCATACTCCTGTGGCGCTTAACCAGCGTTATCTATGTCAATCATCCAATCGGTTGGCCAATGGTTTTTGCGTATACATTGGCCCAACCGATCCCGCCACCCTCTAGCGTGCGGCTTAGATTACGAGCAAACCTGGGCCGCGAGACATTTAGGTTTGAATATTGGCCATAGCTGCCGGGTGTTTGGTCGTCTTCCTGTCCTTCTACTTTTCGCCGCCTGTCGATTCAAGCTTGGCCCCCAATGGCAGGGGTCCCTAGTGCTACCAAAAGGTTTGGGCTATTGATAAGTATTATACGAAAAGACTTGTCAACCGATTGCTATACTCTGCATTGTAATGGGTTGAGTCTACATACAAACGCAAATTGATAGGAAAAACTTATGTCTCGGTATTGGGGTGGTGTCGCGCTTGTCTTGCTGCTGGCGGGTTGTGGTGCCAACTTGGATGGTGATCCCGCGTCGTCAAGTGGTTCGTCTTCATCAAGCTCTCGGTCGAGCAGTAGCGCGTCTAGCTCATCCAGTTCGTCCAGTTCATCCAGCTCATCCAGCTCATCCAGCTCCACGTCCTCCAGCTCTAACTCGTCGTCGAGCACCTCTTCCTCCTCTAGTTCAGGTGCCATTTCCTTAGACGGTAAAAAAATTATCGAGGCCGAATGGTTCAGCAGCAAAGATACGGGCGTGCAGCTAGTCAATAACGGCGCCGCCATCGGCAATCTGCTACCGGGCTCTCAAGTTACCTACAAGGGCGTCGATTTAACGGGCGTCAATCAAATTACGTTTGCCATGACAGTGGCAGCCGCTGGCAGAGAATTCGAAATTCGCGCTTTGCCGCAGGGCAAAACCAAAAATATTCTATTACTGCGTTATTCGCCCACAGCCACTGGCGCTCAGTTTGCGGATATCAACGTAGATTTATGGGGCAAAGTTTTAGGCAGGGCCGATATTACGTTTGTCATTACGGATAACCTACCCAGTAGCGCGCTAACGCTAGATCGGTTCACATTAGTTGTGGGCGGCACGCCGCATTTTTGGGCCGGAGACACCACATCAGGCAAGCGAATTTTTACCGCAACCTGCGCGGCCTGTCACGACTTAACAGCAGCCGATCATTCAATTAAATCCAGTTATACACGGGAAACACTGCGCGTAAAAATCAATAAGGACATGCCCTCACCCACAGAATGTTTGGGCCAATGCGCCATGGATGTGGCCGCCTATTTATGGCAAGTATTGCCGGACCCAAACGTTGCGGTGCCTCTGGATAAAGTAACCTTAAGGCCGGAAACCTATTTGCGCAAAGCCAAAGGTATTTTAATTGGATTACCACCCACTGCCGCAGAATTAGCGCAAATCAAACAAGACCCGACTCAATTGGCGGCGCTGGTAAAAACCTGGATGCTAAACCCGCTGTATTCGAAAAAACTCGGATGGTTTTTAACGAATGTATTGCAAAGTAGCGACAAGGTTTCTCGCACAAGCATTGCCAGCCAGATTATTAATTCAGACGCTGCGGGCAGCCTGCCGGTGACCAATAAGTTATTCATTTACGACAATATTACCCAGTATGTGCAAAATACTGTTATGGATATCATCGCTCAGGATCGCCCCTTCACCGAGATAATTACCACGGAGCAATGGCAAATGACACCGGCGCTCATGAGTTTTTTCATTGCGTCCGATGCGGCAATCAAAGGTGGTCCGAGTTTACAAATTGCTTACAACGATTGCAGCCACCTTACAGTTACGGCTGATACACCCATTGCCGATCAAATTAGTAAAAAACAATGGTGTGTCCCCTGGGCAGATCCACAAAATAACCAAAGTCCTAATGGCTTCAAATTGACTCACCCTGGCTATTTTTGGGCACGCTTAGAAGAAGCCACAGAACATGCCGCCAATGCCAGTAATGCACCTTTTGTGGCAGCGGATTTCACCACATGGAAAAAAGTAACTATAAAAGCCATAACGGCGAATACACCAGCAGCCGATATTATTCCCTTCTACGATTTGCCGCGTTTGCGGTCGGCGGACACGATTTATGTACGCGTGCCCCGCCCAGGCTTTTTTACGTCCATGCCATTTTTGGCGAAATGGCGCACCAATGACGACAACCAATTTCGTGTAGTCACCAATCAAATGCTCGTTGTGGCACTGGGCCAAGCCATTACCAACACAGACACGTCCGTGCCCTTGTCCAGTGAGGGTTTAGACCCCATACACGCCGCCGACCCAGATTGCCAGTCATGCCATAAATTACTGGACCCCATGCGCAGTTATTTCACCAAGGTATTTAATGCCGATTTTTCAAGGCCCTTGGATGTGCCCAATAATCAAAAGCCGACATTTAGCTTCGATGGGCATACCAGTCTAGGTGGCTATTCGTTAACGGATTTGGCCACAACGCTTGCCAGTCACCCCTCCTTTGCCGAGGGTTGGGTGCAGAAGTTGTGTTACTACGCGAACTCTCAAGCCTGCGAGACAGCAGATCCGGCATTTAAAACCGTGGCAGAGGATTTCAGAGGTTCAGGTTTCAAATTCAGCGTGCTTATGTCGTCATTTTTCAGTTCCGATTTAATCACTAAAAAAATCACAACACAAAATGGTTTGGTGGACATGAACCTAACCTCCGTCAGTCGACGACAACATTTTTGTTTTAATTTGGCTGCGCGTTTAAACAATTATGCTGGCGACACCACAGGGAGTTACAGTCCCTGCGATGACAAAATTCGGCAAATTAACCTTATTTCAGCTGTGCTACCTGAGGATGAGTGGGCGCGTGGTGCTGTGCAGCCGGGTCAGCCCAGCATGCCAGACATGTTCTATTATGCCGCCACGGAAAATATTTGTTATCGCACAGCACTCAATAAATTAGGGACTAAATATATACCCATGGGTAATTTTACAACTTTCAAAACCTATTTAATGGAAAACCTGATGGGGATTCCGAAAGGCGATGCGCTGTATATACAGGCAGACACATTATTGACCGACCATTTCAATGCCACGAACATCCCAAATGCCACTTTGCAGCAGCGTTACGCCTCGGTATTTAGCTTGGGGTGTTCATCGCCCTTTTTAACCTCACTAGACTATTAAGGTGATTGTGATGACACAGACACGTCGAAATATCATCAGACAGTCTTTGGTGGGGTCGGCCGCTTTGGGTTTGCGCGCGCTGGCATCGGGAATTCCGGTTGGCGCTTTACAGCTAATGCAAATCCCATCAGCTCACGCACTGGACCTTGCGGCCGCCACGCAAAAACCGCAATATTTACTGCTTAACCTTAGCAGTAACGGTGATCCGTTTAATGCGAATTGTCCGGGTTCATACGATGCAACACAGCCGGGAATTTTTAATAATCCCAATGGGCCAACCACTTCCTATGACATGACGCCAGTGGCCATTCAATTGGGAAGTCAGCAGGTAAAGGCGGCTAAACCCTGGGCAACCCTACCGCAATGGGCGCTGGACCGCACCACGTTTATTCACCATCGCACCTATCAAAATATTCACCCACAATTTGCCAATGTGATGTCGTTAGTGGGTAGTTCACGCGGGCCCATGGGTGAAACCTCTCGCCCGGATGATATTGCGTCGATTATTTCCTATGCGCTGGCCCAACCCAGTTTGTTGGGGTGCATACAACCTCAACCCATGAATTTCAGCGCGCCCTCGGTGAAATATCAAGGGCAAGTTATTCAGCGTATTACACCTTCGGCATTAAAAGGCTTATTTGCCGACCCCGCTGCCGCGGAAAAACAATTGCGAACCTTGCGCGACCAAGACGTAAATAAATTTTATACAATTTTGAAATCCACGGGCGGCGGCGCTGTAAGCCCATCACAGGTACGTTGGCTCGATGAGCATGCGAAATCCCAAACCCAAGTGCGCAGTTTAAGCAGTGATGTGATTCAACAATTGGGCACCTTAACCGGCCTCGACTCCAATCTTCAAACCCAAATTGATGCGGCGCTCCTAGCTTTTAAATTAAATATTACAGCCGTTGCCACCGTGTCCATCGCATTTGGCGGCGATAATCACAATGACGCAGGCCTGACGCAAGAGGCCCAACAAACCTACCAAGGCATTGCCGACCTAAATTATTTTTTTACCAAGCTTCAAGCCATGGGCCTGACCGATCAAGTTACTCTGGCAAATTTGGCCGTGTTTGGCCGAACCTTAAAGCAAAGCCTTAATGCAGGGCGATCACATAATTTGAATCATCATGTTATGGCAATTACCGGTTTAGGCATAAAACCGGGTGTGGTGGGTGGGATTGTGCCTGCAGACAACGATTTCGGCGCAGGGGCTTTTGATAGCCGATCAGGGATGTTAGCCGCTGCCGGCGATGTGCCCGTGGAAGACGGCTTGGAGTCCGCAGCACGTACGCTTGGGGCAAGCCTGGGCGTGCCGCAAACGGTGCTCGACACCCGCATTCGCCGGAAAAATCCTGATGGCATTGATGTGGCCGTGGGTAAAAGTATCAAATCAGCACTGGCTGTTTAAAGTGCTCCACGGGGAGCACCTAATGTGGGCGAATTAACGCCTGTTTCACAATTGAACCGATTAACAAATCCCATAGGATTACTAGGGTTCTCGGTGAGAACCTATTAGGAAACGGCTTGGGTGCTGTTCAATAAGTGGAATTTGCGCAGTGTGATCACTAGGGCTGCAAAACCCACACACAAACTCACAGCAACAGCCAACTCACCACTAGACGGCGGAAAAATAAGCACAAATCCCTTCCCTTTGATAAGCGAAGAAAAGCTTGATACGCAAAACGGCATGGCAAATAGTCGACAGGTCTGCCAGCCATCCCGAGTGGCGGACTTAAGCCCGCCAACACTCAGCAATAAAGCAAAACCAATCACTAGACTAATGCCGACAGAATTTAACCAAATAGCCGGTGATGGATCGAAATGATGCGTCACTGCGCTGACCCACCAGATGAGGTAACACCAAAGCACCAACTTCCCGTTGGACATGTTCGAAAGGTATTGAACGACCGATCTGGCCATGGGCATTTTCCTGCAGTGGTTGGGCGCTGTTATCGCAGCACGACACATGCCACTTCTAACGGTAATGTGCAGAAGGGCTGCATCAATCCCCAAAGCGATGAGTATTTGCATCGGCCGAAGATGCTATTAACCCGACACCAAAATACATCGTCCTGATGTATTTTGGTTGCGCGGCAAAGCCGCCAAAAACGCGTTCTGCGTTTACTATTAACCCAGCATCTTTCGATGTCGGGTTAATAGTAAAAAACCACTAACAATAAATTGCCAACGGAAACCACTCCGTAATTTGAATTGCCGGTTGCTCGTGTACATAAATGGCGTAACGTCGCCAAATTTCCAGGCCGAGCGGGGTGGAGTGCAGGCCTACCGCTAAGATCTGTCGAAAACTGCTTAGGCCGCTAGCACGCACTAATTCGCCTATACCAATTTGCCCTGCCAATAAATCATCCGCTAAATGAGGCGGCAAATCATTAATCGCCACAGTTGACTCCGCACGGGCATAACGGCGTTTGGAATGGCTTCCCACCAAGTTTACCTTGCGAAACAATTGCGGCGCCGCTAGCACGCCATTAGTAGATTGGTCGACGCCTAAGGTTTGCACCAGGTCGGCAATTTCCACCGTCTCCCAAAAATAGGCCTCAAGACTTTTAGTTACGGTGCCGTCCGTGGTTAGCAATAACCGCAAAAAAGCCGGCAATTTCGCGAGCGGCATCACTAGCCCATCGCCCACCAATTCCGCCGACTCAATACACCCCTGAGTGCTCATGAGTGCCGCTAATGGCGACTGTGGATAACGATTAATAAAATGTGACCTCGTGAAAATCTTGTTGGCAACTGAGCGAGCGCGTATCACAAAGCTCCAAAATGAGGAAAAGTTTGCGCGGACTGGGTGTAATCCAGCCTGCCAAATCCACGGAGGCGTTGGATGCACAGGACACGGAGTAATCGGCTCTGTAGGTACAAAATGCGCTGCCGGTAAAACCGCAATTATGGCGATAGCCGCAATAGTTGTAAGCAATTTGGCGCCCGTCCGAGGCAAATATGGTGGGGCTTACATAAAAGGTGGCTCGATAGTCGTCGCTGAAATTGGCGTCCCAGGAAAGGGTGAAGTCACCGAAGTTGTTGCGTGGGTCGAGGCGCAGGTCTGGGTCACTAGAGCCGATTGAGGTACGCCCCTGAGTGTCAACCAAATCGAAATGTTTAAGATCGAGGCGCGGCTGAACCGGCGTTAGGCGCCTGTCCTGATAGTCCACATAGGTATCCGAGGTGGTGCGGCAGGCTGTGAGGGCAAATAGGCTCCCCACCAACCCACAACCGAAAATCCAGGCCTGCAATGGCTTGAAATTGTGCATAAATTATCTCCGAGTGGTTTCGATGCCACCAGTGTTGTTAAGCGCTACTGAATCTAAACTGAAAGCGCTGGGTGCAATACGTGAATCGTGCACCGAGTCCCGCTATACTGCGCGGCCATTTAACCGGATTCATTCATACAGCACGAGGGTCGAATTTTGCAACTTCACAATGCTCCACTGGAACAACTTCAAACTTGGGAAGCTGAGCTCAGCGCCAAATATACTGCGTTTAAGGACCAAAAGCTCAATCTCGATTTAACCCGTGGAAAACCTTCCAGCGAACAACTTGACCTAGCCGACGCCCTAGATGGCATTTTACAGGGCAACTTCCTATCCGCTTCTGGCGTGGATACACGCAATTACGGCGGTTTGGATGGCATTCCCGAAGCGCGGGAACTGGGCGCTATTTTACTGGGTATTCCTGCCGCTAACGTTTACGCCGGCGGTAGCAGCAGCCTGACGTTAATGCACCAAGCCATGATGGCGGCCCATTTTTTTGGCCTTGAAGGCAGTGACTCGGCTTGGCACAAAGCCGGCAAGGTTAAATTTCTTTGCCCAGTGCCCGGTTACGACCGTCACTTCGCCATTTGCGAACAGTTCGGCATCGAAATGATCAACGTGGCTATGGATTCTAATGGCCCAGTAATGGCTGAGGTGGAAGCTCTGATTAAAGCCGACCCGTCCATCAAAGGGATCTGGTGCGTACCCAAATATTCTAATCCATCAGGTGTGGTCTACAGCGATGAAACTGTGCAGCGCATTGCAGCCTTAGGCAAGATTGCCGGCCCAGGATTCCGCGTGTTTTGGGATAACGCCTACGCCGTACATGATTTGTCAGCCAACCCTGTGCAACTGCTGAGCCTATTTAGCGCCGCGCAGGCAGCTGGCACCGAAGATTCCATACTGCAATTCGGCTCCACGTCCAAGATTACTCACGCGGGTGCCGGTGTGGCGTTTATGGGCGCCAGCGCTGCCAACCTTAAGGGGTTTCAAAAGGTCCTGAGCATTTTGACCATCGGCCCAGATAAAGTGAATCAGTTGCGCCATGTAAAACTCATTCCGGATGCAACTGCTCTGCACAATCTCATGCAACAACATGCCGCAATTTTAAAACCTCGCTTCGCTTGCGTACTTAAACATTTAGAGGAGGCCTTTGGCGACAATGACCTTGGCGCATGGGAATCCGCCGATGGTGGATACTTTATTTCCTTCGACACTCGCCCTGGCTTAGCGAAAGAGGTTGTGCGCTTAGCTGGCGAAGCCGGTGTTAAACTCACCCCCGCCGGTGCTACATACCCCTACGGTAAAGATCCTCAAGACACCAACATTCGTATTGCCCCATCCGTGCCCACTGTGCCGCAGGTGGAATCCGCCATGCAGGTATTTGTGTTATGTGTGCGTTTGGCGTCGGTGCGGCAGGCAATGCGGGCTTAGTATCCAGCGCCGTTTCAGAACAGGCCGCTTTTTAGCGGCCTTTTTTATAGAAGGCGATTGCCCACAAGGGCGCCCTACCCTAGTCGCTAAACGGATTATTGATTAAATACCATGTCCGGCGGCACTTGAATATTGCGTGGATACGTCGGCTTATCACCCCTACCCTTGCGAAAAT
>CAMCXE010000106.1 GCA_945882995.1 Thalassocella blandensis | reverse complement strand
GGCGCCAAAAAGCTGTGTAATCCATTGGTGTGATTAGTGAAAGTTAAAAATCACGGGCAACCTGGTTGGTTGTTCGTGATTTTTAACTTTTGCTAGGCGCTGCCCGGGGGTTGCGCAGACTTTGGTGATCCAACTGAGGTTTCTAGGTTTAAGAAGGCCGGCGATTGTACGGATTTTTGCACCAAGCGCTACCCATTCTGGGCTAGCAGGGCAAATACTTGGGAAGTCGAAGGGCCCGATGGCCAAGTCACAGACACAATAGCATCACCAAAAGACTGCCCCGTGGATGACTTGCACGCGGATCAAGGTGGCTCAAAAACAAACAACAAAAGCCCTGAACGGGCGAAGACAGATGACCTGGTGATTGGCTATGAAGCCTAGATGACCCACCTCAAAAGACCGACTATATCCCCATGATAAAAAGACCCCAGAGCCCTCAGCGTAAACGGACTCTATCCGTCAACACTAGAGCCTGGAGTCACCTATTAACCCTTGGATTTCAGGGGTAAAACGTTAGTCACCTCATCGGCCTCATCTGCACTAGCCGCTGCCACGACGCCCTCTTCAACCTCAAACAGCGCTTCGGGGCGCCCTTTGCAGGCCTTGGCAAGCGCTTCACGGCGTTTGGCCAACAACAAGCCGATAGCCTCACAAACGCCTTCCGAGACACCGACAACATTTTGTTCAATCAACAGACTAATGCTCTCGGCCAACTCCAACATTTTGTCGTGTTCATCGGCATCTTTTTTATTTTGAAACATAGCTCCGTCCCGATCACATTGCCATACAGCGATAACTGCCATTGATGTAGCCTCATATTTATACTGTGTGTGCATACAGTACTGACTAATACCGAGTCGGTCAAGGCCTAATACAAGTGACAGGAGGAGAGAAAACCTGCGCTCAGGCACAGATGCTGCAAGGCACACCTATCTTTCGCTACTGCCAGAATTTTGTCATGGAAACCAGCTCGAACGCGCCAACCCATCAAGAACCGACCGCCCAAGAGATGCTACAAGATTTGCTACGGCGAGCCGAAATGCAGAACTTGCAGCTTGAGCTAGAAGTGCGCTTCAAGCGCAACATGGCAATTTTCAAGGAAGCCGCCCCCGAAATTTATGACCAATTCATTGACTACGAGCCCCAGGAACTGCGCCTGCAATATACCACCGACGGCTATCTGAACCTCGTCAATTACAACCTAAATGACCGCCCGGTTTACGCCAGCGACCCAAAAGCATTTAGCGACAAACAAGTATCCGATTTCATCCTGCGGCCAACGTTCTCCAGCGTATCGTTTGGCAAAAGCAAAATCATGAACGACGCACACATCCACGTGCCCCTCATTAACTCGCTCATAGATGTCTGTAATGACATGATGGCGACCACTAAAGTCGACGCGTCCAAGCCGGTGGGCCTGATGATCATGACAGGCTGCGGTCTCGGCTATCAGCTCCCCGGCTTACTTAAAGCCATGGACATTTACACACTGTGCATTTTCGACCCGCACAAAGATTCATTTTACGCCAGCCTACACACCATCGACTGGGGCGAGGTTATTAAATATTTTTTGAAACCCGGAAAAATGATTAAATTACTCATCGGCATGGAAACGCCCGATGCCATGGCCGATTTAAAATTACTGACCGACAAAATAGGCCTACATAACATTGTTTATACTTTCCTCTATCGCCACTTCGGCAGCGTAAAAGAGGAGGAATTTATTGAGCGCTACAAAAAAGAATTCCATTTAAATGCCTCCGGCACTGGATTTTTTGACGACGAGCAAGTCAGTTTTTCCCATACGGCGGCCAATTTAAACAACAACGTTTACCTATTTCGACAAGAACCGCTTAAACCAACGGCTCTGCCGCCATTGTTGCTAATTGGCAATGGCCCGTCGCTGGACAAGCACATTGAGTTTTTGCAGCGCAACCGCTCCAACGCCATCGTATTTTCCTGTGGCACGGCATTAAGTTCGCTAGCTAAAAAGGGTATAAAGCCTGATTTCCATGTCGAGATGGAGCGCAATATCGATGTTAAAGACTGGTTAGAAGTGGGCACAACCCCAGCAGACCGCGAAGGCATCACACTTCTCTGCTTGAACACTTCATCACCGGAAGTTATTGCCATGTTTGACGATGCCTGCATCGCCAGGAAACCTAACGATTGCGGTGAAAAATTAATCAATGACGTGGCGCCGCCAGATATTATTAGAAATTTGCCGCTGTGCAACCCCACCGTAACCAACGCGGGTTTATCCTTCGCCTTGGCTATGGGGTTCACCCAAATCTACCTAATCGGTGTGGATTTAGGCATGAGCCCAGAAGGCGATCACCATTCCAGCCTCAGCCCGTATCACACACTCACCGAAAAAACCAACATTAAGAATTTCAGCCCGCTGGAAAACACCGCCACGAACTATTTTATTAAAGGCAATTTCTGCGAGCAGGTTTCCACCAGTTTGTTTCTCGACTCCACGCGGGTAAACATGCAAATTTTGCTAACCTATTATGACCGCGTAAAGGGAGGTGTGCAGGTATACAACTCCAACAACGGGGCTTATATACAAGGAACAACCCCAAAACCACTTGCGGAAATCGACGACTTTGAGCCGCTGCACAACAAAACCGATTTCTTGTACCAGCTAAAGGCAAACCATTTTGTAAGATTTCCAGTTACCGCACATACACCAAAATCCATCACCAAAAATTATCTGCAAGGTTTTTTTGCTTCGCGCAAAAAGATCGGCTTACCCAAGCACATAGACTCAGCAGAACATCTGTACACCAAATTGAACGAAATATATTTTGCCGTTGGAAAACTCAAAGAATCCGAACCTGTTGCCTGTATGTTACTACGCGGCAGTTTGCACGGTTATTTCACGCTTATTCTGAAATGCTGTCTGTATCAAACCGACCTTAAAAGGTTCAACGAGGCTTATCAAATTGGTCGCAAAACCTATATGACTTTTTTAAAGCAATGTTATGAAATCATGGAGACCAACCCTCTCAAACTGGATGACACTCATGACAAAAATATCATTATGGCGAAACAACTCATGGCGCAGTCCGAGTGATGGCGTTACGCACGCGACTGGCTAGGCTTGACGATGGTGAGCAGCTTCTGGCCTGGCGCAACCACGCCAGCAGTCGCGAGCAATCGCTAAACACACACATTATTTCTCTCGAAACACATTTGGCCTGGCTGGCAGCAACACTCGCCGATCCACAGGCGCTGCTCCTACTTGCTGAATATGACTCCCTACCCGCAGGGCAACTGCGGTTAAACCGCGAAGCCGATCAGCGCTATTTTTTATCCTGGAGCATCGCACCTGAACACCAAGGGCAAGGCATCGGCAAAACCCTCCTAAGGGCCTTTTGTGGAGCGACAGCCATGCGCCTGCATGCGCGCATCAAACCCACCAACCCAGCGTCACAACGCATAGCCGAGGCGGCCGGTTTTGAATTATCGGCGACCGACAGTGGTTGGGATACTTGGCAGCGCAACCCTATAAGCCAACAAGCGGCCTATACTAGCGATCCACAAACGATCGTGGACAATATCAATAGCCAGGGTGCGCCACTGAATTTTTTGTAACCTCGGGACTCGGGATTGAATCGGGATGCCTCACTTGAGCCCCAACACTCTAAGCTATCCACTGAGCGGGTTAACCTAGGAACTCACTTTCTAAGTTAAATAAAAATTTCTGGCCCCCTAACTTTTAGGCTACGCGACCTATCGTCACTCCACGGGATAACCATTCCATGCGCAACTTGAACACCCAAATTATTATTGGCACCCTGCTGGGCATATTGGCAGGCTACGGACTGAGGTTTGTACCTGCAGATGCCGCCCTGAAAATACACACCCTGTATGTGGCTGGCCTGTGCGGCAGTCTATTTATGGATTTACTTAAAATGATCTTAGTGCCGTTAATTTTCACATCCATTTGTGTTGGCATTGCCAATTTGCAAGCGCACCACCAAGCCAAACGGGTGTGGCTGATAACCCTAAGCTTTTTCGCCGTATCCATGTCCGCCGCAATCATCCTAGGCCTTACGGCATCCAACTTAGTTAAGCCTGGACAAGGATTGCAGTTGTCCCTATTTGCCGACGCCATAAGCCACTATGAACACAAGGCACTGGCGCCTAAAGACTTTTTAGCGGACTTACTGCATGGACTGTTTATCAACCCCTTTGCAGCGTTTGCCGCCGGAAATGTACTGGCAATTTTAGTGTTCGCGTTATTTTTTGGAGCCGCGATGGTGGCGGTGGGCGACCGAGCGAAGCCGCTCATGACGCTAATGACTATAGTGTTGGAGCTGATCATGCGCATCGTCGGCTGGGTTATGCGCTTGGCACCGATTGGTATTGCGGGCTTGCTAACGAAATTGGTAGCCAACCAAAACGGTGAATTATTAACCACCCTATTGCAGTTTATTATGTTGGTAATAGTCACGCTTATCATTCATGGGGTCATAGTGCTGCCAGGAACACTATGGCTACTCACCCGAAAAACCCCGCTCTGGTTTTGGCGCGGCGCCCGCCCCGCCTTAATTACCGCCTTTGCCACCAGCTCCAGCAATGCCACCGTGCCGATAACCCTGCGCTGCACCGAAGACAATCTCAAAGTGGACAATAGCATTGCTGGATTCGTTGTTCCGCTTGGCGCCACGATTAACATGGACGGCACCGCACTCTATGAGGCGGCGGCAGCTTTATTTGTGGCTAATTTGGCTGGCATCGAATTATCCATGGGGCAACAATTGATCGTATTTTGCACGGCGATGATAGCCGCTATAGGCGCCCCCGGCATACCCAGCGCGGGCATGGTCACCATGGTGATGGTGTTGCAATCCGTCGGCTTACCTACTGAAGCAATTGCTATTTTATTGCCCATTGATCGGCTACTGGACACTTTCCGCACGGCGGTTAATGTTGAGGGCGATATGGTGGGCAGTGTTATCGTGCAGCATTTTGTGGGTGGGACTGAGGCGCCTAGAAATGAATAATTTTTGCTTTCTAGGCGGCAACCTGAATCGGGAAATTGGCTGCAAGGGCTTTCGATTAATTCCTTACACTCACCAACCAAGCCAACTCTACCCCGCAAACAAATAAACAATCATCACAAAGAACACAACGAGCAGTGCAACGCTAAGCGCAAGCCACGTCCGGCTCATGGAATCAGGCTTGGGCTCCTCGCGGTTACCAGGTGAGGTTGGCCGCGTGATCCACTCTTTAGGCGCACTTTGCCCGTCCTCCGACTCCGCAACGGTACCCCCCTGCACCGCACGGGAGGGCTCTGCTGGCCCCACGACCTTGAAGGTGAAAATATCCAAACGGATTTTGTCCCCCGGCAAGGCCACGCCCTCTTGTATACGCTTGTCGTTAATGAAGGTGCCGTTGGCGGAGCCTAAATCGCGCAGCCGCAGTTGACCCGGCTCAATAGTAATGGCGACGTGCTGCCGCGACAAATGGGATCCGGGGAACACGATATCGCAGTGTTTACCGCGCCCGACAAGCACAGTGCTGGAGGCAGGGTCCTTGGCCAGTAGCGGAAATTCCTGCCCTGACAAAAAGCTGGAACTGGCCAACAAGGACCAAGTGCTAGCCCCATTTTTAAGCCGCTCCACAGACGCTAAGGGGTTCACTAAGCGCAGCTCAACCGCGCCAAGGCGCAACACATCCCCAGCTTTAACATGGGTTTGCGTAATCTCCACGCCATTAACAAAAGTGCCTTGGTGGCTGCCAGAATCCTTCAGTAAATAGCCGTCACTGGTGGCCACAAGGCGCGCATGCTGCGGGCTAACGGAGGGATCATTGATAATCAACTGGTTGCTAGCGGCACTGCCCAGCGCAAACTGCTTGCCAGCCAGCCACACCGCATCAAAGCGCTGATCAGTAGACTCAATTTTCAACATGGTTAAGGCTCGGCAACGTGAACTGGTGCCTATTATGCCAAACGTAACCAACCGGTTATAGGGTGAGCTGTGCAATTCATCCCCTCGGGTGGGCATACATCAACCCAAGCGCCTGCTATTGAGGGTCCACATCTACCTATTCAGGGGCCATAGCCGCTGCCAAATCTTCGTCGAATATAATCCTCAGACCTGCGCTGACCACCGCTAGACTAAAAATTTAATAGCGCGCATTACACCGGAGCGGTGACAGCAGCGCTTAACCGCGCATGCGGCTTGGCAAAAACAAATTGTGCGGTGCCAATTACACGTTCGGTAAACCCGCCCTCACAGTAGGATAAATAAAAATCCCACATGCGCACAAAAACCTCGTCAAACCCCAACTCCTTCACCTGATTAAGATTGGAAAAAAAGCGCGTTTTCCAGGCTGCCAAGGTGCGTGCGTAATCGGCGGTAATATCCACAAAATCGATCAATTCCATATCCGTATGCATCGACAAATTGCGCACAATTTCCAGCTGCGACGGCAAACAACCACCGGGAAAAATGTAGCGCCGAATAAAATCCATGCTGTTGCGGCCTGCTTCAAACCTCTCATGGGGAATGGTGATGGCCTGAATCAGCATAAAACCCTGCGGTTTGAGCAATTGCGAGCATTTGGCAAAATAGGCAGGGTAGTATTGATAACCAACAGCCTCAATCATTTCGATTGAAACCAACTTATCAAACTGGCCTTGCATATCGCGGTAATCGCACAAGCGTATGCTAATTTGCGATTCCAAACCTGCATCTTTCACGCGTGCGCAGGCAGCAGTATATTGCGCCTCGGAAATGGTAATACTGGTCACCCGGCAACCAAATTTTTGAGCGGCGTACACTGCCAAACCTCCCCAGCCTGTGCCTATTTCCAACAAGTGGTCACTGGGCTGTAGCTGCAAACGTTCACACACCCGTTGCAGTTTGTGTGCGGCTGCTTGGTCCAAGGTGGCGGTTGCCGTGGGGTACACCGCGGAGGAATACATCATTAATGGGTCTAAAAAAAGGCTAAAAAAATCGTTACTTAAATCGTAATGCGCCGCAATATTGCGGCGCGCACCGTCTTTGGAGTTTTCGTTAAATTTGTGCAGCAATGTGCCCAGCCATCCATACAGGCGATGAATACCGGAATCCATGCGTTTAATCACATCAAGGTTCTGCACCATCACCCGAATCACCTGCGTTAAATCGGGCGATTGCCAGGCATTGACCATATAGGCTTCCCCCGAGCCGGTGGTTCCGCCGAACAATACATAGCGGTAAAAAGAAGGATGCAGTACTACTACGTGCGCCGTTATTTCCCCTTGCGACAGCGGCGCACCAAAAACCATTACCTCGCCGCTGTCCACAATGGTGAGGTGACCGCGCTGCATACGCGAAAAAATGCCCACCAAAATGCGTTTGGCTATGCCATCGATCCAACTCGCGGCTAGTTCGCCGTCATACTTTTTGTCTACATAACTTATGGACTTCATGGATTTTCTCCGGCAGGCATATCATGAACTTTCACGGATTTAACAGTAGAGGCAACACTGAAGTCAATGCTGATGGTAGGGCACCTTTTTATACCAGAGCTTCAGCGCTTGCCAATAAATAAGCCACACTACTTTTACGGTTATTAACGGGAAACGGATGGCGGCAGACTGCAGGTTTTTTGCGTCCAGCGTTTTACGGTCCAGCATCAGGGTAGCATCCATAACCTTTTCGGTTTGCCAGTTCTCGATATGGATCATCAAACGCTCGGCGGGCGGTGTCGATAACCAGCGGTATTCCATAGCAACAGGATTGAAGGGCGACACATAAAACGTTTTATTAAAACAGCACTGCAACTTTTCCTGCCCTGGCTCGGCCCGCAATACGTAGGCGTGGCGCTCTTTCCAGGGGGTGTTAGTCACTTCCGCCACTACAAATTCCACAAAGCTGTTGGTTACATCCCAACAGTAATAGGTGGTCATAGGGTTGATCTGAAACCCCAAAAAACGCCAATTGGCTAATACGGCAATACGCCCTGCGGGTGTACAGCCAGTTTCCCGCTGTACGGTTTGTGTTATGGCCTCACGAATACTGAGGTTGCTCGGCTGGTGAAAATCTTCGCGCTTATACCGCAGTACCGCAAACAGGGAGCGCGACAACAACCGGGAAATTTTAAGTACAGCTTCCAGCTCCTGCAAATCCACCAAAAGCATAAATACATAATATTTAAAGGCATTTTGCGCGGGTGTGAACCGCCGGTGCCGAACCCAGCCCAAATATAAGCAGGAATGTACAACACTATTCAAACGTCACCCCAAGCAGTTCAGCCACACGCAGGGCGCTTACCACGCCATCTTCATGAAATCCATTCAACCAATAGGCGCCAGTGAACCAGGTGTTGTGCACACCGTTAATTTCGCGCCAGCGGGCTTGAGCGGCATGCGCTTGCGCTGAAAAAATTGGGTGTGCGTATTGGTAACGATTGATGACTAAATCCGGATTAATTAATCCGCCGTCGTTTAGCGTTACGCAAAAATCCACCGGTGACTCAATGCCCTGCAATAAATTCATATAATAAGTCAGCATGGGTAATTGATTGGCTTCCTTATCCAACCAATAATTCCAACTTGACCACGCCAGCCGTGTGCGCGGCAGCAGCGACGTATCACGGTGCAATACCACCTGATTATTACGCCATTGAATAGCCCCCAAGATGGCGGTTTCCTCCGCGGTGGCGTCCGCTAGCATGGTTAACGCCTGATCCGAATGGCAAGCAAAAATCACTTGATTAAAGCTGTGCAGCTCGCTGCCCCCCTTGCCGTCACCCACGCGCAGGGTTACGCCTTCAGACGTACGACGCACCTCCTCCACCCGCGCCTGTAATTTTAGGCCACCGCCAAATTCCGCCAACATGGGCGCAATATAGGCATTAGAACCACCGCGAACCACGTACCACTGGGGGCGATTTTCTAGGCTCAACAAACCGTGATGATGAAAAAACCGCACAAAAAACAATACTGAAAACTCTCGCACCTCAGACAGGGACGAAGACCATATGGCCGCCCCCATGGGTATAAGATAATGCTGAATAAATTCCACAGAATAGCGGTTGCGTAGCAGATACTGGTCAAGCGTCTCCTCGGCCGTTAATTTTCCGCCTACAAAATCGGCAGTGGCTTGCCGATTAAAACGTAGAATGTCACGCAGCATTCGCCAGTGGCCAAGCTTGAATAAATTCTTGCGCTGCGCAAAAAAAGTGTTCAAATTTTTGCCTGCGTATTCATAGCCGGCAGCCGCATCCACTACGCTAAACCCCATTTCCGTAGGCTGCATGGCTACATTCAAACGCGCTAGCAATTTTATAAAATTGGGGTAAGTGCGGTCGTTAAATACAATAAAACCAGTATCAATTTTGTAATCGCGCTCGGCATAATTCACCACCTGGGTGGCCGTATGCCCACCCAAGCAGTCACCCGCTTCAAACAGGGTTACTGCGTAGCGGTGCCCCAATAAATAGGCGCTGGTCAGCCCAGCAATACCACTACCCACAATAGCTAATGAATAACGTCCATCGGTCATAGTGTCACCAGTATTTTATACGCGTTATTTTCGGGGCAACCCATTTTAACCAAGCACTGGAAAACAAGCTTAACACGCGCAAACTCGCCTGTAAGCGCCAGGGAAAAGCAAAATAGGTGCGTTGTTTTGCGATGGCATTAATGATCTGCACCGCGGCATTTTGCGGGCTAATAATCCAAGGCATGGGAAAATCATTTTGGTGAGTTAAGGCCGTGGCCACAAAGCCTGGCTTAATTAAGGTAATTTTCAAAGGCGTGAGACGAGTATCCACGCGCAGAGATTCCACAAAATAATCTAATGCCGCTTTGGAAGCACCATAGGCTTCATTGCGCGGCAGCGGCAATACCGTGGACAAACTGCTTACCACCACTAGCTGCGGTCGCCCTTCCGCCTTACGCAACAGCGTTTTGGCGGCATTCAACGTGCGCACTAAACCAAAAAAATTCACATCCATCACACGTTCGTACATAGCCACCTGAAAATCCAAATCATTTTCATATTCACAGGTGCCCGCACAATAAATCAACACATCAATAAAATCGGTGACTTCCAAAATACTGATTTTTGCCTGGTCGAGGCTTGATTGGCTGCGTACGTCTAAGGGAACCACTTTTATACGCGCCCCTACGCTCAGCGCTAAGCGGTTAAGCCGTTCCGCCGAGCGCGCCGAGGCCAAAACGAAGTTGCCTTCACTGGCCAACTGCTGCGCCAATGCTTCGCCAATACCGGAGCTTGCACCCACCACCCAAATTGTTTTGCCTCGTAGGATTGCCATGTTAGTGGGCCTCCTGTGCCAGACGTTTTTTCAGGAGTTTTATGACGCTTTTAAGCAGTGGCACCTGCTCGTACACTAACGCGCCTAAATCGTAGAAATCTTCATGCACGGTGATGTGGGTATCGAACTGTATCAAAGACCCACCGGTGAGTTGCTGGGGCGCGCCGCCAGCAATTTTGCGGTGCGCGTAATGCATGCGCCATTTATAAAACGCGGCCTGGGAACTCACCACCTCGTCTATAAACTCAAATTTGCAATGCAATAAATTGTGCGCACTGGCCAAAAAATAACGCTCGACCTCGGGCCAGCCCACTAAGCTGTGCAGCGGATCCGTAAACCGCACCTGCTTGGCATATAGAGGCGCCAACAGCCGCACGGATTCTGCATTAAAATCCCCGTAACAGGTTTTAAAACGTTCCAGCAAAGGTATTTGTGCAGGTGAGCTCATAATCAACGCCTCTTAACGGGCTACGGCAGGTGGCAGTAGATACCGCCGCTATAATGTGAAGTGGTACGCCTCCACCGTCGGTTTGGATCACCACTGATCCAATCACTCACCACCAGCGTAACAGGCCGCAACACCCACGCAAACCTTAAGAGCACGCGCGAGCATGAATACATCTTCCCCCGCCAGCGGCATTGCACGCGACGACAGTCTAAGCCTGCTGTTGATGCGCGTGGGCCAGACTCGTGACAAACAGGCCTTTGCCGAGTTATTTCGCTCTTATGCCCCGCTAATTAAGGGTTTTGCCATTTCCCACGCCAACAGCCAATTTCCCGTTCAGGCCGCCGACGAGCTGGTGCAAGAGGTCATGCTTAAAGTATGGCTAAAGGCGCCAAGTTTTGAACCCACTAAATCCTCTGCCAATACTTGGGTGTACACCGTCATGCGCAATTGTCGCGTGGATTTAATGCGCCGGAGCAGCCGTCGCGATTTCGGTGACAGCGGTATCAACGTAGAGGATATATGGGACGAAGCGCAAGACAATCACCCCCTGACCCAATTGCAGCAAAGCCGCAACGAAGCCTTGATTGGCGCGGGGTTTAAACAATTACCCGACGAACAAAAGCAGGCCTTAACCTACGTGTATATGCACGGCAAGTCCCACAGCGAAATCGCGGCCGAAACCGGCCTGCCTTTGGGCACCGTTAAATCCCGCGTACGCATGGGGTTAATGCGCATGCAAACATTACTAAAAACAGGAGAAATGCCGTGATCCAGCATCACCCTGACGACAACCTACTCGTGGAATTTGCCAGCGGTGGCCTAGCCTGGGGGCTGTGCCTACTGGTAAGTGCTCACTTGGAAAAATGCCACAGCTGCAAATTAAAAATTCAAATGCAGGAACGTATCGGCGGCGGCTTATTGTGTCAATTGGCGGCGGCAGAACCCGCACCTGACTCCTTGGCCACACTGCTCGCTAAAATCGATGGGGAGGCGCCTAGCCCCGCCACACTGCTACCACAGCCCCCGCCCGCCGGACCTCGCCAAGCAGGTTACCCGCGCGTGCTGAATAAACTCCTGCATCATAACCCCGCTATGAAATGGCAACGCATATCGCGTGGTTTACGAGCCTGCCGCCTAATAACCGGCCAACAGCGCTACGAAATTTGTTTGCACCATATAACGCGAGGCCAACAAGTTCACCAACACGATCACGGCGGGCTGGAAATAACGCTGGTGCTCCAAGGCAGTTTTTCTGACGCGCAGGGCATTTATCATGCGGGGGATTTTGTAACTCGGCACCCAGGCCAGGTACACCGCCCCACCGCCAGCCAAAATGAAGACTGTTTATGCCTGTCGGCCGTTGAAGCACCAGCCCAACTCACCAGCATATTTGGACGGTTGTTAAATCCATTTTTGCGGTTTAGGCCGGCGTGAGGTGGGCGCAGGAAAATTGAACCTAGAATCCTCAGTTGGGCGCCAAAGAGCTGTGTAATCCATTGGGGGATTAGTGAAAGTTAAAAATAACAGGCAACCTGCTTGGTTGTTCGATATTTTCAACTTCTGCTAGGCGCGCCAATGGGTTGCGCAGACTTTGGTGATCCAACTGAGGGTTCTAGGTTGAACATTTATTTTGATGATTTCCGGCCTGCCTAGGAACTGGGGCATGCCATTGCAGAGGAGACAGACACATTCAAGTTAAAAAATTCCTGAATCCGTAGATTCACCCTTCATAAAAGATGTTCAAGCCATTGAATATAAAGAACTTTATCGTTAAAATTGGGCCTCAAAAAAACTCACCCACTAGGTTCCCATGAAGCGTTTCAAGCTGGCCAAATCAAGCGCGGATATTGTAAGCCATGCAGGACTGGCCCTAGTGGGGCGCGCCATTCATCATTACACATCGTTGGCAAGCACGGTGGATCGCAGTCTAA
>CAMCXE010000105.1 GCA_945882995.1 Thalassocella blandensis | reverse complement strand
TAACCTTTGAGCTTGATAGCTGTATTTTTCCATAATATATGATCTTCTACATGATATTTTTCTATGGGTTGGGAGTGGCAATTTTAAAAAATTTTCAGGAACAAAGCCAGAGGTATTTGGGATAGTTATTTATTTCCACGGCCCTTAAGTTACTAACCCGAACCACGCGTTATGTGCGGGTTACTGATGCGGGCAAACGCTACCTTGATGACTGTAAACGTATCCTCGGCGAGATTGCGGAAGCCGACGATGCCGCCGCCGGTATTAACGGCGAACCCAGCGGCCACCTTGCCATTACCGCACCCGTGGTATTTGGCAGGCTATTCGTGCAGCCCGGTGTTATCGAATTCCTAAACCGTTACCCAAAAATGGACCTGGGCGCGCTTTATGTGGATCGTGTGGTGAATTTGCTGGAGGAAGGCCTTGATGTGGGGGTGCGCATTGGTGAACTGGCCGACTCCAGTATGCGTGCTGCCCGCGTGGGTACGGTTCGGCGGGTACTTTGTGCATCGCCCGACTACATTGCGCGCATGGGGCTGCCGCAAACACCGGACGATTTGCTAGCGCACACCCTAGTTTCTGCCAGTGGTGTAAACCCCAGCATTGAGTGGAAATTCAACCAAGATAAAACCCTGCGCATTAAGCCGCGCCTAAGCGTTACTACCAATGATTCTGCCATAGATGCCGCGGTAGCCGGCTTTGGCATTGCGCGGCAGATGTCTTACCAAATTGCACCGCAACTGGAAAGCGGGCAACTTAATATTATTTTAAGCGATTACGAATTAAGCCCTTTGCCTATTCACATTTTGCACCGAGAGGGGCGTTATGCTTCCGCAAAAATTAGAAGTTTTGTGGATTTAATGGTGGGGAGGTTGCGGGGTGATAAATCGCTGAATTCGGATTTATGAAATTATGGGTTGCTCGTAATTCGCGTTAAATTATCTTCTCTATGGCATCCCAAGGCGACGCGCCACTAATCCTGTTAAATTCAATTTAGTAGTTGATAGATTCAAGTTCCTCCCGTGGGAGGAGGAGCCAAACACCTATAGGTTTGGTTTACCGCGGTCAATTTCTTGGACGCTTTAAGTGAATTCGAATTGCTTGTAACAATAATTCATAAAATATTCATCTGGCATTCATGGTGAGGCCCCTGTTACTGCTGTATAAACGCCGGCGTTACCAAACCAACATTTGAATTACCCTAGGAGCAGCGGCATGATGCGATCAGTTAACTATCAGCAGTCAACAACAAGTTATTTATCAACCAAAACTAAAAAATTTGCGTTAGGGGCGGTTTTGTGTTCCTCAGTATGTTTAATTGGTCATCAAGCTAATGCGGCCATGACCATTTGGTGCTTCAACGATGCGGAGGGTCATGCCTTTGTATCGGCCAGTGTTGGTGACATGCCTAATAGCCACTTCCATGCAGGTTATTCTGATTGCAACTCTAGTTCAGACGTTGATTATTCGTTTAGCGGAGGGGGGGCAACTGCAACACTTCACTCATTTGTCAGTAATTCATGGATCCAAAGCGGCAACACCTACGTTCTCAATTCTGTAGGCGGCTCCTTCACTTCTGCATCCGGTGGCCTATATGACTTTGGTAGGTATGGTGTTGGTGAAGAGTCGGTAACTGCAAGTGCACATGGTGTGGCTTACAATACTATGTATTGGGACTCGAATACGCCATTCGCCTTTGAACTCACTGGCCAAGTAGAAGGTAGTCTTCTAAAAAATAGCTTGAAAATCTACGGACACGGTTCGCCCGTATATGTGGGACCAGATCTCACTGGTCAATATGAATGGGATAGCAGTGGTTCTAGTTTTCATTTGACTGGTGTTATTTATGGGGGGAGCACACTTGGGTTGTCCACGAGTGACTCAGTGGCGCCTTACCCTAGTTCCACTTCTGAAAATTCTTCCTTTAGCTACACTCTAACCCTCACTCCTCTTGACCCTGTGCCTCTGCCAGCCAGCAATTGGCTTCTATTCTCGGCACTACTGGGTGGTTTTGGATTTGTTAAACGGGGTCGATCCAAACAACAAGGTCTGCGCCTGTGCTCCCGTTCCTAGGTTGTCATCAAATGGTGCGGTAACGCGCAACCCGTATTAATTACATTCCCTCGGGCGCACTTTGGAGTGCCCTGTTTGACTTTTCAGGGCACTCCCGGTGGGGCTCGCCAAGGGAAACATCTATTTAATGCGATTTACGTGCTACTCAACAACCAAATTCCCCAAAACATACCACCCAGATCGCCGCTCCAAGCCCTTGATCGCTAGCTCCAATGACGGAGCCGCAGGTCGAGTTTGGTCGATAATGCCCACCGCCAGCTGATAGTTGCCGGCACCGGCTTTCCAATCCACGGCACTGGTCAAGGGCGAATTCACGCCTTTGACCAGTGCCCCCGGGTCGGCTGCGTTGATGATAAAGGTTTCAGCGGGAGTGGTTTCGCCGGTTTTGAATAGGGCGAAGGCAAACGCATACTTTTTGCCCCAGCGGACGTTGGCGTTGGGCAGGGAGCCTGCGCCATCGTTCGTCCAGTTGTGTTCAATACGCATGCCCCAGCCGACTTTGACGCTTTCTGGGTAGGCGACGCTGCTGGGGCGGTAGCGGTAGCCTAGGTTGGCCACCAGCCGGGCGAAGATATCGGGATTATTGTCCACCCACACCTTAGGGTTGCCGAAGTCCAGCGTGTTGGCGTGGAGCGCAATGCCCTGGTCAATCATCAAGTTCATGTAGGTTTGCAGCGTCGGCGCGGCGGGAGACGCTTTCGCAATCACCACAGGATCTTCGTTCCAGGTATGGGTTTGCGTGTCCCACCAGCCGCCAACACCCCAACACTGCTCGCCGATCAAGGGCACTGCCGGGTAGTTCTTTTTCATCAGCGCTAGGTCGGCGGCGGAAATCCAGCGGCTGCCTAGGCCGTCGCGGCGGTAGATGGCACCGTATTTGTCCAGGCCCAGGCGTTGGTCCAGCTCCGCGGGCGATGTGCCAAACTGCGAGCCATTGATAACCAGCAACACCTTATTGAACGCTGCGGCGTACACACCCAAGTGCCAGTTGTAGTAGGCCTCTTGCAGGCTGAGTGGCACGCCGTGTTGATTGCCTTCGCCCCACTGGCCAGTGCCGTTGGCGTCGATGTAGTCCACTACGGCTGGGTCGTTGAAGGCCTGCCCAAATGCTGTAATGAAGGTTTTGAACTTCTGCTGCCAAATGGCATTGGTGAGGTCGGGGTAATTCGCCTGCGCCGTGTTATGGGTGTAGGGGTCCTGCCCCATGGCCTTGATGGCGTCCGTCACGTAAACGGGCGTTGCGGGGTTGCCGTCCTGCACCATCACGCGGAATGCGAGCCGATGCCCATGGCTTTTGGCCGCCTGCACAAGGTTCATGAACCCTGCATCATGGAGCCACACGTAATTCCCTTCCGTCGGCTCCAGCGCCGCCCAAGTGGTGCGGATATACAGGATGTTCGAGTAGGCATCGATGCGCGGGTCACCAAAGGTCCACAGGGGGGTGTCACTCCATTTGCCCCAATAGTATTTGGTTAGGCCCATGGCAGGGTTATGCAGAATCGCTGAGTTGTCGCGAGTGGGCGCTATGGACACCGGCGGAGCGGTGGAGAACTGCAGCTCGCAGAGCCCCGCCGCACTGTCGGCCGGGGAACAACTGGCGGGCGGCACCAGCCAGGACTGCAGGTATTGCGCTATGTCGGCACCGCACTGGGCGTTGCAGGCTCCCGAAGCCGCTTTGGGCATGTTGGCGGTGATGTAGGCGCTTAAGGCGGAGACGGTGGCGAATTTACTGACACTGAGCGCATAAATGGCACCACTTGGCCCACCCTTCACGCCATCGGTGCCATGACACCCGAGACATCCGAGACTGGCCCCTTGGTAAAGCGTGGCACCCCGAGCGGCATTGCCCACCAAGTTGCCGCTAGAGCTGGTGGAGCTGGTGGAGCTGGATGAGCTACTGGAGCTGGATTTGCCGCTGGAACTGGATGAGCTGCTGGAGCTAGACGAGCTACTGGAGCTAGACGAGCTACTGGAACTGGAGGAGCTGCTGGAGCTGGATTTGCCGCTGGAACTGGATGAACTGCTGGAGCTGGATTTGCCGCTGGAACTGGACGAGCTGCTGGAGCTAGACGAGCTACTGGAACTGGAGGAGCTGGTAGAACTAGATTTGCCGCTGGAGCTGGAGGAGCTGCTGGAACTAGACGAGTTACTGGAACTGGACGAACTGCTGGAACTGGACGAGCTGCCGGAACTAGATGAACTGCTGGAGCTAGACGAGCTGCTGGAACTGGACGAGCTGCCGGAACTAGATGAACTGCTGGAAGTAGATGAGCTACTGGAGCCAGATTCGCCGCTGGAGCTCGATGAACTGCTGGAACTGCTGGAACTGGATGAACTGCTGGAAGAGCTCCCTCCAGGGCCGGTATCATCCATCGGCCCGCCACAAGCCGTTAATAGTGCAACCAAGACAGAAACAGCAAGGATTTTACGCATGATTGAGCTCCAATTTTGCGTCAACAGCCGGTTGATTTCGCGTCTTCATTTGCCGAAATCGCCAGTGTCGAAGGTGTTTCGCTCAGCACACCACTGATGAAAGACAGCCAACGACCCCGAATCACTAAACCCACAATAAAACCAAGGCATATCCGAATAACTAAGCATTTTGTATTAGCTATTTGGAATATTTCTAGTAAATAAGTATTAACTTTAGCCTGTATTCGGCGGTTAAACCTCGACCTAATCCACAAATGTCCTCTTTGCACCAAAGTTAAAGCGCCCGTTTAGTCGGAAAAAGACACACGATGCGCAGAGCTAAATCGGTAAAAGATGGGGTGCAAGTCCCTAGTTAGGAAGGGCTATCCAGCTGGGGTGGGGAGTCGGTTGTTATGGGTGAGGGCGGGGAGCTATAGACGTTTGGGAGTGTTAAGGGCGGTTTGGTTTTTCGCTGTCCGACACGGTGTGGCGCCTCCGGTGAAATACTGGTCGGCTTTTTAGGCGATGCCGGTTTTGCTGGTAAAGGGCCTGCCGCTTAGGTTGATGGCTTGAATCAGGGGGGAGCCACGCCACTTGGCCCGGCGAGAAGAGGGGGCGAGGAATTCGGTTTGTCAACGGGTTTTTAATTTGTGGATGTCCCTTACTTGCCTATCCCCTACTTGCCTATTAGTTTGTGGATGTCCCCTACTTGCCCTGCTACTTGCCCTGCTTGTCTTCTCTTGTTTGTGGATGTCCCCTACTTGCTACCACTACTTGCTACTTGTCCAGGCAAATCCCTCCCCGGCCCTCCCTTTTTCAAAGGGAGGGAGCAGTGCCGCGCTTTGTAGCCAGCGGGGAGTTATCCCCACCGTGTCGGCAGCAAGTAGGGAGTCGTCCCCCCTTTGAAAAAGGGGGCTAGGGGGATTTGGCTTTTTTCGTTTTCGTCTTCCCCACCAAAGCCTCCCGCTCCGCCTTAATCCTTTCCAACAAAGCCGCGGCTGAATTTTCGCCAGAAATTAATGCGGGGTATATGACATGGATTGATTCATTTATTGAGATGTTTTTCATAGAACTGTTTGGCGGGGGCCTTGCCTTCAGCTGAGTTAACAATCGATTTGTTCTTTGATTTCGGATCTTCGATCCATTCTTTTTCATAAAGTAGGTTCATTGCGTCCCAATCAACGCGCAACCTAGATTGAAAACATAGGCTGCAAGCTGTAAGAGCGCAGCGATTTCCGACAGCTATCGGAGACCCCAAACGTTACAAAACACCTATTAAACCTAGAAACCTCAGTTGGATCACCAAAGTCTGCGCAACCCCTTGGCGCGCCTAGTGAAAGTTAAAAATGCCGAACAACCAACCAGGTTGCCCGTCATTTTTAACTTTCACTAATCACACCAATGGATTACACAGCTTTTTGGCGCCCAACTGAGGTTTCTAGGTTAAACCGAACATCCAAAGTCGGAAGTCGGCTTCGCCTCGTCCAACTTACGGAAGCCACGAAAATTAATCCGGGTTACGCGTTGCTAGGCGATGCCCGGGGGTACGCAGGCTTTGGTGATCCAGCTGAGGTTTCTAGGTTTAACACCACGCCGTTTTATAGCGGTGTCTAGTGCGCTCACCTCTGTCACTAAACGTTCATAAAAAGTTCACATTTCTGCAGCATAAAAAGTTCACATTTCTGCAGCATAAATTTCCTTAAATTTCGCCCTATCTGATTTTTCGAGCGCAGAGCGCCTAGGTTGGCGAGCTGGCAATTTCTTGATTCTCAATATCCACTTCAACGAGCTAACTCCCATGAAAATGAAGCATTTGGTCGTTTTGAATACCCTGACACTGGCATTAGCGGCCTGTGGTAAAGGCGATATCAATCTCAACCCTTCCAACAACGTCAGCAATTCCAATAACAACACCACAACCAATACCGGAGGCACTGCGCCGCCGGTGAATCCCTGCGCTAAATACGCCAAAGACGGTCAGGATTTCCAGGGTGTATTCAGTGAGAAAAACTGTACCTACGCGGCTACCTTTGTGAGCGACTCCCGTCCATTAACCTTAGCCTTGAGCCTGCCAGAGCTAGCCGATGGCGGTGTGCATATCTTTGAAGACAGCCTGTTTGTAGGCGTGGATGTAGACCAAAACGCCGCCGATGCGGGCGTTAAAGTGCCACAAGAAGGCGAAGGCGCGAGCATTACCTTGGCGCCGGGTGCCAAGGTCGCCTTCAAAAACGGCCAGGATTATCTGCGCATTGCGCGCGGCTCTAAAATTATTGCCGAAGGCACAAAAGAAAAGCCGATTATTTTCAGCCATGTTAAGGATCTGCGCGACGGTATGGGCAAGGTTGCAGATCGCGGTCTCTGGGGCGGCATTCAAATCAACGGCAACGGGATGACTAACAAATGTACCGATGCCCAGCGTCTGCCCAAGGGCGCCAGCGCCCACAATTGCCACATAGCCTCAGAGGGGCTGCCAGGCACCTACGGCGGTAGCAACAACAGCGAAAGCTCGGGAGTTCTCAAATATGTGCAGATCAAACACGCCGGTTACAAGGTGGTGGAAGGCAACGAACTCAACTCCTTGACTCTTAATGCGGTAGGCTCCAAAACCATCCTAGATTATGTAGAAGCCTACGCGGGCCAAGATGATGGTTTTGAATTTTTTGGCGGTGCAGTGAACGCCAAACATCTAGTCGCGGTAGCCAACTCCGACGATTCTTTTGATTTTACCGATGGTTATGTGGGCAACATCCAATATGCGCTCTCAGTACATCCCTCTGGTGTGGGCGGCAACAACTGTGTCGAGGCCGACAATACCGGTGTAGGCCGTGCAGACAACATTACGCCACAAACCAAAGTGCGTTTTTCCAACCTCACCTGTATCACCAATAACCTGAAAAAAGGCACAGGCACTACACCTTCGCCCGATGGTGATTCCAGCGGATTATTGGTGCGCGAAGGCTTTTTTATTGAGGTTTACAACTCCATAGCTACCTTTAACACGTTTGTCGATACTGCGAGCTCAGCCGCCGCCTGGACGTTCGATGATACCGAAGGCCCAGAGACCATCAAAGGCGCAGTGGATGGCTGGAGCGTGGCCAAACACAACGTCATTGCCGCGCACAAAGGCATGGTCAACAAAAAAGTGGATACCGCCAACGCGGGTTTTGATGCGGCGGCGTGGTTTACTGCGGTGGCCAACAATAATCAGCTCATCACGGCGCAGGCATCTTTACCGGCGGTGGTTATCAAGAACCAAGCGGCCAACGTCAATGGCACGGCTTACCTTACCGCCGACAGCTTCAGCGACGCGACCACCCTGGCATTCTCAGTTACCCCGTACGATGCCAGCCAGCTACTCGATGGTTTTAGCGCTGCAGCCGTTTCGGCAACTGGCGCTACTGGCGCCAGTAAGTTCTTCACCAAACCCACGCATATTGGCGCTGCAAGCACGGCTAACGATTGGGTTGCCGGCTGGACAGTCGGTCTCTAATTGAGAGTTCTGCACACCAGGCGCCCGGTTTGTGGCGCCTTTTTTGTGTCTTGAGGCGCACTATCCCGAAGGGTTTTGTTATGCAATCAATCAAATTTTCACAACGTCCATTGGCAGCGGCAATTTTGGCCGCCACCTTAGGTTGGAATCACACAGTTCATGCCGCGAGCGAACCCGCTACGGCCCCCGAGGCTGAAGAACCCCAAGAGGTTTTAGTGATCGGCCGCCAGCTAAGCGGCGCGCAACGGGTGGTTGAAGAGCGGCTGCAGCAGCCTTATGCGGCGGAGCTGATGGACGCCGAACAAATTACCCGTGCGGGCGACAGCAATGTTTCCATCGCTTTGACCCGGGTCACCGGCGTTACCTTGGTGGACGGCAAGTATGTTTACGTGCGCAGCCTGGGTGAGCGCTACTCCAGCACCCTCTTGAATGGCGCCTCTGTACCCTCGCCGGAACTAACCCGCAATGTGTTGCCGCTGGATCTAATTCCCTCATCAATTGTACAAACACTCAAAGTACAAAAAGCCTATTCACCGGATTTACCAGCCCATTTCGGCGGTGGCGCGGTGGATATTCGCACTAAAACGGTTCCCGATGAGTTAGTTGCCAGCCTCTCCCTGGGAAGCGGCAAAAATTTTTCCAGCGACGACGGCCTAGGTTACGCCAGCCAAGGCGAGGCCCACCCGATGCCGGGCAGCTTGCGCGAGGGCGTCAACCGCTATCAGGGCAATATCAGCCAAAACAATATTTGGGAGATCGACGACACCGACGGTGGCAGCCCACAAGCCGACGAGCTGAAGGCAGCCGCCGCTATTAATCGCGGGTTTATTGGTGCGCTCAATCGCAATGTGGAGATCGCCCCCAAATCCCTCTCCCCCGATTCGGCGGTGAACCTAGCCCTGGGTAATTCCTTTGCGGTCACGGATGAGCTCACCCTAGGCGCCATGCTCAATTACAGCGAGGACAGCAAGTGGCGCAACAAGGATCAAACCAAGCGCAGCATAGGCTCGCCGGACGCCAACTATTCCACGATTCGCCGCACCAGCCACGACACCCGCGAGCTGGGCGCCTTGATTCTCGGCGCCGAATACGACCAGGATCACAGCCTACAAGCCAGCCTTTACAACATCAGCAATGTGCAGGACGAGGCCAAAATCAGCACAGGTTTTGACGGTAGCAACTACACCCTGGCCAAGGGTGCTCAAGCCCTGGGTTACGACACCCGCTATGAGGATCGCCAGCTATCGGTGGCTCAACTCACCGGCACCCACAAATTCGAGCAATTGAGCCTCGACTGGCTGGAAGCACCCAGCTTCGACTGGTTCTATTCCGAAGCCAAAGCTGAAACGGATATTCCCAACCGTACCAGCATCCACGCCGACAACACCCTCAACCCGTCCACTGGTGAGGTGCTGGCCACGCAGTTGTCCCCTGCCGCTGGCATGGCCAATTTTGAATTTTTGACCCTGGACGATAAAGTCGAAAGTTTTGGCTGGAACGCCAAAACCCCACTGGTGTTTGACGACCTCAAACTGGACCTGAGCGGTGGCTACCGCTACAACGACAAGGTACGTGAATACTATGGCTACACCGCTAGCCTCAGCGGCCGTGGCAACTCGGCGCAAGTGCTGGGTGGCAATGTGGGGCGTGTATTAAGCGACGCCAACATCAGCGACCTCAACAACAGCTTTGAACTCACCATGGGCGGCGGATTCGGCACCGAGAGTTATGTGGCTGCCGAAATCACCGAAGGCGCCTACGGCATGTTCGATGCCACCTGGGATGAAACCTGGCGCCTAACCGGCGGCGCCCGCTACGAGACCTACCGTCGCGCGCTCTTGCCGGTAGACCTGTTGGACTATACCGGCCAGTGGGTACAGAAAATCATTCGCAATAGCGAAGGAGGCAAAGGCAGTTATTACCGCAGCGACGATGGCTGGTTCCCCTCCCTGGCGGGCACCTATATCAGGCCCGGGTTTATGGAGGCCGAGACCTTCCAGTTGCGTTTGAGCTACAGCCAAACCACGGTGCGGCCTGACCTGCGAGAGACGTCCGACGTCACCTACATAGACTTCGAAGCCAACAAGCGGGTGCAGGGTAATCCACTGCTCAAGCCCTCCACCTTGGATCACTTTGACTTGCGAGCCGAATGGCTTTATGCCAGTGGCGATAACTTCACGGCGACACTCTTCTACAAAGATTTGCAAGACCCTATCGAAACCACCAACGTGCCGGGATCCGATGATGATGTCGTTATCACTTTCGAAAACTCCCTTTCTGGCAAGGTCTTCGGTCTGGAACTAGAGGGGTTAAAAAATCTCGATTACGGCTTTTTTGTCTCCTCCAACCTCACCCTCAGCGAATCCGAAATTGTCTCCCCTGAAGGTGTGGGCTATACCAACGCCGAACGGCCCATGACCGGGCAATCCCAATATGTCATCAACACCCAACTGGGTTTTGACTCGGAAGACGAAAAACACAGCGCCGCTGTGGTCTACAACTTCTTCGGTGAGCGTTTATTCTTCGCAGCGCGCAGTGTGGGCGGTTATCAAGATGCCTACGAACAACCGTTCCATTCCTTAGACGCCACCTACAGCTACTTTCCCACCGAGCAGTGGACCCTAAAAGCTAAACTTGGCAATGTGCTGGGTCAGGAGCGACGCTTTGAACAGGTGGATAGCCAAGGCAGAGCCGTGGAAATTCTCACTCAAGAGGTGGGGACTAGCCTGAGTATTGATGTGAAATACACGTATTAACCTAGAAGCCTCAGTGGGATCACCAAAGTCTGCCCAGCCCCCGGGCAGCGCCTAGCAAAAGCTAAATTTGGCAAGCAACCAACTAGGTTGCCCACCAATTTTAGCTTTTGCTAATCACACCAATGGATGACACCGCTTTTCGAACCAATGGGCTCAGCCTCCATTGGTTTGTCATCCCACCGAATAGCGGGCCGACTTTTGTGCGTCCGCTGCCCCGAATAGCCGGGGCTCAAGCCGCCGAAATTCGCGAATTAACACTCACCAATCAAAAGCTCGAACCAAAATTGCGGCGCAACGAAAAAGCCCTCGCGGATGGGGAACACCTAACCTCGGTGGAGCGGTGGAGTAAGGTTAGTGGCTGCGGCGAGTTCCGGAGTAACGGCTGGGCGGCATTGGCTATTGGATTGGTTGCGGCTGACCAGCGGATTTTAGGCGACGGCTTCTAGGTGGCTGGGTGGCGGGGTTGAAGGTTTGCGGGGTGGTTAGGCAGTAGCCCAGTCGTGGGTGGCTGGGGTGGCGGTTTTTGGCTTATCAAGAGGGGGTTTAATTTATGGAGGGTTTTAATTTTTGGATGTCCCCTTCTTGCTACTTCATACAAGAGCTGTTATCAATTCGGCTGAATTTCCTGCATCTTATCGTCTGCCAATCCCACTAAAATATGGCCACCTTTAGGATCGAATTTGAAGACACCATACTTTGCATGGTCATAAAATTTGGCATGGCCTTCCTGAAACATGAATGAGTCGGGTACGATTCGTAATTGGCCGTGCTGATTGTGATAGTGGAGTAGCTTTTCATCAGCCGCCAGTTCTCCGCCATCGTAAAGGCGTTTGAAAGTGCCAACCTTGTTCTGGTCAAGTGTTACCACCATATAGCCTCGCTTTTCCTTCGCTTGATAGCTCTGGCTACGCTCAATGGCATAGCGCAGTCGCATGTAATCACCCTGCATCAGCGAGCGAGGGTCAACAGGGGCGAGTTCTAGCAATACCGTTTCACCATTCGCCTTGATTTCTTCTTTTTGGAAAATACCGTAATTGAATGCGGCAAAAACCAGTAGAGTGGATGCAATAAAGATGGTTTTTTTCATATCAAACCTCCCGATCTAATTTCTTTGCGGCAAGGTATCCACGACCTGCCAATAACACTACGCCGCTTCCCACCAGTATTTCTGATTTTGCCATGAGGCTGATATCTAAGTTGTAGTAGTAAAGAAATATAAACACCGGCATGAGCAGGATACCCAAGAGCAGCAGTAATTTTTCATGTTTGGCGTAACCCAACACCATCAGGCATATAGAAAGAATCACTCCAGGCGCAGAAACAATACCCAGCAATACAGCGCCGAGCGAAGCAAGCATGAGCGGCTCGGTTTTTAGCTTTTCCAGATTGCCAGATGCCCAGCCAATCAACCCAACGAGTGAAAGTGTAAGCAGGGCGTTGATAAAAGTCAGGCTGTAGGCTTGCTTATTCCCCCAATGCCCAATTTTCGATTCCACCGCGAAATAAATAACGGTGATGCAGAGAGAAAATGCGGTGGCATAGGCAAGCGGGATGTAATCCCTTGTTACTCTGCCAGAGGTGAGTAAAACGGCGGTGAGAATGATTTGAATCAAGAAAAATAGATTCAGTACAATTTCTGTAGAAGTGCCAAAATATCGCTGGCTTACAATGCTAATCAGCAGTGAAGTGAAAATGGCAAGTGTCGATAGGAACCTGTCGATCGACATGCGGTACACATGATAGGTTGCAACGGTGATTAGCAACGTTGAAAGCGTCACGCCCCAGCCACCATCTCTTCCAAACATTTCAGCAAAACCCATTACAAAGAGGATTTTACCTACACCCATCGCGCAGAATGAGGTTTGAATTAGGAAACTATGTTTGACGGTATTATCTTTGTCACCTGACGTTTTTGCGAGAAAAAGTGCGGAACCAACGAATATAA
>CAMCXE010000104.1 GCA_945882995.1 Thalassocella blandensis | reverse complement strand
GTTCGAGCGGTTGTTTGAACACTATATCGCCTTGCTGCTTGATACAGTGTACGCCGAAAGGCCCGGCCGATCATTCGCTAGAGCCAACGCCAAAATTCGAAAAACACGCTTCTATACCAGTGTAAAACGAGCGCGGTAAGGCTTAACTTTATGACATTGCCTCCCCTCCCCCGCTATTCCGGCTCATTTACCAACCTATCTCCTTACAACCCTATTGGTAATATTGCCGCTAGCCGCAACCTTGGTTAAAGCCACTATCGACAAAGACTTTTTGAGAGTAACAAACCATCCTTAGATCCTTCCGACCTCTCGTTTACTTTTCCATCAACTTACAACATTCTGGCGACACTTCACGCAGGTATAGTGCATATGCTCATTTGGTGACCTCCTTCGGCCATTGCTGCGCACCATGCAGCACCCGCAGCAGCTCGATGTGCGTGCCCGTGATTCGATAAATCACGATGAACGGGGTACGGCCTATAACCTGCTCACGGGTGCCTTGTTTGCGTCCTGCGCGGCCCATGCCCGGGTTATTGACCAGCTGGGCAACTTGGTGAGCTATGCTGTCGCCTTGCTCGATGGCTGCGCGGGGGTTGTCTTGGGCGATGTAGTCCAACTGCGCGTCACGGTCAGATATCGCACTGCGAAGCCATACCAGTATCAAGATACGCTTCCTTCAACCCTTTCGGCACGCTTTAGCAACTCGGCCCGCTTTATGGCCCAGCTTGTGTTCGCTTCTTCATTCGTCACCCACTCGGCGGCTGGGTCGTCGGCTTCGGCCAAGCCAATTTCCACTTGCTCCCGAAACCACTTGTCATGCGCTGCAGCTTCATGGGCGTTGCGCAGTCGTTCCGATGCGTCCTGGCGGGACTTGCCCACTAGGGCAACGTCACTAAAATTGGTAGCGTCCAGTAGGTCGAAGCGGGCGATGTGGAGCTCTTTTTTCAAATAATCCACACAGCGGTCAAGGCTACGCCACATGCGTGGCCTATCGCTACGCTGTGCACCCAGCGGCTTTTCGTGTATCCCCAGCTTTAAAACTACAGACCAGCCGCCAGGCTGGCCAATGATCGACACTCCGAGGATAGCGGAAGCTTCGACCATCCGTTTTGCCATGGCGGTGTCTATGGTGTGGCTGTTCATGTTAATTTCCTCGCGCAAATGACGGCTTGTCATTAGGTATATTGCCGATGTTATTTAAAGTTTATGCATTCACTACTTATTAAGCAACTGGGTTGTGCAACAAAATGGCTATCACTCATAGGTTTTGCGAAAAGGAGCGCGGGCTACGTCGGTGCCCGCTGTCGAAGCAACCCCAATTAGCGAATTAGGCAGCTAGCGCATTAGGCCGCAGGTACCCACTCTTGAGGATAACTAACTTTCTTGTGGGAGATTTTGTGCGCTTAGCCAAGAACCGAGCGGAAAGCCGTCAAGGCGTGAGGTGCTGGAGACACTTCACGGTTTTATTGACTGCAGACCAGCAAGGTGCGAGGTTCTGGCGACACTCCACGGTTTTCCTGAGCTGATTCAACTCCGTTTGCGGAATCAAACCCGCATTCACGGTCAGTCAGTAGCATCATTGGCTCGTCTTCCGGAAGGGTCAGCCATCGAATCGTCAACGCGCAGCGCTGTTCGTTGAGCTATGGATTGGCCAGTTATTTACCGATCAGGGAAGTTTTGCGCGATTCCGAACGCTACTTGTAGCCCTCGACAAGTCAGCACGCCATGGCGCCTCACTAGGGATAAGCAATTTGGACGCGCTGATCCCCTCTGTCCACGACCGCCGGCCAGTTGTGTCGGCCATTCAATATCAATGACTCGCCATAACGAGGCGCAAATATATGCAAGCTTAGGTGTTTACTGGCGCCCAACGCCTTGGGAGAAATAGGCAGCTACCACATGCGATACGGGATTTAGCGATGGCTCAGGAATTTCTGGCGTATCCAACCTACCCTTTTCAGTGGTAATACACCTTTCTATAGTGTTTACCGATGCTCCTCTCTCCTACGCCAACATTGAATTGGGCCGTAGTGACAGCATTACCGATAGCTCTTTGGATGGGTCAATAACCCCGACTGGCGTCAACGTTCCATTACTTTCTTAACGTCGGTATTTTGAAGTTCACATCCATCCCACACTTTTGCAAGTGTCTCCCTAGGAGACACTTGCCGATCTATATAACATACGTATATTATATGCCGTATGTTATTTGACAGGGTTGCAAAATGCTTACCTATAGAAGCAAAATTTTAGCTGTTCTAAATCAGAAAGGCGGTGTTGGCAAAACAACGGTGGCCAGCGTAATTGCGGAATATGCTGCGATTGTTGCCAATAAAAATGTACTGGTGGTGGATCTCGATATGCAGTGTAACTCTTCGGACTATTGGGTCGGGATGGAAAGTGCGCCGCAAGCAACGGGGGGGCAGCTCCCTCCCCTGCACCCTGATTACGATGGCGACCCAGATTTGGATTCGCGCTCTAACATTGCAGACATTTTCTTTGGCAAAGCAGTGCTGCCCCACCCTACGTACATCCAAGCCGAAAATGGCTTTAAACACACCGTGGAAATCATGGTTGGCCACCCTGCCCTGCTTGAGCGCATTAACAGCGAATACGATAACTCATCAGGCAAAATCGCCGCATTGATTATTGATCGCTTGGGCGACTTCCTACACATGGATGATATCGCCAAGACATACGATCTCATTATTTTGGATACCGGCCCAAGTCGTAACCCGATTTTCCGTTCGGCCGTTCGAGCGGCAAATTACGCAATTATCCCCTTCGAACCCGAGGAAAAAAGCTTGCAGGGTATTAACGCCATGCTGCAAGTTATCCAATCGGAAAATTTTTCACGCGGTGACGATACGCAGTTGAACCTGATCGGCCTGTGCCCTAACAAGGTTCGCAGCAACACCAATATTCATCGCAGTACCTTGGAAATGCTTCATCAAGAACTGGGCGGGATTATGTTTCCTGCTGAGGTGTATCTGCCGCAATCAACAGCCTTCCCCGAGCGCGACTTAAAAGGCATTTCCCCTCGCAGTATTTTTCAGATTTCAGCACAGCACGTTGCGCGTAAGCAAAGCGCATCTGTGGGCTCGTATGTAATGAATTATATCTTTAACAAATAAACTGTCATGGCTGCAGCAATACACGGTGTCTCCCAAGGAGACGGCAAACGAGAAAATCCAAATGGCACGTAAATTCGGTTCACCACAAAATAATCGCGTTGGCACAGGTAAGATTGATCCGCAGGAGTCCGGCAGTGAAAAATGGGCGGGCTCAGTAGCGGCTCAAGTTGCGACAGCCGCCAATGTTAAGGGCATACTGACCAAAACCGTTCCTGTGGCTTATGTGATTTGCGATCCCCACAATCCTCGTAAGCTTGAACTGAGTCAAGACCAAATTACCAAAATTGCAGCGGCTTACCCGTTCGATAAAAGCCAACTCAACGTGGATGATCCTTCCGATTGGATCGAGGATTATATAAGTAGAGTAGGGGAGGCCGAAAAACTCACTGGCAAAGCTTTGGGTGATTTGGAATCACTCGTAGGGTTTGCCGCAGTGCTCAAGTCAGCTGATCGATTATTGCATCCTATAGTGGTTTGGCGCGATGAGAGTACCTTTCACCTTATCGCCGGTGAACGCCGGTTGTTGGCCCATATCTTATTGGACGAATCCAATATCGCTGCGCGGATAGTCGAACAGGGCTATAGCCGTTCTGAGATTGATACATTGCAATGGGAAGAAAACGTCCATCGCGTGGATATGAATTTGTGGGAGCGAGTAGACCACATCAGGAAACTATTGGAAGCGGGGGAGGGGGTTAATAATACCTCTGTAACCAAGCTCAGCAAAATTATTGGCAAAAGCCGTGCTGAAAGCCAACGTTATCTAGCCATTTTGCGCTACCCCACAGCGGTGCTTTTAAATGCGATTAGCGCTGGAAAAATCAACGATCTGAAATCAGCGGCTGCATTGGCTCAATTAACTCCCAACGAACTGGAAGCCAAGTTTAATGGCACGGCTGTAAAATCTGTTTATACAAAGCCATCTATTCTGTTCTCCAACAAGGACAAAGCCCCTCAGTTTGGCCAACTCATCAAAGCAGCCGCCAAACAACTCAACATGGATGCCCTTATTCAACAAGCTGACTTAAATAACCCTGTGGGAATTAACAAGGCTATCGCATTATTAGTGGCCGAATTGGAGGACCGCAGCCGTGGCTAGATTTTCACTACCTAAAGCGGACGATGGTATTACACGATCAAGCCTTCGCGTGCCGTCAAATATGTTGCCACGGATAGAAGAAGCAATGGCGAATTCGCGCTTCAATCGCAAGCAACGCGCAAAGTGGATTGCCGATATTACCGAGCAATTTTTACTTCGCTCCGATGCACCCAATTTGATTGCTGAGGAGTTTATCGTGCCGGGATCCACTACATCTATTCCTGTAACGCTATCACCGGCGCTGAGCCACACAATTGACCTCATGATCGAACGAGTGTTAATAGAAGAAGACAGCCGCACGGATCGAAGCTCGGTTATACGTACCGCCATCACACAACAATTAATGGCTAATGCCGGTATGCAGCTGTCTCCTGAGGAGACACGCACTCTAAAGATCGCTGCGCTGGGAGGCTACGATGAAGCAACTGCTTAATAATTTTGACCAGCTCGATTTGTTTGTTGCCGATATTATCGACATTGCTCCAAAGGGTGATTTGCACTCAATGGAGTACCCGATTTTTGCAATTAGTTCCAAACCAGATGCCAAACCATTTCGTTATGACAATCCGAATGGCAATTGGATAGAGGTCATCCCCTCCATAAATGGGCGCGCCACCATCCATGACAAAGATTTGTTGCTGTATTGTTTTGGACAGATAGCAGAAGCATTGAATCGAGGTAAAGAAGTAACTCGCCGTATTAAAATTACCGCATACGATTATCTAGTTAGCACTAACCGCACAACAGATGGTAGATCCTATGAGGGTATTGCTCATACCCTCACTCGCCTGCGCGGAACTACCTTTGTGACCAATATCAAGAGCGAAGGAAAGAAAAAGGGGGATGTTTTTGGTCTTATCGACTCGGGAACAATGGTTACAAATAGCAATGGTCGGCTTGACTATATCGAGGTCGTTCTATCAGAACACTTATTTGCGTCAATCACCAAAAACCAAATACTGACCTATAACCGCGATTACTTCAAACTACGCTCCCCCTATGGCCGGCGTATGTATGAGCTATGCCGTAAACATTGCGGAAATCAAACGTATTGGGAAATAGGCCTTGAAACGCTTTTCAACAAGTTTGGGGCTAGGTCCGAGCTACGAGAGTTCCGCCGCAAAATAAAAGAGCTAGTCGAAGAACAAGAAATTCCTGACTACCACATTGAATACAAAACAAAAAAAGAAACTGGCAGTGTTGAGAAAGTGCTTGTATATAAAGACAAAAATGCATATTTAAAGAGAAGAATTTTGACCGAAGAAAGCGCCCTCTAGTGATGCTATCTTCGTGTTTTTAACCACGTTTAGTATTTCGTAACGATGCTTTAACCACGAAATCACAGCTAGGTCACTTAGATTTTCGTGTAAAACGACCAAATATGTGCGTTTTTTGACCGCCTAACAGCCTTTCAGCCCATAGAATTCGCGGTTTTCCTACTTCGTGGTTTTAACCACAATTTCGATATGGTCCTCAACTACCGGCCCCCAAATCCACACAATTCAACCGCTGTGGATTTCCTGTACAGAATCTTGTGGATTTCCTGTGATTAGCATCGTGACTTTAACCACGCCCTGTTCGCGTTTTTAACCACATCATAACCGTGGTTTTAACCACCATCACACGTGGTTTTAAACACGATAATTCGTTGTTTTAACCACAGAACCTACCTTCAAGCCCTTTATTCATCAGGGTTTCAAAACATGTAACTCTTACTAACTTAGATTAACTAAATATAATAACTATGTATTTGTAACTGCTTAAATTCACCTCAAACTATGCCAGAATCAAAGCGCATCTCGTTGAAAGATAATTCAGCTTTAACCGTGATCTATTAATACCAAACACAATCGCTTGAATCTCACAGACTTACTTACTCACGCAGTTAGATAGTATATCAAGCTGATGGACAAGCGGGACGATGCCTATGGCAGCGTGTGGAAAAGCCATGGACGGCAAGCCGCCCACACCTTTCCCACACTTCGCCCCCCTTGCCCACAGCGCCCACCTCCACTGACTACGCCTGCAAATTGGGTGGTATTCAAAATTTGCCGCTTCGCTCTATAAATTCAATGTTATGCAATAACGAATAAGCAGCATCGAAAATAACAACACCATTCCTATGTGCGGTATCACCTTTAAAGGTGTTATGACCGGCTAGATCTCCACAAAATCGCTTCACCGCCGAGTCTAGGAGGATGGGCAATGCACCCGTTGGCAGCCAACTAACCGAAAGGCAACCACAGCGCCAGCACCGCCGAAGTAAATTGCCACAGCAACCCTTAGCGCCCGACGCAGGCGCAACCACAGTGGTTGAGCCAGAACCCAACACGGACGCAAGCCCGACACTCTACCTCTCTGGCATGCTTAAGGGCACCCACCAGCCCGTCGGCCACAGCCCAACCGCCCTCCGAACCCACAACCTACTGGCGTGGAATCTCACCCACTTGTGCCAGCAGCCAGGCACCAGCCCATCAACCTACACATCCAGCCGCGTTGTTTAACTACCGCCCTCGACCCAATGAACATCCGCCTACAATCCTCCAAAGCCTAACGCGTCGGCGGCACCGCCCCGGTGGACGAAACACACCTCACAGCCCAAGAAATCAGCCTACAAAACTTCACCCCAGAGCGCCCAAGTTCACTGGTAATTTCCGTAGGGCAGGGGGCTCAACTGTTAATTCAAGCGCAAGGGCAAACCGAGTTAAATCATGAGAGCTTGGGGGCGTTGGAGCGGAAGGGTAGGGGGTAAGAGTTACCTGTATCGGCGCGATCTATTGCGGTCAGTGCAAGTCAAATTGTTGCTGAATAGCGTTGTTGCAACGGGTGGAGGGATTTAACGGATGTTTCCAGGTAGACCTATTGCGCCGCGGTAGCATTGGTGGGCTTAAAACGCGGCTACTAGCAAAAGCACCTCGATGCGGTTGCCAGCCATTACTTGATTTCATACCAAACACCCCGACCAGCACCATGCTGATTCAGATGGCCGCGTTCTACCAGAGTGCGGAAGTGCTGCTTCAGTGTGTTCCGGCTGACGCCAGTGAGTTTTATGGCTTCGCCAATGGTGACGCGCCCGTGTTCACGGGCGAGCTCGACGATCTGTAGTGACAGCTCTGGCAAGCTTGCCAGCACAATTTTCTCGGGCTCGATTTTCTTTTCCAGGCTGCGCACCTGCTCGGCTAAGGAGCGCAGGAAAAACACTAGCCAGGGTTGCCAGTTCGGCGCGTCAGTACGAATCGTACCTTGCGTCTGTCGCAGGGCTAGATAACAGGCTTCCTTGTTCAGCTCGATCACGCTTTCCAGTGAGCTATAGGGAACATAGGCATAGCCCGATTGAATCAACAGCAACATGGTAAGTACGCGACTGAGCCGCCCATTGCCGTCCTGAAACGGATGGATCTCAAGAAATAAGCAGGAGTGGATGGCCAGGTTGGAGAGCAGTTTTTCCACATCGCGATCCGAGAGATTGCTGCCCTCAATACGAGTGTAGGAACCAATACTCTCGATCCCATTTACACCCAATAAAAACACTCCAACTGGTTGTAATGGGTGTAAATGGGCGTTTTATTGGTTTTCACGCAGGTTTTAACCTGGAAACAGCGGCGGTTCAGCACGTCCGGAATGCTTATACTTAGTGAGGCGTGGCCACGCGCTGACTTGTCCAGGGCTGTACGCAGTATTCGGACGCGCCAATAACTTTCCCGATCGGTAAACAACTGGCCAATCTAGGGCTCAACCATGCGCAATATTCCCGATCGGTAAATATCCATTGAATATTGCCAGTTTGTGACTGATAATTTCCCGAACGGGAAATTGGGTAAACCATGACATTCATTAAATCACCTCAACAACTCGGGAGCGCACTGCGTGCCGCCCGTAAGCAGCTCGGGTTGACTCAGCCACAGTTGGCGCTGGCGGCAGGGGTTGGTGTGCGCTTCATCGTGGATCTTGAGGCGGGCAAACCTACCCTGCGACTGGAAAACGTGTTGCGAGTTGTTGATGCGCTGGGTGGGGATATCCAGTTGAGCGGATTGCCATCTGTTGCGTCCGACGATCAACCTGAAGGTAGCGACCATGGCGCATGAGCTGGAAGTTTGGCTGTTCGCTGATCGCGTTGGCACACTGGCCCTCGTGGATGGGCGACTGAGCTTTTGTTACGCACCTAGCTGGCTGGCGCAGCCAGACGCTGTTGGCCTGTCCGTATCGCTACCTCTGCAAGCGGAGTTGTTCGACGATCGTAAAACGCGCCCCTTCTTTGCTGGCTTGCTGCCTGAAGGGCGGATGCGCCGCCTTCTGGCGCAGCAGTTCCAAGTTTCTGGCCAGAACGACTTTGCGTTGCTGGACCACATCGGCGGCGAATGCGCCGGGGCCGTGACGTTCATTGAGCCGGGGCAGCCTTTGCCGGTGCCTACCAGCAGCGAAGACGTTCAATGGCTGAGTGACGACGAAGTGGTTGCCATCCTAGATGAATTGCCGCGCCGCCCCATGCTGGCGGGCCAAGACGGCTTGCGGCTTTCGTTGGCAGGCGCGCAAGACAAGTTACCGGTGGTTTTCGATGGTGCCCGCATTGGCTTACCCCTCAAGGGCACACCAAGCTCCCACATCTTGAAACCCGCCATTCTTGCCGTGGAAGACAGCGTGATCAACGAAGGGTTTTGCATGGCGTTGGCGGATGTTATGCAGCTCCAACCGGCAAAAGCCAACGTTCACCAAGTGTTGGATCGCTCGTTTCTTTTGGTTGAGCGCTACGACCGGCTGATCAATGGCCAAGGGCACCGACAGCGCCTTCATCAAGAGGATTTTTGCCAAGCGCTGGGTGTGGTGCCCGAAATGAAATACCAAAATGAAGGCGGGCCGGATCTAGTCCAGTGCTTTGATCTGGTACGCCGTGCCACGCGCCCCAGTGCGCCGCAGGTCCTGCGCCTGCTCGACTACGCGATCTTTAATGCGCTAATCGGCAATCATGATGCGCACGCCAAGAATTTCTCACTACTTTACTCAGGCAAGACACCCATTTTGGCGCCGCTCTACGACGCGCTATCAACCGCGGTCTATCCAACACTAACGTCGAAGATGGCCATGAAGATCGGCAGCAAGTACAAGTTCAGCGAAGTCCAGGTACGGCACTGGGAGCAGTTTGCAGAAGGCGTGGGCTTTTCCAAGGCTCAGACCAAACGGCGCATTCTGGAATTGGCAAAATCGCTACCCGCCACGGCGCGCAAGCTCCAATCGGCCCCGGGGCTCGGCTTTGCTGGGAATGCGGTAGTTGAGCGCATCAGTGTTTCGATTGAACAGCGCTGCGCTTTGACGATTCGACGGCTGACTCATGCGACAGGCGGTGACGATGTTGCTCCTGGCAGACCGTGAACGAGGGTTTGATTCCGCTAACGGAGTTGAATCAGCTCGGTGAAACGCGTGAAGTGTCCCCAAAAGATCGCACCTTATGCGGCTACAAGCCCCGAAAACCGTGAAGTGTTCCCAAAACCCCCCACCCTGGCGGCCGGGAATGGCTTAAAAACGCGTTAAGTGTTCCCAAAACCTCCCACCCCAGAGATGGCGCGAAGTTGCTCAAATTAAGCGCACATTAAAAAATGTATTTGACTAAAAAAAGCCTGTGGCATAATATTACAACTAGCGACAAATTGTCGCAAATGGCAATTTAATACACTTTTATATAGGTGAAATCATGGCTACCAGTGTACGTCTTGACGATAGTTTCGTTGAAGAAGCTCAGGTATACGCAGAGGCAGCAAGGCGATCAGTACCCAAGCAAATTGAGCATTGGGCTGAAATCGGCAGGATAGTAGAAGATAATGCTGACCTATCCTACGAATTCATCAAAGACGCCTTACTTGCTACTGCAGAAATTAACGCAGGGAGAACAAGTACTTATGTCAGAAGAAAATCCACAGTTCGAAATAATACAGTCACGAACGTTTGAAAAAGCACTTAATCGTCTGTCTGAGGATCAGAAAGACCTGGTCGATGAACAAGTTGCAAAAATCGAAGAAAATCCAGAAATAGGTGCGCGAAAAAAAGGAGATTTATCTCACCTATGGGTTCACAAATTTAAACTTGACGGAAGGGAAACACTACTAGGTTATTCTTTTGTGGAGCAAAAACTTGAGCTATATCTGCTCAATTTAGGCCCACACGAAAACTTCTACGATCAAGTTAAGAGGCGTCGCAAAGCCGATATTAAGCTGATGTCCTAACCCTAAAGGGTATATCAGCCGCCAATATACCGCCCTCTGGCGCGTGTGTCTCGCATCGGGTCATGAGCCAGCCGCGCCGCGAATACAGCCAAATAAAACCGTGAAGTGTCGCCAGAACCTCCCACCCTGGCGGGCGGGAATGGCTTAAAACGCGTGAAGTGTCGGCAAAACCCGCCACTCTGGCGGAATGAAGTCGGACGGTCGGGCCGATAGTCGCAGCATGCGACGGCCACCTCGCCCAACGTGGATAGAGGATACGAACTCTAGCGCCACTACGTGAAGTAGGCTATAGTTTTGTTACTGCGTAACAAATACAGATAAGGCACACCTATGGCTAAAACAAACGCTCAGCGCCAGGCCCAATACCGTAAAAATCGGGAAACAGCTGGAGACGATGGCAATGGGGAGCGGCGCATAAGCTCGTTTGTCTCAACTGCTGCCGCCCTTGCTTTGGGTCGCCTAGCCAATCGTTACGGCGTAACGAGGCGAGAGATTCTTGAAAAACTACTCACTGCGGCAGACGAAGAGATATTAACAACGCTCGATCCTGAGAGTAGGGAATGGAACGAATACTTTGGCATTACTGCGCAATAATCGTTACGCCGACGCTTAACGTACTTTATTTTCTGTTTGCTGAGACGATGGGAGTGGAAATGATTAAAACACACGCACAGCGCAGGCGAGAGGCTGCCATTGAGGCCATAGGACGATTGGCCAAGCACCGCGGGCTAAGCAAACGGGAAGTGGTTGAGAAGGTCTTGATCGAGGCGGATTGGGCCATGTGGAAAATCCTCACCCCGAACACGGCGGAATGGGACGAATATTTCGGGGAGCCCCCCAGAATTCACTAATGACACAGGGCGTTTTATGAGAGACGAATTAGACGAATTGTTGTTCCAACGCTATCCCCTGATTTTTGGCGAGCGCAACCTGGGCATGAGAGAAACTGCCATGTGTTGGGGTATTTGCTGCAATGACGGCTGGTTTGATCTGATCGACGCGCTCTGTGAGCGGTTGCAGTTTTGGACAGATAACAATGGGGCTCCACAGATTGTTGCGTCGCAAGTGAAGCAGAAATACGGGGAGCTGTGTTTTTACACGCGGGAGATTCCGAGCCCCGTCCAAGACGGAATGATTTTAATGGCCGAGGAGATGTCACTTCGAATTTGCGAACAGTGCGGCAATTCAGGGGCTCTGTACTCGCGCCGTGGTTGCCTCATGACTCGCTGTAGTGAGCATGCGCCAGAGGGCTGCGTATTGGTGTCCGAGTTACCCGATCCGATGAATGACGACTAGGGCACCCTGCCATAGAGTCCAGCCGCAATCTGCTCTTTATAGGGCAGCTCGATTGCGGCTAACAGGGCGTCACCCTCCAGAAACACGAGGCCCTGAGTGCTGTCTAGGGCGTCCTGTTCGCTCATCGCATCCTCCAAAAAAAAGCCCCTTTCCCGCGCTTCTTCCATGGAGAATTCCATGACGTAGCCAGGAATATAAGCGCCGTCTATACCCAGCTCATTCATTAGTTTTTGGTCTGCTTTGTTCATGGTTTGTTTCCACAGTAATTAGACAGAAAGTTGAAGGGATTCTACGCCCAAACCGGCGGAATTTTCAGGCTCCCGTTTTGCTCACCGTTCCAACAGCTTTTGACCGTCTTGCCGTAGCACGCCATCTGGGTCACGATGGCGATACAGGGTTTGCCGCGTGATTCCCAGCTCGATTTTGGCAGCCGACAATGAAATGGCCTCATTATTGTCTCTTTTGGGCTATCGGTTCACCGTCTTTTCATTCCGAATGGCCTCAAACGCCACTTTGGCCTTGTGGGCGGTGGTAAAGGTTTTACGTTTGCTGTCACGCATTAAACATCTCGGATTTTGAATGGAGCCTATCTTAAATGAGTGTGTGAAAATGTGGGTCCACTATACTTAAAAACGCAACTAAACGTGTGGAGGTGTTTGGTGCAAGTCCGGTTAGCCGAGTACCCACAACTGAGGTTGCTTGCCTGGAATCGTCGGGACGATGACGCCATTGGGGAAGATGAGGCGCTGGCGCTGTATGAGCGAAACTGGTGTCATGTGGATAGGGAGCGGTTAACTGAGACCTGAATCCGTAGATTCACCCTTCATAAAAGATGTTCAAGCTATTGAATATAAAGAACTTTATCGTTAAAATTCGGTCTCAAAAAAACTCACCCACTAGGTTCCCATGAAGCGTTTCAAGCTGGCCAAATCAAGCGCGGATATTGTAAGCCATGCAGGACTGGCCCTAGTGGGGCGCGCCATTCATCATTACACATCGTTGGCAAGCACGGTGGATCGCAGTCTAA
>CAMCXE010000103.1 GCA_945882995.1 Thalassocella blandensis | reverse complement strand
ATCGCGAAATCTATCGCCAAACAGCGAAAATCAGCCGGCAGCTAATTCGGTTCTTAAAGGAGTGTTATATGAAAAATGCCTCACAGAGGCTTTACGAGCGCGAGCTGAGGCCATTGTTTGCGAAATGGTTGTGATTTGGCCGGACACCGCTGTAAGGAAAGTAAATTTCCGGAGGTGCCCGCAATAACGCTAGCGGACGCGGTGCAACCTTGGTGTTGCACCCACGCAAAATAAAACCATTTTAAATTAGCCACTGCGAACGGAGCAGATGTTAACAGGCCGCTAATGCGGGCTTAACAAACTTAGTGCCGCGTGCCGCTAGCCACACACTGACGGTGGAATCCTCGCACCCGGAACCGCTGCATAAGTGCCGTCCAGCACCAGCAAAGAAGGCTGGCGCTCCGGCGCAAATTGACGTTTAATTCTCCAGCGGCACTACACCTGTGGATGCGCTACCCTTGGGGTGCGGGTCCTTGGTCTGCACTCAATGTAGGGCGACTCCCACTGCCCAATCACCGCTGCCGCACCTCTGTTTACCCACCCCCTGCAATACCCTCGCAGCACAAGGATTCGCCGTTGACTAGCCACCCTACCCCCATCACACGCAACAGCACAACGGCCCCGCTATTTTGGCAGCTTCATATGGTTGGCTGGGCTTTTTACACATTGTTGTCTGCAACGCTAGATTTCGTTTATCGGTTCCCGTTGCACATTACATTCTTGGAGTGTGGTGTCTATTTTGTGCTTGCCACAGCGGTGTATTACAGCATCGCTACATTAGAGCGTTCGCGCCTTCGCCCCTACGTACAACTTATTACCGACCATTTTGCTGCCATGTTGGTGTTCTCCGCTCTAGTGGGTTTTATGGCAAGTTTACTGTGGAGCTGGTTTGCACTTAATTACTTGATGGTGGATTTTATTAAGGTCGATCCTTTCCTCTCTCAACTCACTTTATTCAAAGCGCATGAATACGTTTATTTTTGTAAAGCCAACGACGGCGTATTCGCGTTTTGTATTTGGGGCGGGTTGTGGCAAACCGCTAAATTATCCACCAAGCCTCCCGCGGGGGCGCCCACACGCTGGGCTATAGCGGCCAGCTTCGCCGTGCCGTTTGTGCTTATCTTCATGAAGGCGCTAGCCAATAATTGGCGCCCCGCACACCACCTCAATTGGAGTCATTTATCCGTCAGTATCGCCTCGCGGTTTGCACTTTTGGCGCTATTACTATTTTGGGCAGTTAAAATTATTGTGGCTAAAGGCGCAGCCAAACAACGCGTAAGCCCCCTGCAAGCCTACTCAATTATGCTCGTTTTTATGCTGATTCTGGCTATTCCCGCGGTTGTTTTGCTGGATGCCATTAACTTCGACCTGGCGGAACTGCCGCTGCTGGATTTGGTGTCCCGCGCGTTGGGGGCGGGGCCCGACTTCCTCCAATTTGCACTTTTGCTTGGCATAGTCTGGCTGTATCACTTTTTGCCGCGCCAACAACCTACCGCTATTCAATTTGAGACATTCCCCCGCAGCCTGCGCTTTTGGATCAACAATTTGCTGGCGTGGCTGTTGTTGGGGGCGCTAACACTACTATTGGAATTCCGCGCCGGCGCGGAGCTAGAAGCCGCTTCCATACTCTATACGCTAGGTAGGGTGGCCATTTTTGGCGGCGCTTGGAGCCTTATAGCACGCCTGCTGATTTTGAATTACGACTGGGCCTTAGCACAGCCCTATCGCTTAGTGCCTCGGTTGACGGCCATTGCGGTGATGATGGGGCTGATGCTGGCGGTGTTGGATGCCTTTGCCGAAGCCATTTTGCAAGGCATGTATTTTCAACGGGATGAATACACCGGCCTATTTAGCGGCAGCCTGCTGCAGGCCACACAGGGCAATCTGCCCAGCAAATATGTATTGTTCATTCTGTGGTTTTTTTTGTGGGCATTTACCTATTCCTATTTCGTGGCTTATGACCACAAAATGACCTTAACACTGGACAGACTCCAATTGCAGAATGACGCAAATCTAACGCGCCTTTCCCTCATTAATCGCCAGCTAGACCCAAATTTTATTTTTAATGCGCTGGAGCAGGTTCACCTCGCCATTGACGAAAACCCCCAAGCCGCCCGCGAGTCCGTTTCCCGGCTGGGGAGTTTATTGCGTAAAAATTTGTCGCCCCTGCCGCCCCAAAAAATTCCGCTGCAAGAAGAATTGGCCTGGGTTCATGACTATCTACAGCTGTATGCCGCGCAATTTCCCGCGATGCCTCAACTTATCGAGCAGGTGAACCCACACTGCCTGCACGCCTTAGTTCCCCCTAAACTGGTGTTCACACTCATCGAGAACGCCTTGCGGTTCGGCGACAATTCCAGTGCGTCCCCGGGGTTTATAGGTCTCGTTATTGACATAGAAAACACTAGGCTTGAAATTGTGGTCAATTTTGCGGCGTTAGCCGATATGGCTAGCGATGTAGATGCCAATGCAAGTCTCGATAATCTGCGCGCGAGTCTGCAAGCTGTTTATGGCGAGCTGGCCAGTCTGGAATACACGCTTACGCAGGACTCCACAAAAATCTCTGTTTGGTTACCTATGGAGGGAATGAATGAAAACTCTAGTCATTGATGATGTGCGCATGGCGCGTCAAGAATTAATCTCCCAGTTGGCTCAGTACCCCGATATTCAAGTGGTGGGTGAAGCCGCCAACGGCGACGAAGCGGCCTTACTGATTAAAAAACTCAAGCCCGAGGTTATTTTTACCGATATTGAAATGCCCGGCACCCCAGTTTTTACGTTTCTTGAAGCGGTAGATGTGAACGTAGCGGTGGTGTTTACCACAGCCTATGCGGACTTTGCGCTGCAAACGTTTGCCTTCAATACCCTAGACTATCTATTAAAGCCGATATTGGCCGACCGCCTAGACGCCACCATGGAAAAACTCCGTCAACGCCTAACACCGCAACGCACCCTGGATAAACTGGACGCATCCTCCCCGGATAGCAAAATAATGGTGAGAACCCATAATGGGTTTGTACTTAAGCGATTGGGCGATCTCATCCGGATCGAAACGCGCGACGAAGATACCAAAGCCTATTTTCACGATCTCACGGCGGATATTCCGCAAACCCTCACCAATATCGAAAAGCGCTTGGGCGAACCCTATTTTTACCGGGTGAGCCGCGGCAATATGGTGAATATTCATCACGTGATGGGCGCAGTAGAATCCGGCGGCACTGGGAATTACGAATTAACAATGAGCGACGGCACCCTGGTAAACGCCACGCGTCGGCACTTCGCAAAAATTCGGGACCTTCTGTTGCTGTGATGAACGCATGAAACAATGTTGGCAATGGACACTACACGCCTTATGAACCCTAGCGAGCGGCAATGGCGGCTATTCCCTGCGGAGAATTTTTGGCGCCTGCACCTTTTAGGTTGGCTGGTGTTTACCTTACTCAACGTTGGCACCGGAATGCTGTGGCGATTTCCAGTGCGCTTGACGCTATTAAATGGCGGGTTTCTTTTTCTAGGTGCTACCACCCTTTATCTACTAATGCGGTTACTTCACCAGACACGCATTGGGCATTGGGTCATTCGCCTTAGCAACCACTTGCCGAGTATGTTGTTACTCTGCACCTGTGTCGGTGCCGCCATGGGAGTTGCCTGGCACGCCATTAGCTTTAGTGATTTCATCGATAATTATTCCGCTCTGTATTCTAGGCTAGGGGGGGGACTAGCGATAGATGGTTCGCGCGAACACTACGCCATAGATAATATCCGCAATGGGATTTATATTTTTTGCCTGTGGGGCGTTTGTTGGTTCACCGAGAAGCAAGCCAAAGTCGCTAACAAACAGCCGGGGATGCGCAGGCAAATTATTATGGCCATTTTTTTTGTGGTCGGGCTAATTTTTGCTAATGCCCTATCCAATAACTGGCGCGGCCAGCATTATTTAAATTGGCAACACCTCGCCGTTAGTCTCAGCACACGCGCGCTACTCCTTGCTACCACATTGTACTGGGTAATATCCCTATTTAACGCCCAGAGCGCTCTGCGCCAACGCTTAAGCCACTGGCAACTTCGGACCACTATACTGATTTCATTTGTGGCGCTGTCTATGCCGGCTAGCGTATTGATGGACATCATCAATTACCAAATCACCACGGCAGTATTTCCACACTCCGGCAAAACTCGAATTTTAGATTTTAGCAGCATGCCAATAACCGATCTCATGCGACGCGCCACTGGCTTAGGGCGAGAATTAAGCGAACAGGCGCTGCTGCTTAGCCTTGTGGTAATTAGTCTATTTTGGTCTGAGCGGGCATCACAGGCTCCCCACTTCCCTACCTTGCCACGCAACCCGCGGTTCTGGATTAATAATACGGCGGCATGGCTACTCCTCGGGGCAATTACCCTTTTGCTCACCAATTCCCCCGATGTTAATTTGGCGTGGCCCGCCATGGTGTTAACGCTGTGCAGCATTGTGGTGTTTGGGAGCTTGCTCAGTACAGTAGCTAGGCTGTTAATTTTAGGCCATGACTGGGCGCTGTTTCAGCCGCATCGACTTATTCCGCGGCTTTCCGCCATTGCGGTGACCATGGGCGCCGCCTTGGTGGTAATATACGATTTCCTCGGCGCCGCCTTTCAAGACCTGTATTTTACAGCGGAGCCTTTTGCGGGTATTTATGCGGGGGCGGGGCATTCGGCCCTAGGTGAGGAGTCTGCACTGTTTGTTTTGTGGTTCTTTTTGTGGTCGTTTGTGTATTCATTTTTTTTGGCGTATCAACATAAAATGGAGCTGGCGGCAGACGCTTGGCGCTTGCAAAATGAAAGCAAAGAGGCTCAGCTTTCTCTGCTTAGCAAACAGCTGGACCCACATTTTATTTTTAATACACTAACCTGCATTCGTTATGCGATTAATGAAAATCCAGAAGTTGCCAAAAACACTCTGCTACGGCTAACGGATTTATTGCGCAACAACCTAACTAAGACTGACCACATTAAAATAACCTTAGCGGATGAGATGCTAATGGTTAATGGCTATCTCGACTTATGCGCGATACAACTTGAGGAGCGCCTGCAGTGGCGCCAAACCATTGATGAGGCGTGCCTTAATTGCCTTATACCACCCATGCTGATTCAGCTAACCGTAGAAAATGCCATTAAGCACGGCATTAGCCGCTCCATTGAGGTAGGTTACATTGACTTACAGGTTGCGCTTGTGGGTAATAGCCTGCGAATTTCCATTACCAACTCCATCGAAATCAATTCCAATAGGGGGTTCAAGGATCCTGGCATTGGCATAGCGAATATTCGGCAGCGCCTAGCATTAATGTATGCAGAGCGCGCCAGTTTTAATTTTGAGTTACAGCCCACACTAGCCATCGCCACTGTGATTATTCCGGTGGAACGGAGTGGCGAATAACAGGCGGACTAAACGAAACAGCGGTGTACTCGGAAAATTGCCGCGGGAAATGCCGGATTTCCACGTTCAAATACTAAGCATGCCCTGCATCTGATTTTTGGCGTGGGCGGCGGCGGCAGGCGAAGGTTACGCCTGGAACAACTTGGCGGCGCTGCTCCAAGGCCTCCATTTTTAGGCGTTTGAGTTCACGGGTTAAAAAATACATTTTGAGCGGCCGCCGGCGCCAAAACCGCAGAATAATGGTGACGATTTTGTCCGCGCTGTAAAAATTGTGCGCGGCATAATGGCCTTTGGCGCAACCAAATAATAGGTCGATATACAGATCAAAATTGTGGTTCAAGTAGGTGCCATGCTTGGTAAATAATTGTTCGTATGTCTTAGCCTCTGAGTGATGCTGCGCAACTGCAAGTGGCCCCGGCAAAGGGCCCCGCTTGAATACGCCAGCACTGGGATGCATGTGAGCCTCAATACCCAAGGCTAAACAACGGATAAACAGTTCCAGCTCGCTGCCCTGCACATATTCCGCCGCAAAGGCGCCGGCGCGCTGGAAGGCGGTTTTTTGTATGACCAACCCACTCAATGCGCCAAGGCGCAGCGTATCGTTCAGTAGGGCCATAGGTGAATGATCGGGTTTAGGCGGTGAGTTCGGCGCGGTATTCTCACCCAGTGGCCCGAGGTTTTCACTCAGCCAGATAAACCCAGTTTGTGCGTCAGCCGATGGCACCATCGCGCTCAACCGCTGGAGGGCATGAGTTTCCAATTCGTCTTGGTCGTCCAAAAACCATATCCACTCACCCTTGGCCTCAGCCGCAGCGGCGTTACGAGCGGCATCAAGTTGAGTAAATTCCGAGGCAAACAAGCAGGTGATTGGCCATCCCAATTTGGCAACCACCGAGGCATAGGGGCCTATGTCGCCACTGCCGGTGAGTAGGATTTCGAACGGCTCATAGCCTTGACCAACGGCACTGAGCAAAACCTTAGCCAGTGCTGCAGCGCCGCTATGCGCGTGAATAACAAGGGTGAAAAAAGTCGGTGTTGTCATGCCGTGTGTATTGGGTAGCCAGTAGCAAGGTGAAGGATTGTCACTAATCAGGCCCGCCAGCATGCCAGCGACGGGGGGGGCTAATTAGCGAAGTACAACAAACAAAACTATCCCTTCGGCAAATATTCCTGCGCCGGTCACTCGGAGGCTAAGTTAATCGATCGACCTAGAAATAATAAGAGCGACGCGGATACTACCCTGCGATAACGGTGTGCGGTGTGGCTGGGGCTGTGCAGAAATCACCCAAAAAACCCGTGAAAGCCGCATTTGGCGGGTGAATGTTTCCGGAGTGGCGGTGAGTGGTTTTAATGGCCGGTGAACAAATTTGGCGCTCCAGCCCCTAAAAACTCAAAATGTGAACGGCGTCACATTTTGGTAGTAGCCTAGGCCAGTAACGCAGGTGGTACGAGGTGCCAAAGCTAGCCGCCATCAAGCGATACCACTACCAATTCGCAGGGCACTTGGGCGGTATTTTGCAGCACAAACCGCCGGTGCACGGCGAAGTGGAAGGCGTCGCCAGGCAGCAACACGGCGGTGCCGCCATCGAGGGTAAGGGTGAGTTCGCCGGACACCACAAAACCGGCCAAGGCCGCGCTATGAGGGGACCAGTCGGCGCCGGTGCGGGTGCCCGGGGCGAGGGTTTGATGGAGCAAGTGGACGGGTGCGCCGCGCGCTTCGGTAACCGGCAACACATGGTAGCTGGAGCCGTTTTTTTGAACCCGCATTAAGGCTTCACTGGACACCACGGCGGGCACAGCTTCCGCGCGCTCGTTAAAAAATTCGGCCAAGCCTACGCCCAAGGCGCGCAGGATTTTTTCTAAGGTGCTCAGGGACGGGCTGACCACGTCTTTTTCAATTTGCGACAGGTTGGCGTTGGTGATGTCGGCGCGGCGCGCCAATTCGCGCTGGGAAATACCCAACTGCAGGCGCAGCCGCTTGAGGCGGGCGCCCACCGGGTAATAGGGCGAGGCTATGGGGCCGGTGAAGGACACGGGCGCAAATCCTCAAAACCTTCATCAACATCTAACGATATGGGCCGCGCGTAACCGGCGATATTCAGCTGCCCCGCTGCAAATTCTACGTCTTCATCGTGCAGTAGCTGTTCACCAAAATGGTAAATGGCTTGCAGATCGCCGCGATCGGCGGCCTCAAAATAGGCCTCTGCCGCGGCGAGTGTGGCTGGCAGGCGGGCCTCGTAGGCTTGCCATTGCGCCGCGCTAAAACGCTTAGCCAGCAAACGCCGCGTGGCATTGGGTGCCAGCACCACCGCCGAGGCATTATTGCCACCAAAACCTTTGGAGTTCAGAAAGGCCACTTGCGGGTCGGTCAAAAGCTGGTCGCGGGTGCTAAACCCTAGGCGGCCTTGCGCCACGTCCTCCGCCACTTGGGTGATGGTTTTAATGCCGGGTAACAGACCATGGGCAAACACGCCGAGGCTGGCGCCCAGCTGGTCGCCGCTGGCGGGGCCAAGTGAGTGGCCAACGTAGGCTTTAACCGCCGCCACCGGCCAGTGTTCGATGCCAAAATGCTCGGCCACCTTATGAAAAATCCGCGATTCGGTGACGCGGTTTTGCGGTGTACTAGAGCCGTGGGCCTGCACAAAACTTTGCTCGCGCACGGCTTGTTCGCCCAACAGATTTTGGGCAAGGGCCACGGCCTTGGCGAGGGTGATGTAGTTACCAGGGCCGGGGGCAGAGATGGATTTTTTAAAGCCGTCGGCATGCACATACACCGCCGGCACCGCGCCGAGCATATTGGCGCCCAACTCCAACGCTAAGGCATCGTCCATTAACACCGCATACTGGCTGGATTCGGCAAGGGTAAAACCACAATTGTCGCCAAATGGACGGCTGGCGCGGCGATGGTCCGCCGTTTCAGTGCCGTCCAATTTACAAAGATTGGCGTCTGTACCCAGCGCACCCATGGCGCTATAGCCCTCAATCACCTCGGGAATAATCGGCGCTTCCGCACTGCCCACCAAGACGATACGGCGGCGCCCGGACTTAATTTCATCCACCCCTAGGCGCAGGTTGTACAGAAAGGTGGCACAGGCACCAGACACACCGCCGGTTGCACCCACACTGCCCAACACATAGGCGTTTACAAAATCGGCGGGCATAGTATTCAGGCCTAAGGCCAACTGCTTGGACGTGGCGCGACCGCCCTGCAAGCGCGCTTGCAGCAGGCCGCCAAACCCTGTGGCGTCCAGCTGGCTCATGACACTACTACTGTAGACCGCAATTTCATTGGGTTTTACGGCGTCGATTAAGGTTTGCCAGGGTATGCCAATGGAGTGCACCGCATCGCTGGCCGCCAGAATGGTCATTTGCAAGCCACGGGGGTGATGCAAGGAGCGGTAGTGGTCGCCGGGTTCGAAGCCGCTGGGTAACTGGCCAGCGGACTGCACTGCTAAGCGGCTTGGCGCCGCCACGAGTACGGATTGGGTTTCGCTTAAGGTAACGCGGGACTCTTTGTCAGTGAGCGGCTCCACCTGCCAGCCGGGGGGCAGCGGGTCGGGCAGTTCGCGGTTAAGACAGCTAAAACGAATTGGCTCCCCCAACGGCTGTAGGTTGACGCTTTTGCCAGCCGGCACGGCATCGGGGTCAAAGAACCGGGATTCGATGCGGCGCACCAAGGTGCCGTTGAGTACGGCCTCGCGACAGGTGGCGGCACAAGCGCTGGGGCTGAGGGCCTCGTCGCCACGGCGCCAAGTTGCGCCATCCCAGCGTATTAGGTTCATTAGCGCGGCTAAGCCGAGAATGGTGCGCTCTTGCGTGGCTTCATCCAAGGATTCCAACACCATGCGCCGGTAGGCTTGATGCCCAGAGCTGCGCCCCGCCGAGTTATAACCACCAAAACCCACAATTACGGGTAACCGAGAAACCTGTGTCACAAAGCACCATCCACTATTAACACGGCACCAAAATACATCGTCCTGATGTATTTTGGTTGCGCGGCAAAGCCGCCAAAAACGCGTCCTGCGTTTGCTATTAACCCGACATCTTTCGATGCTGGGTTAATAGCAACTGTATGAGGGGAGTTTATGGGTTGCACCGCAACATGCGCACCGCCATACTGGCCACAAAACACGGCCATACTGGCCACAATAGGTGCAACACATGCGAAGCGTGACTTTTTTTCTCTGCAATCAAATGCTTGCCAGTGGCGTTACCCTGCCCATGGAGCAGCTGCGCGCCGCCGAAAGTCTCGCTCAAGCCCAAGCACCCAAACATCAACAGCGCCCTGCATTGGATATCCGCCTCGCCTCCATAGACGGCCAGCCGGTGCAAACGCACTCCGGCATGCGCCTCATGGCGGATTGCGCCCTGAGTGACATCAGCGACTCCCACCTCACCTACCTACCGGCGCTCTGGCGCAACCCGCGGGTGCAGCTCAAACACAACCGCGCGCTACTGCCTTGGCTGCAGCAACAACACCAGTTGGGCAACACCATAGCTGGCGTGGGCACAGGCTGTTGTTTTATGGCCGAAGCAGGATTATTAAACGGACGCGACGCCACCACGCACTGGCATTATTTTGAACAATTCGCCAAGGCCTACCCGCAGGTGCAATTAAAGCGCGATTATTTTATTACCCAGGCCGACAATTTATTCTGCACCGGCAGCGTAAATTCCACGGCGGATCTCACCATTTATTTTATTCAGCGTGAATTTTCTCAGCCTATTGCCATGCACGTGGAGCGGCATTTTTTTCACGAAATCCGCAAAGCCTTTGAACCGCCATATGGCGCGCATACCAGCCTAAAACATCCCGACGAAGGCATTGCCCACATTCAAGCCTGGCTACAACAAAACTGCACCCTGCCCCTTACCATTGCGCAAATTGCCCAACGCTATGATATGAGCCTGCGCAGCTTCAACCGCCGCTTTAAAGCCGCCACCAATCAATCCCCCCTGCAATATTTACAACAGCTGCGCATATTAATGGCGCGGGATCTCCTGCAGACCAGCAACTTATCCATCAGCGAAATTGCCTACAACACGGGCTATCAGGATTTAGCGCACTTCACAGCGCTATTCAAAAAATACTTAAACACCACCCCGAGCCAATACCGCACCACCGTGCGCGCCAAGCTGTTTAGCGCGAGCTAGCCATGTTTGCCTCGCAAGGCGATGACGAGAGACCTATGCACGCAAGACAATTTCTCCAAGCAAGTGCCGTTTGATGATCCAAAACCCTCAATTCACGGATGAATTGAGGGGAACTATAGGGACATATTCATGTGTTTTTGGATCATCAAACGGCACTTGCGACGCGCAACGGGTATCGTGCAAAGGTCTCGAATTGAATTCTTACCCCACTGCCGCTAACCTGCGCGCAACCCGCTAATTAACCACAGAGGCAACACCCCCATGGCGCAATACGTTTACACCATGCACCGGCTCGGCAAAATCGTGCCCCCCAAACGGCAAATTCTTAAAGATATTTCTTTGTCATTTTTCCCCGGCGCCAAAATTGGCGTACTTGGCCTAAATGGCTCCGGCAAATCCAGCCTGCTGCGCATTATGGCCGGTGTAGACCAAGATTTTGTGGGCGAAGCACGCCCCATGCCCGGCCTTAAAGTGGGCTATTTGCAACAAGAGCCGCAACTCAACCCCAACAAAGACGTGCGCGGCAACGTAGAAGAAGGCGTGCAAGAAGCCGTAGACGCCATTAAAGCCCTAGATGAAGTGTATGCAGCCTACGCCGAGCCAGACGCCGACTTCGACGCCCTAGCCAAACGCCAAGGAAAACTGGAAGACATTATTGCCGCTTGGGACGCGCACAACCTCAACCACACCCTAGAAGTGGCCGCCGACGCCCTGCGTTTACCGCCCTGGGATGCCGATGTATCCAAACTCTCCGGCGGTGAAAAACGCCGCGTAGCCCTGTGCCGCTTGCTGCTGTCGCGCCCCGACATGCTGTTACTGGACGAACCCACCAACCACTTGGACGCTGAATCCGTGTATTGGCTGGAGCAATTTTTATTAGGCTTCCCCGGCACTGTGGTAGCCATTACCCATGACCGCTACTTCTTAGATAACGCCGCCGGCTGGATTTTGGAACTCGACCGTGGCCAAGGTATTCCCTACGAGGGCAATTATTCCAACTGGCTGGAGGCCAAAGAAAAACGGCTAGACCAAGAACAGCGCACCGAAGCGGCTCACCACAAAGCCTTAAAAGCCGAATTAGAATGGGTGCGCCAAAATCCCAAAGGTCGCCAAGCCAAAAGCAAAGCCCGGGTAGCGCGGTTTGAAGAAATGCAAAGCCAGGAATTCCAAGCCCGCAACGAAACCAACGAAATTTATATCCCACCCGGCGAGCGGCTGGGCGATAAGGTAATTGAATTCCATAACGTCAGCAAAAGTTATGGCGACCGTCTATTAATTGATAATTTAAGTTTTAGCATTCCCAAAGGCGCCATAGTGGGAATTGTTGGCGGCAACGGCGCCGGAAAATCTACGCTGTTCCGTTTGATCAGCGGCCAAGAACAACCCGACAGTGGCAACATCGTAATTGGCGATACGGTGAAAATGGCCTTTGTAGACCAAAGCCGAGACAACCTCGTGAACGACAAAAGCGTGTGGGAAGCCGTTTCCGACGGGCAAGACATTTTAAAAATTGGCAGCTACGAAATATCCAGCCGCGCCTATATTGGCCGCTTTAACTTTAAAGGCGTGGACCAGCAAAAACGCGTAGGCGATTTATCCGGTGGTGAACGCGGGCGTTTGCATTTAGCAAACACCTTAAAACAAGGCGCCAATGTATTGTTACTCGACGAACCCTCCAACGACCTGGACGTAGAAACCCTGCGCGCACTGGAAGAAGCCGTAGCCAACTTCCCCGGCTCCGCCCTGATTATTTCCCATGACCGCTGGTTTTTAGACCGCGTAGCCACGCATATTCTGGCTTATGAAGGCGACAGTGAAGTGGTGTTTTTTGAAGGCAATTACACGGAATATCACGAGGACTTTATCAAACGCAAAGGCAACAATGCGCAGCCTAAGCGGGTTAAATATAAGCCGTTGAAAGTGTAGGGGGGGCAATGTCCTTAAATTAACGGTTGCGAGCTATTTTTTCAGGTAATTTTCTCTTGTCCAGAAATCCCTCCCCAGCCCTCCCTTTTTCAAATTGAGGGGGTTGCACCTCGCTTTGCAACAAGAAGGGAGTCATCCCCCCTTTGTAAAAGGGGGCTAGGGGCAATGTCATTAACCTGAATCCGTAGATTCGCCCTTCATAAAAGATGTTCAAGCTATTGAATATAAAGAACTTTATCGTTAAAATTGGGCCTCAAAAAAACTCACCTACTAGGTTCCCATGAAACGTTTCAAACTGGCCAAATCAAGTGCGGATATTGTAAGCCATGCAGGACTGGCCC
>CAMCXE010000102.1 GCA_945882995.1 Thalassocella blandensis | reverse complement strand
CACGCCACGGCGACCCTCAAAATCGCCTCGGCAGAAAATTGCTCGATTTCATTCCCGATGAAATTCTACCTCCCCCATCCATGGGGTCGTCCTGCAATTTCTGCATTCGCGCCATCCATGGCGCTTGAGGGAGGGTATTTTTGCGCAGCAAAAACCAAAAAGTCGGATGGCCTTTGAAGCGCATGGATGCGCAAATGCCGCGAGCGCAGGATCCCTACATGGATGTAGGGAAGTAGAACAATGCAGGAGCAATTGTCGGAGCGCTCACGAGCGGCCTTTTTGGTGACTTTTTCTTTACTAAGCGCTCCCCTGCGCTTAGCCCTGCGGGTCGCTTCGCGATTAAAAATTGCTCGATTTCATTCCCGATGAAATTCTACCTCCCCCATCCATGGGGTCGTCCCAGCAATTTTTTGGCCACACAGCAATTTGCTTGGAGCAAATAGCCACAGCGGAGCTGCCCGAAGGGTGAAGGCCAGGATGGCCTTCATGAAAGAAAAGTGACTCGCCCAGGAGGGCGAAATAAGAGCCAAAAATCACTCAGAAAATCAGCTATGCGCCTAACTTAGAAACATTGCCACCACGTCTCCCCCTCCAAACAGGGAGAGGGGCAAAAAGCTGCGAACCCTTAACTTAATGACTTTGGCCTCCTCAGCCCAGCCCAAAAACCCACCTCGCAAAACCAACGTTTTAAACATTTTCGAAAGCCAGCAAACGCCCCGCTTTAACCCATTTAACTTATAGCAACCCGCAATAATAAAACACCACCAACAACCAAAACACAACAATTTAACCCGATAACTTAAATTACAAGTGATTACTCAAAAAATATAGTGTATACACTGGCGCACCAACAACCGAGGAATACACTATGAAAAGGTATTACATTGTTGATGCAAAACACGTACGCAGTTTAGTGGCCGGCGATCATTATGACGGCCACATCTACCACCAAGACCCCCGCCACCGTTTAAATGCCAGCTGGATTTTAGAAAAAACCGAAACTGCCGGCGTCTTTCATATACGCGATTTAGCGCACCAAAAATATATTGTGGCCGGCGACAAATATGATGGGCATGTCTACCATCAAGACCAACAAGGCCGCCTCAATGCCAAATGGCGCACGGTTATGGTCAGCAGCAAAAATGGCATAGACACAGTGCAACTGCTGGACCTAAAACACCACAAAGCCATTATTGCCGGCGACCGTGAGGACGATAACGTCTACCACCAAGACCCACACAACCGCCTAAATGCCTGCTGGGCATTAATACCCGAAAATCAGTGGAATATGCTTAACCACTACACCGGCATGTTTAAAGACCAACATTGGCTAGTGGCTCATAACGCATGGAACACACAAATTGCCGCCAATCAATGTAAATCCATCACCGAATTACTTAACTACGGTGTGCGCGGTTTCGCGTTGGATGTTTATGGCGACGATGAAGCCTCGCTCCATTTACAACACGGGCACGGCAATATTGCCAGCCGCACACCCTGGGAAAAAATTCGCAATGAACTTAAAACCTGGTTGGCCGCCCATAAAAATGAAGTGGTAACGCTATTTTTTGAAAGCTATTTAACCGGCCCTAAGCTCGGCAAAACACCGGCCCATACCGCACTACAAGCGCTGGACAACTCCCTTAAAAATATCCCCTGTTATGTGTCGGGCAAAGCCAATCAAGAATATGCCATTACCAACAAAACCTTAGAGGCATTAATTACGGAAAACAAACGCCTTTTTGCATTTATTGAAAAAGAACCCGATGAAGGGACCCAACCCATATTCCCCGCCATGACCAGTAATTTTGCGGAAAATGTGTATGGCGATGCCTCCCTGAAGTTGGGCACTTGGGTAAATATGCGCGAGGGTTCAGCCAAAACCAATCCACTAACTTTTATGAACCATTTTGGCAACGCCCCCACCGGCAGCGAATGGGAACGCAACCGCCGCGACCTACTACTCCACCACGCCGACGCCTTTTACACCACATTTGGTAACCGCTATCCCAATTTTGTGTCACTGGATTACATAAATTGGGACAAACAAGACAACGCCCCTATAGAAGCCGTAAGAAGCCTACTCTGGCGCACCTTAGCCAAGTCGCCGCCTAAAGCACCCGGACCAGTTGAAGTTCATAGGGAAGAGGCGTCGGCGTAAATGGCATTAGGCGTTCGCGCCTATAGCCAACAATGGGCTATAGGCATTTTGCTGTGACGAGCCCGCCACCACATGATTCATACGAATGTTAGGTTCCCCCAGGCAAAACAATCTCAACATGCCCAAGGGTTATGTTGAGATGTTTTAACAAGCGGAGAGGTATGGCAGCAAGCCGGTTAAATCCTGAAGAGACTATAAGCCAGTAGGCAGGTAGAATATCGCCACTCCTAAGTATTGGGCACGGGCAATGGCTACAGAACACACAATAGAACAAGGTTTAATCGGCACACTTAAAGACCTCAAATACGTTCACCGCGAAGATATCCGCGACCGCAACAGGCTCGAACAGAACTTTCGCGCCAAGTTCGAGGCGCTGAACAAGGTCTCACTCACCGATGCCGAGTTCGCCCGCCTGCGGGATGAGATCGTCACCCCTGACGTATTCACCGCGTCCAAAACCTTACGCCAGCGCAATACCTTTTCCCGTGAAGACGGTACGCCACTGCAATACACGCTGGTGAATATCAAAGAATGGTGCAAAAACGATTTTGAAGTTATCAATCAACTGCGCATCAACACCGCCAACAGCCATCACCGCTATGACGTGATCTTGCTGATCAACGGCATACCCGTGGTGCAGATCGAGCTTAAAACACTGGATGTTAGCCCCCGCCGCGCCATGCAGCAGATCGTTGATTATAAAAACGACCCCGGCAACGGCTATGGCAACAGCCTACTGTGTTTTATGCAGTTGTTTGTTGTCAGCAACAAAAGCAACACCTACTACTTTGCCAACAACCATAATCAGCATTTTGGTTTTAATGCTGACGAGCGTTTTTTGCCGGTGTATCAGTTCGCCAGTGAGGACAACAAAAAAATTACCCATTTGGACGACTTTGCCCATAAGTTTCTCGCCAAATGCACCTTAGGCCAAATGATTAGCCGCTACATGGTGTTGGTAGCCAGCGAGCAAAAACTGCTGGTAATGCGCCCTTATCAAATCTATGCAGTGAAGGCCATTGTCGATTGTATTCACCAGAACCGTGGCAACGGTTATATCTGGCACACCACCGGCAGCGGTAAAACCCTCACCTCGTTCAAAGCCTCCACCCTACTCAAAGACAACCCCGATATTGAAAAGTGTTTGTTCGTGGTGGACAGGAAAGACCTAGACCGCCAAACCCGCGAAGAATTTAATAAATTCCAAGAAGGCTGTGTTGAAGAAAACACCAACACCGAAACACTAGTGCGGCGTATGCTCTCGGAAGACTATGCCGATAAGGTCATCGTCACCACCATTCAAAAACTGGGGTTAGCGCTCGATGAAAACAGCAAACGCAATAAAAGCAAGGCGAAAAAAGGTAAGCAAACCTTCAAAGAACGCCTAGCACCACTACACGACAAACGCGTGGTCTTTATTTTTGACGAATGCCATCGCTCGCAATTTGGCGATAACCACCGAGCCATCAAAGAGTTCTTCCCCAATGCGCAACTGTTTGGTTTTACCGGCACGCCAATTTTTGAGCAAAACGCCACCGCCATACAAATTACCGGCGAAGAAAAAACCTTAAAAACCACCGTCGATATTTTTGAAAAACAACTGCACGCCTACACCATCACCAACGCCATTGATGACAGCAACGTGCTGCGGTTTCATATCGATTATTTTAAAGGTGAGGGCAGCGCCAAGGCCAAGCCGGGCGAACCCATTGCCCAGCAAGCCGTGGTGGAAGCCATTCTGGCCAAACACGATGCCGCCACCAACTCGCGTCGCTTTAATGCTGTGTTAGCCACTGCCTTCATTAACCACGCCATTGAATATCATCGCTTATTTACCGAGCTTCAAGCTAAACGCAAAGCGGACGATGAAACATTCCAGCCGCTAAATATCGCCTGTGTGTTTTCGCCACCGGCGGAAGGCAATAAAGACGTACAGCAATTGCAGGAAGACCTGCAACAAGAAAAATCCGATAACGAACAAGCGCCAGAAGAAAAGAAAACCGCGCTCAAAAATATTATTGCCGCCTACAACACGCAATACAAAACTAACCACAGCATCAATGAATTTGATTTGTATTATCAGGATGTGCAGCAGCGCATTAAAGACCACAAATACACCAATGCCGATTACCCGCACAAAAACAAAATTGATGTGATGATAGTGGTGGATATGTTGCTCACGGGTTTTGATTCTAAATACCTCAATACCCTGTATGTGGATAAAAACCTCAAGCACCATGGTTTAGTCCAAGCCTTTTCCCGCACCAACCGCATTCTTAACGACACCAAACCTTATGGCAATGTGCTGGATTTTCGCCAGCAGCAAGACGCCGTGAATGAAGCCATTGCCCTGTTCTCTGGCCAAGAGATAGATCGCGCCAAAGAAATCTGGTTGGTGGATGCCGCGCCTGTGGTAATTGAAAAACTCGATACCGCCGTGACCAAGCTGCAAGAGTTTATGCAAAGCCAAGGCTTGGCCTGTAAGCCAGAAGAGGTGAACAACCTTAAAGGCGACGAAGCGCGCGGCCAATTTATTAATTTGTTTAAAGAAGTGCAGCGTTTAAAAACCCAGCTGGATCAATACACCGATTTAAGCACTGAGCAAGGCACTAGCATTGAAGCCGTCATCCCCGAAGGCACCTTGCGCGCTTTCAAAGGCATGTACCTGGATACCGCCAAACAGCTGAAAGAAAAGCAAGATAAAGGCAGCGCAGGCGATGAAGCCATTCAACAGCTGGACTTTGAATTTGTGCTCTTTGCCTCCAGCATTATTGATTACGACTACATCATGGGTTTGATTGCCCAATACACTCAAAACAAACCCGCCAAACAAAAAAACAGCCGTGAGCAGCTGATTGGTCTGTTAGCCTCAAGCGCGAATTTAATGGACGAACGCGAATACATCACTGCCTATATCAACCAGCTTAAAACTGGTGAAAGTCTAAACGAAAAAGAAATTCGCACAGGTTACGAAGCCTTTAAAGCCGCCAAAGCGGCACAAGCGATTAACGACATGGCTGTCAAACATCAGTTACAAAGCGAGGCACTACAAACTTTTGTGAATAATATTATGAGCCGTATGATTTTCGATGGCGAACACCTAGGCGACTTGCTCGCCCCCCGCGAATTGGGTTGGAAAGAGCGTAGCAAAGCGGAGTTAGCGTTAATGGAAGCCCTGTTGCCGCTGTTGAAAAAATTGGCTAATGGGCGTGAGATTTCGGGGCTAGCGGCTTATGAGTAAAAAAACCGCATTCCTACAACCCGCATACAGCGGGCGAATTTTACAGTGCTACATTTGGAGATAACATGACCTCAAATACCCCCATACCCCCCAAACCACACCAAACATTTGAAGACATCAAACATGTCGATGCTCAAGGCAATGAATTTTGGTACGCACGCGCATTGGCAAAAGTGCTGGATTACAGTGATTTTCGCAATTTTGTTGCGGTTATTGAAAAGGCTCTAAGCGCCCTCGAACAAAGCGACATGAACCCATCTGATCATATCGGTGACGTCACCGAGGTGATCGAAATGGGTAAAGGCGCTCAAAAAGCATGGCCATCCTTCGCACTATCACGCCACGCCTGCTACCTCATTGTACAAAATGCAGACCCAAGCAAACCCGTGATTGCCAATGGGCAAGTGTATTTTGCCATTCAGGCCCGCCGCCAAGAGCTCGCCGACGACGCTACTTTTCAAGCATTAGAAGAGGATAAAAAACGCTTCTTTTTGCGCAATGAACTCAAATTACACAATAAACAATTGGTTGAAGCCGCCGCGCAAGCTGGGGTTAACACCAATATTGATTTTGCGGTATTTCAAAACCACGGCTACAAAGGGCTCTATGGCGGTTTGGATGCCAAAGGTATTCATGCGGCCAAAGGCCTAAAAAAATCACAAAAAATCCTCGTTCACATGGGCAGCACGGAGCTAGCGGCTAACTTATTCCGCGCCACGCAAGCCGAAGAAAAACTCAAACGCGATCACATTCGCGACAAAACACAGGCCAACCGCACCCATTTTGAAGTTGGCCAAAAAATCCGCCAAACCATTGCCGAATTAGGCGGCACCATGCCTGAAGATTTACCCACGCCCGACAAAAGCATTGGCAATATTGAGCGCGAACAGCAAAAATTGCTTGGTTCAGCGCCGCCTAATGAGCCAAAGGATAACGTATGAGCGTGCCTAAGTTGCGCTTTCCTGAGTTTCGGGATGAGTGGGAGTGGGAAGTTGTACAGCTAAGTGATTTAACATGCTTAATCACTAAAGGAACAACACCAACGAGCCTTGGATTTCAATTTATAGAATCAGGTATTAATTTCATTAAGATTGAATCGATAACTGAATACGGATCGATAGATTTATCTAAAGTGGCCTATATTTCTGAGGAGTGCGATAACGCCTTAAAAAGATCTCAACTTAAAGAAAATGACATACTATTTTCTATTGCGGGTGCATTAGGGGTTATTGCCATAGTCAAACAAGATATTTTGCCGGCCAATATAAATCAGGCTTTGGCAATAGTGCGCCTAAAAGATCAAGGCTCATTAGCATTCATCAGCAATTATTTTAAAACGCAGATTATTCAATCAGAAATTGGAAGAATTAAAGCGGGTGCTGCACAACCAAATATTTCCTTGGGACAGTTAGGCGATTTTTTTATTTCATTACCTGCAATGCCCGAGCAACAAAAAATAGCCTCATGCCTATCCAGCATCGACGACCTAATCACCACCCAAACCCAGAAAGTCGAAGCCCTCAAAACCCATAAAAAAGGCTTGTTGCAGCAACTCTTCCCCCGCGAAGGCGAAACCGTTCCGCGCTTGAGGTTTCCTGAGTTTCGGAATGCGGCGGATTGGGAAATCCACCAATTGGGTCAATGCCTTTCAAGACACCCCGAATATGGAATAAATGCGGCAGCTGTTCCTTATGCTGAAAACCTACCAACTTACCTGCGAATAACAGATATCTCCGAAGATGGACAGATCCGTCCAGATCAAAAAGTTTCTGTTGCGAAGAGTGTAACCGACGAAAATTACTTAGAAGACGGCGATATTGTTCTTGCGAGAACAGGTGCAAGTGTTGGCAAGGCATACAAGTACAGGCCGAAAGATGGGAGGCTCGTCTTTGCCGGATTTTTAATTCGGGTAAGGCCGAATCAAAAAAAGCTCAATTCTGAATTATTGTTTCAATTTCTTGCCACCGAACAATATTGGCGCTGGGTAGATTTCAGTTCTGCGCGTAGTGGCCAACCCGGAATAAATGGCAACGAATATGCTTCACTACCTATTCAATTACCGCCAAACATAAAAGAACAACAAAAAATCTCCTCATGCCTATCCAGCCTCGACGACCTAATCACCGCCCAAACCCAAAAACTCGAAACTCTTAAAACCCATAAAAAAGGTTTGATGCAGCAGTTGTTTCCTGCTGTGGATGAACAAAAGGACTTGAACCATGGATAAACAACTCCAAACTCTACAACAAAACCTAGAAGCTGCCGTGCAGCGAGCGGATGCCGAGGGCATTGAATTTTGGTTCGCCCGCGACCTGCAAACCCACTTGGGTTATGCTCGCTGGGAGAACTTCCAGACTGCGGTTAATCGCGCCATTGAATCCTGCGAGGCCAGTGGCCAAGCGTCCTTGGATCATTTTCGTGGCGTCACGAAATTGATCACTCATGGCAAAGGTGGGGAGCGCGAAATTGATGATTTTATGCTAACCCGCTATGCCTGTTACCTCATCGCCCAAAACGGCGACCCGCGTAAACCGGAAATTGCCTTTGCGCAAAGTTACTTTGCCGTGCAAACCCGCAAACAAGAGTTGATTGAAGAGCGGATGCGCTTGCAGGCAAGAATGGAAGCCCGCGACCGACTAAAAGAATCTGAAAAAAACCTGTCGCAAAACATTTTTGAGCGCGGCGTAGATGATGCGGGTTTTGGTCGTATTCGTTCACAAGGTGATAAGGCTTTGTTTGGTGGCCACACCACCCAAGCCATGAAAGATAAATACGGCATAATCAAAAGCCGCCCGCTGGCCGATTTTTTACCCACATTAAGTATTGCTGCCAAAAATCTCGCTATGGAAATGACTAACCACAACGTGGAGCAAGCTAATTTACATGGCGAGCGTGCCATTACCGACGAGCATGTACAAAACAATGTCACCGTGCGCGATATGCTCGGGCAGCGCGGCATTAAACCGGAAACGCTGACCGCCGAAGAGGATTTGAAAAAGCTTGAACGGCGCGTGAAATCGGAAGAAAAAAAACTGCCGAAGCAAACAAAAACCTTGCCGCCCAATGGCAATGGGAAATCATAAGTCATGTCCCAGCTTATCCTCTACACCAGCGAAGACGGCCAAAGCCAAGTGCAATTGCGCACGGCCATAGGCACCGTGTGGCTAACCCAGCTAGAGATGGCGGAATTGTTCAATGCCAGTAAGCAGAACATTTCGCTGCACTTGAAAAACCTCTTTGACGATGGGGAGTTGCACGAGGATTCAGTTGTCAAGGAATCCTTGACAACTGCGGCAGACGGCAAGGCCTACCAAACCAAACTCTATAACCTAGAAGCTATTCTGGCCGTGGGCTACCGAGTGCGCTCACCCCGTGGGGTGCAGTTTCGCCGCTGGGCTAGTACGGTGCTGGCGGAATACCTGAAGAAAGGCTTTGTCATGGACGACGAGCGACTTAAAAATCCTGATGGCCGCCCAGACTATTTTGACGAGATGCTGGCGCGCATTCGCGATATTCGCGCCTCAGAAAAACGCTTCTACCAAAAGGTGCGCGACCTGTTTGCACTAGCCGCCGATTACGACAAAACCGATCAAACCACCCAGCAGTTTTTTGCCACCGTACAAAACTGGCTACTCTATGCCGTAACGCAGCAGACGGCGGCTGAAATCATCCTCGCCCGCGCCAACCCGAACGATGCCCATTTTGGCTTGCTGACGTGGAAAGGTGCGCAAGTCCGTAAGCAGGACATTGTCGTCGCCAAAAATTACCTGAGCGAAGACGAAATCGACACGCTCAATCGCTTGGTCGTCATCTTTTTAGAAACAGCGGAACTGCGAGCCAAACGTCAAGCCATCACCAGCATGGCATTTTGGCAGGAAAATATCGGGCAAATTATCACCGCCAATGGCTTCCCCTTGCTAGCAGGCGCGGGCTCCATTAGCCATGCGCGTATGGAACTACAAATTGCCCCACTGTACTTGGATTACGACCAACGCCGAAAAACTCAAGACGCGGAGGAAGCAGACGCGCAGGATGATGCAGAATTAAAGGCATTGGAAAACCACATTAAGAATCGCCCCCTGAAAGGCTAATGAGATTGTCACCATGACCAATGGAAACGCATCGTAATTTATTATCTACCAAACCGAAGGCGAATTTGATCAAAACTCAACCGCTAAGAATTTCTTAGTGGTTCGCTAAGACGGTACACGAGCGGATACAACCCAAGCGGATCAAAACTTAGCGCAGCTTACCCATGCGGCAGCACAACTAGCCAAGCCCAAAAAGGCACCCAGATAACCAGCCAAATCATTAGCGAGTGTAACCATGACCGAAAACGATCAAAAAGAACTAGGCAATACACTATGGAAAATTGCCGACGACCTACGCGGCGCGATGAACGCCGATGACTTCCGCGATTACATGCTGTCGTTCCTGTTTTTGCGTTATCTGTCCGACAATTACGAAGCCGCCGCGCAAAAAGAACTGGGCAGGGATTACCCTATATTGGAAGCGGGAGACAAGCGCGCACCTTTAAGCCTGTGGTATACCGCCAACCTAGAAGACGCGGCTGAATTTGAAAAACAAATGCGCCGCAAGGTGCATTATGTGATTGAGCCCGCGCACCTGTGGAACAGCATTGCAGAACTTGCACGCACGCAAAACGATGACTTGCTGCACTCATTGCAAAGCGGCTTCAAATACATCGAGAACCAGAGCTTTGAAAGTACCTTTGGCGGCTTGTTCTCTGAGATCAATCTGGACTCAGAAAAGCTCGGCAAAAACTACGCAGAGCGCAATAAAAAGTTGTGCACTATCATCAGCAAAATCGCTGAAGGAATTTCAAATTTTTCAAGTAAAAGTGATTTGCTGGGCGATGCGTATGAATACCTAATCGGGCAGTTCGCTGCAGGTTCTGGCAAAAAAGCCGGTGAGTTTTATACGCCGCAGCAAATGTCCGATATCTTGTCAAGAATTGTCATACTCGATAGCCAAGAGCCAGCAACGGGGCCGAAGAAAAAACTCGATAAGGTTTTGGATTTTGCCTGTGGTTCAGGTTCGTTATTGCTCAACGTGCGCAAAAAATTAAAGGAGCAAGGCGGCACAATTGGTAAAATTTACGGCCAAGAATCCAACATCACCACTTACAACTTAGCGCGCATGAATATGCTGCTGCACGGTGTAAAAGATTCCGAGTTTGAAATTCACCACGGGGATTCCTTGGCGAATGATTGGGATGTATTAAACGAAATGAACCCAGCCAAAAAACTGGAGTTCGATGCCATTGTCGCCAACCCTCCGTTCAGCTATCGCTGGGAGCCTAACGAAGCACTGGGCGAGGACTTTCGCTTTAAAAGCTATGGTCTTGCGCCGAAATCGGCGGCTGACTTTGCTTTTTTGCTGCACGGCTTTCACTTCCTGGGTAAAGAAGGCACCATGGCCATCATTCTGCCGCACGGGGTTTTATTTCGTGGCGGTGCAGAAGAACGCATTCGCAGTAAATTGTTGAAAGACGGAAACATCGACACAGTAATCGGCCTGCCAGCCAACTTGTTTTTTTCCACTGGAATTCCCGTGTGTATTCTGGTGTTGAAGAAATGCAAAAAGCCAGACGATGTTTTATTTATTAATGCCAGCGAACATTTTGAAAAAGGCAAACGCCAAAACAAGTTATTGCCAGAACATATTGAAAAAATTATTCAAACCTATCAATTCCGGAAAGAAGAAGACCGCTATTCGCGCCGCGTGGCAATGGATGAAATAGCGAAGAACGATTACAACCCTCAATTATGGCAGCCGAAGCAAAACATAATGACTTCCTGAAAGAGTTGGGCCTACCTTTATTGCCCTGGTGTATTCGCGAAGGTGATACCAAATGAATACAAGGCCAACATGCCGCGAGTTGTTGGTGGAATACCGAGCCGCCCATAGAGCAGCCTTAACCAGCCCAAAGACAATGCTCAGAAGCTGACTCGCTACAGCTTCTGACTAACCAAATGATCTTGATGGGCACGGAATTATGCGGTTTTAACAGGATTTATTGAATTGTACTAGCTGCAGGCTTTAGGCCAGTCAACAAGCCGGTTTGGCAGCTACATTACTGGTGGCACCAATCCATCAACCATTCAACCCACCCTCACTAAATTTCTTATTCGCCATTAAATGCAAGTGCAAATGAAATACCGTCTGCCCTGCCCCGGCGCCGTTATTTACCACTAAGCGAAACGCCTCTTCCACGCCCAATAAGCGGGCGATGTGGCCGGCTTTTACCATTAGGTGGCCGAGCAGGGTTTGGTCGGCAGTGGTGGCGTCGGCTAATTTAGGGATGGGGTGGCGCGGTACGATGAGTACGTGGGTGGGGGCTTGCGGGTGAACATCTTTAAAACAGACGCAAAATTCATCTTCATAAATAAAATCAGTGGGAATTTCGCCGGCAATAATGCGAGAAAAAATAGTCGGGCTGCTCATTAATTTGGGCTCCGGCTGGCAAGGGCTTCTTTTTCGGCTAGGGTTATTTCCCGCGCTTGGGATTCCAACATCACGGGAATATCGTCGCGCACTGGGTAGGCCAACCCACTGGCAATACACACCAGTTCGTTCGCCTCTTGCACCCAAATTAAAGGGGCTTTGCTAACCGGGCACACTAAAATACTGAGTAATTTTTTATCAAGCATAAAAACCTCCGTTAATTAAAATGAAGCGCCCACCCATGCATGGGCGCAGATTCAACAGCGCAACTCAGGCCTCGCCGCGCAACAACTCTAATTCCTCCCAGCGCGCATAACACACCTGTAATTTGGCTTCCTGTTCCGCTAACTGAACGCCGGCGGCAGCGACCTTATCGGCGCCTTGGGCGTAAAAGTTGGAATCCGCCATTTGGCTTTGCAATACGCCCAACGCCGTTTCCAGCTTTTCGATTTCAGCGGGCAGTTGGTCTAGCTCGCGCTGCAGTTTATAGCTTAATTTACTGGCTTTTTTGACCGCTGGAGCCGGTTCGGATTTTGCGGCAGCCGCTTGTAACTGTGCAGCTTTAATTTCCGCGGCTTTCACTTCTTCGGCCACGGCCTTGCGTGAGGTATCCGCCCAAACGCCACCTTGGCGCAGCCAATCTTGATAGCCCCCCACGTATTCGCGCAACCGGCCTTGGCCTTCAAAACCAATGGTGGAGGTAACCACATTGTCCAGAAATTCCCGGTCATGGCTGACTAAAATTAACGTGCCTTCATAGGCTGTTAGCAGGTCTTCCAACAATTCCAGCGTTTCAGCATCGAGGTCGTTGGTGGGCTCATCCATAATCAATAGATTGGCGGGCTTACTGAATAATTTGGCCAATAAAATTCGATTGCGCTCGCCACCGGACAGCGCCTTGATGGGGGTGCGAGCCCGCTCGCCAGTAAATAGAAAATCATTCAAATAACTAATGCAGTGGCGGGACTGACCGTTGATTTCAATAAAATCGCGGCCGCCGGCAATATTGTCGATGGCGTTTTTTTCCAGGTCCAATTGCTCGCGCAGCTGGTCAAAATAGGCCACGGTTAAACTGGTGCCAATTTTTACAATGCC
>CAMCXE010000101.1 GCA_945882995.1 Thalassocella blandensis | reverse complement strand
TTGTCCTCCAGAATAGTTGTCGAAAACTTTCTGAAGGACGTGCCCTGAATAACATTTTTTAAAATGTTATTCAGGGCACGAAATTTTTTTGGCCACCATTGTCAAGCATTATTTTAAATTTTTTTCGGGTTTGAGACTCTAATCTCTAGCTTTTTCTACAAATGGACATTTATCCAACTGATCTGCAATAAATGAAACCGCTATCATCTCACCGATTTCCATAACCTTCTCCAATCAGAATATTGTGCATCAAACTGTGGCAAATAATTGCTGATAACGACTATAGCGACTAGCCAAATCAGTACGGATAGCACCTGTCGGTGCATTGGCCGACCCCAAAAAATAACGCTGCCCCGCCTCAAAAGCGGATTTTTTTGCTTGCCAAGCCGCGGCTACCGTGGTCACATTCGGCCAAGGCAAACAATCGTCGTAGGAAAAATCGGGCGACAATTCTTGGTCTTCGTCGGTAACGTTTTGAGCCGGGGCGTCGCGATGTAATGTCGCATCGGTCAAATTTATTCCGCTATTTAAATAAAATGCCTCCCCCGCCACCCGCGCAAATTCATCATTTTCCATCTGCGCAATTAACCAATCCACCGCCACTGGGTCGCCCAGCACACCACAAGCCTGTATGGCCAAACGCGTGGTTTCGGGCTTTTGCGCTAGCTCACCTATCCAAGCGCGCGCTACTGCTAAAGGCAATACCCGAAACGCCATTTGCAAGGCTTTTGCTTGTAATGGGTTTTCCTCAAAAATATAGGGACGGAATAATTCGGCGTATTGACGCTGGCCCAGTAACATACTGCTCCACAGCGCCCAAAATTTTACGTTGGGGTCGTCGTGGGTGATGGCAGCAGTTAATTCGGCCAGTAAATCTTGGCGTTTTAATTCGCCAATTAAACGTAGGCAGCGGGCATATAGGGGTAAATGGGCGCGGCAGTCTTCGCGGCTGATAATCTGGTTTAAATACTGGGCGGGGTCTTCACTGCGCAGGCTGCAGGTGGCTATAGCCACCCATTTATGATCTAAATTTTTGCTATTAAAAAATTGCTTGAGCCACGGGTGAACCCGCGCACCGGGTAGCCAGGCCAGTGCAGACGTTAAACCTTTAAATGTTTGCTCATTGGTAACGCCAAATTCGGTGGCGCGCTGAATTTTGGCAACGTCCTCACTGCGGTAGGCCGTAGCGGCCATCACAAAAGCTTCACCGCCCTGTTCAAATTGGCTGGCGGCCTCCTCAATAATTTCCCAGCTATCGTCTAGGCTGAGCAATATGCCGTCGAGGTTGGCCTGCAACCGAGCGTCTAATTCGCGGATATTGTCGGCGAATACGTGGGGTTGCGTGAGCTGGCTGTTGCGCAATACCCAGAAAAATGCGGCATTATCCACAAATTCTTCGTAAATATCGCGATAGGGGTTGGGTAATTTTGCTGGGGCGGTCATAAGCCGGTTAGCCCATAATATTTTTATTATTGTGAAATAAGGGGTCGCCCATGCGGCAAGCATTTTTGCCTTCGAATTTTACATCGAAGGAATACATCATAAATTCGCACTCGCCTTTAATTTTGCCGCTAATTACACCGCCCGCCGCACCGGCTTCGTCGCCCGCACTCATCATGTAGGTGGCGCCCTTCACCATGGGCATTTGCCCGTCGGTTTTTACGGAGGTGGGGCCTTTGGTGGTGTCGGAGGATTTACCGATATTCGGGTAGGGAATGGGGATTGGCCCAGCGGGTGGTGCAGGGGTTTTGCATACGTCGGGAAAGACCATACTCATGCCGTTGCTGCCCTTGTGGACTATACCGCGCATGTTGGCGAAGGTGGTTTGTGGCATGGGTGCTTTCCTCGTGGAATTTAACGTGCAAGGTTAACCGTGACCTGGCTGATTTTGAGCGCTTTTTTGTCGCATGGGAAGGCCGCTTTCCAGACTAGGCTCATACGCAACTGGTTTGGCTCCAACAAAATGGTTTCCAAATTAAACGCCGCCGGCTGAGTTTGCCCTGCAACCTCAACAATAGCCGCAAGTTTTACATAGGGCACTTGGCTAATAATTTCACCCATGGGGTGCATGCCAATGATTTTGATGGGCTCGCCACCCTGCAAAAAACCCGGTGCAATTAAATTTGGGTGGGCAACATTCATAAATCGCGGCGAATAATCGTCGGGCAAATAAGGTGCGCGGGTGGTTTGCCAGGCCTGGTCGTAAGTGCCGGCGAATTGCAGGCGCGGTTGCCAGTTCGGGGCGCGGGGGCCAAAGGCGGCGGGTTCGGGGGTATCGGTAGTGTCTTGAATGAGTTGTTTGGGGCATTCCAAGTTGGGCAGTGGGGTGCCATCCAGTTGTGAGGCGGATTTTTTGCCGCGAAAGCCAACGCCGACGGGGTTGCGCGCTTCTCCGCCGCGCAGCGCATCCCCCTGTATATCCAGCCCACCAAAGGCTTTTTCATACACCAAGGGCATGCGCGTAAAGAGTTCGGGCTGGCTAATACTGCCGCCCTGCCATACCCGATTGCCAAAAACCCGCACCACTTTATGCAGCGCGCCCAGCTGCAACTGCACGTCCAAGTGATACACCGCCTGCTGGCTGGGGGCGCAGGCTTGGCCGAGCATGAGCACATCGGTGCTGTGTTTGCCGGGGTGAAAATCGGCGGCGTATTGCAAGCTGGACTGCCCAGGCTTGCCGTAATAGACGTCCTCCATCTGCGGCGCCGGTTGCTCGGCGCAGAGGGTGAGCTGCTCGGCTAAATTAAAACTGCCTTTTACCAAGGTGTAGAGCATGTCTATACCTTGCTCGTTGGGGAAGAGCGCAATTTTGGCGCTAAAGGGCGTGTTATTTTTCAGTTGCAGCATAGGGCGGTCGTTTTAGGGGGGATGCTCGGCGGGGTGATTATCCACAGGCGGCCAACGCCTGTCACCCTCGAATGCGCACCACTAACGCGCTGTGCGGACCGCCGCGAATTGTGTAGAGTCGCCGCCTTGGGTTATCTCAACTTTTAAGGCGCCGCTATGACCACCGCAAGCTCCAACCCCCTATTACAACAGTCGCAATTAACCGAAGAATTCTTGGCCCGCGTAGCGCTGGACGAGAGCGAAACCCACCTAGCGCATTTACAAACCGCGGTGGACACCCTAGAGCAACAGGCCCTAAGCGGCGCCGAGCTTAACCCCGCCGCAGTAGATTTTATTAAGGCGCTGCTGGACAACCCTTGGTGGGGCGGCCAGCAACTGGGCTACAACCACGCGCAACACCTATTTGGCCAGCAGGCGGAAAAACCGGTGGCCGATATTAAGCAGCCCTACTGGGCGCAGATGCAGCAGCATTTTATGCAGGCGAGTGGCGAGACGTTTGTGGCCAACCGCCAACTGTTTCAAGCCTCGTTAATTGTGCGGGACATTGTGGCCGCCATGAAATGTTACATCCAACACCAGCAACAACAAAACCGCCCGTTTCAGCTAACCGCCACCAGTGCCACGGATTTTTTGGGCTCCTCTTTTGCACTGGAAATTGAAAAGCCGCGCTTAACCGCCGAAAATTTAGGTTATTTATTTAGCGACGGCACAGTAATGCTGGAACAAAAAGAGCCGCGTTATAGCCGCATCTTCGACCGTTTTGTGCTGGCCGCTTAGCGTTCCCAACAAGGCGCACAACTCATGACCCGCTGGCGCCTGGAAGACGGCTATTCATTTAGGGAAGCGGCGCAAACTGCTGCCCGCACAGACTTAGTGCCAACTGCGCGCTCACCGTATCATTTTTATTTGGGCAATTATTGGTGGCCCGCGGCTTAGCGCAGGATTTTAGCTATTTTACGGAATGGATGGAGTGGCATTAACGCCCGCGCCCCAGTTTTTTATGGCCAACTGCCGCCGCAAGAACCCCAGCCAAAGCGCCAAATAAATGGGATTCGAAAGACACAAATGGGTTGCTAGGCAGCACGCCAAAAATCATCCCGCCGTAAAAAATCACCACAAATAAGGCGATGGTGATACTCGCTAGGCTGCGTTCAAACCAAGCTTGGGCAATACTCAAACTCCACAAACCAAAAATCCAACCGCTGGCACCTAAGTGGTTAGCACCGCGGGCAAACAGCCACACCAAAATACCGGAAACCAAAATAATAAATACGCTATTCCAAATATAAAATTTAAAACCACGCAATAAACATAAAAAACTGAACAAACTCAAACCCAACAGATTGTTCAGCAAATGGCCGATATTGGCGTGCAGAAATGGCGCAACCAAAATATTCAGCAAACTACTGGGCTGACGCGGGTGGATACCAAAATGGTTCAGCCAACCCCCAGTCAGTATATTGGCCACAAAAACCGCGCATAAAATTCCGCACGCGAGTAAAATCACCTGTATTTTTTCTGCTAAACGCATTGCTTTTGGAACCTCGTTATGGAATTTACCTGGTCTGCCGCCAGCGCCATCCTATTTACCATTTTTATCTGGAGCGGTTTTGTGCGCACCGGCTTAGGCTTTGGCGGCGCGCTGCTTTCCATGCCCTTTATTTTGCTGATTGATAACCGGCCCTTGGTATATCTGCCCATTATCGCTCTGCACTTGTTGATTTTTTCCCCGATTGCCCTGTTTAAAAACCGGCGCATTCACGCCCTTAACCATCCCAACACGGAGAGTGCAGGGCTATTTGCATTAGTGGATTGGCCCTACCTTAAAAAGACCTTCCCTATACTGCTAGGCCCAAAATTATTAGGGGTATTGGGCCTCGTCAATTTACCCGCCGCCATTCTAAGCCCCATAATTTATAGCATTGTCAGCGTGTATGCATTGTCCTATTTATTCGACAAACCCATTCGCAGTAAACACGCTTGGATGGATTACCCGCTGTTGATGTTGGGGGCCTATATCAGCGGCACATCGCTGATTGGCGGCCCGCTAATTATGGCGGTGTTTATGACCCATGTAGCCAAAGAAAAATTGCGCGATACCTTATTTGTACTCTGGTTTGTTTTAGTGTCCATCAAGATGGTGTCGTTTTTGTTGCTGGGCGTTAGCTTGCAGTGGCAAGCCCACCTATGGCTGCTGCCCGCCGCGGCTATTGGCCATGTGATAGGCGATAAATTTCATGGTTATTTGGTAAAAGCGGACACCAAAGTTTTTTATCGGGTAATTGGTGCCAGTTTATTGTTGGCGAGCCTGCTGGGTATTGCCAAACAGATTTTAGGTACCTGAGGTGCCCTAGCGTTTTTGCTCGGCTTCCTCGGCGGCAATTTTTGCCAACTCGCCTTCAATCCAGGCCTCCACCTGCTCAATTAATTCCCGCGTGCTGCGCCCAGCGGTGGGAATGGGCTCGCCCACCACCACGCTAATCAGGCCGGGGAATTTGCGCAGGTGTTTAGTGGGCCAGCATTTGCCCGAATTCAGCGCCACTGGCACCACCGCCACTCCCGCCTCTATGGCAATATCCGCCCCGCTGCGCGCATATTTGCCGCGCTTGCCATAATCCACCCGGGTGCCCTCGGGGAACAACAATAAATTATTCCCCGCCTGCAGCTGCGCAATACCCACGTCACGAATTTTTTTAAGTGCCTCCCGCGGGTTGCCGCGATCAATGGCAATAGGCCGCAACCCATTTAAACCCCAGCCAAAAAAAGGAATTTTCAACAGCTCGCGTTTTAATACGGTGATGGCGGGGAAAAATAGCATTTGCAAAAACAAGGTTTCCCAGGTGCTTTGGTGCTTAGACAAAATCACCACAGGGCGCTGTATTTTTTGTAAATTTTCTATACCAATCACACGATATCGCGCCCCAACCGTAATACGTAACCAGGTGATGTTAAGCCGGCACCAAGTAATCGTAATACGATGGCAAAGTTCGGGTGGCAACCAGCGAATACCCCAGTGCAATGTGCCATAGAGGATGGTAGAGGGTATGTAACCCAGAGAGAAGAGGATGGTGCGGAGCCAGATGAGCATGTTGGTCACTTGTGGTTGAATGGGCGGAATTTACAGCATTTTTAATCGTGGCGTTAGCCTAGGGCACAACGCCGTTGCTAGCGTGTCCATGCGTTAGATAAAACTTCGGCTTGCTTCATAATCAGCTCTATAGCCTCTGGTTGTCTGTCCGGCGGGTATTTGTAGCGCTGCAGGGTTCGGCGCACCAAAATTTTTAATTGCGCTCTTACGCTATCACGCACTTGCCAGTCCACCGTTGTTGATTTGCGTAGTTTTTCGGTAAGTTCTATGGCTATCGCCTTTAAGGTTTCATCCCCTAAAGTGCGCACGGCACTTTCGTTATTCGCTAAAGCATCGTAAAACGCCACTTCATCGGGGTTTAAGCCCAACGCCGCTTCGCGTTTTAAATCCGCTTGAAAATCCTTTGCCATTTGTATCAGCTCTTCGATGACCTGAGCCGTCTCGATGGCGCGGTTGTTATATTTCCTTAAGGTTTCTTGCAGGCGGTCGGCGTATTTTTTCTCTTGAACCACATTGTTGCGAGTTTTGGACTGAATATCATCTTTTAGTAATTTTTCCAATAGCTCAACAGCCAAATTGCGCATGGGCATGTGGCGTACATCGTCTAAGAACTCGTCGGATAACAAACCGATATTAGGTTTATCCAAACCACAAAGCGCAAATACATCGGCAACACCTTCGGCGATAACCGCATTGTCCAAAATTTGTTTTAAGGCGGAATTCTGGTCTTCCAGTGTTCGCTTTCTATCTACCGACGTAAACTTGCTGATTGCTGCTTTTATGGCGGCAAAAAATGCGATTTCCTTACGAAGCGCCTTGGCTTCATCTAAGGTGCTGCACAGTGAATAGGCTTTAGCAATCGCCAATACCACATCCAAGAAGCGTTTTTTACCATCACTTAAACCCAGAATATAGTTTGCCGCTGGCACCAGTACTTTATGAGCGTTTTCTTCGAAGCCCGTATAGTCAAAGCCCGCACCTTGGGGCGTTTTGGCAAACATGCCCCGCGCCGCGTCCATTTTTTCGGCCAATACCGAAAAGGCTTCTTCGGCGCGTAAGGTAGGTTCGCCCTTACCTTTTGCATCCGTATAGATGTGCAAAGCATTTTTGAGCTCGTTGGCAATGCCGATATAATCCACCACGAGTCCGCCGGGCTTGCCTTTAAATACACGGTTTACTCGTGCAATGGCCTGCATCAAGTTGTGGCCTTTCATGGGCTTATCCACATACATGGTATTACAACAGGGCGCGTCAAAGCCGGTTAACCACATGTCGCGCACAATAACTAATTTCAGTGGGTCATTATTATCTTTGAAGCGTTTCTCTAAACGCTTTTTGGTTTGCTTATTGTAAATATGCGGCTGTAACAGCGGTTTGTCGGATGCGGAGCCGGTCATAATAATTTTAATAGCGCCACTTTCAGGGTCACTATTATGCCAAGCGGGGCGCAGCTTAATTATTTCAGTGTAAAGGTGCGCACAAATATCGCGGCTCATCGCCACAATCATGCCTTTACCTTCCATGGATTGATTGCGTGTTTCAAAGTGTTCCACTAAATCAGCCGCCATTTGTGCAAGCCGTGGGGTGGCGCCCACTAATTTTTCTAAGCGACTCCATTCACCCTTGGTTTTTTCCCGCTGATTGACATCCTCCTCGTCTTCGACGACTTCATCGGCTTGATCAGATAATGCGCTAATTTCGGCATGATTCAAATCCAATTTGACTAACCGCGACTCGTAATAAATAGGCACGGTGGCGCCATCGGCAACGGCATCCTGAATATCATAGATAGACACATAATCACCAAACACCGCACGAGTATCCTTGTCTTCCATGGCAATGGGTGTGCCGGTAAAACCAATAAAGGACGCATTGGGCAATGCATCGCGCATGTGTTTTGAAAAGCCGTACACATATTTGGAGCCAATAACCTTGCCGTTTTTATCTTTGATGTCTACATACTTCGCTTTATCGCCATATTGGCTGCGGTGTGCTTCGTCGGAAATAACCACCAGATTGTGGCGGTGGTTTAATACGGGGTGTTCTGTTTCACCCTCCAATAGGGCGAATTTTTGAACCGTCGTAAAAATAATTCCACCCGCTTCACGCGCCGCCAAAATATCCCGCAGGCTATCGCGGTCCGATGCCTGTACCGGCGTTTGCTTCAGCAAATCCTGCGCATTGCTAAAGGTGGCGAATAATTGGCCGTCCAAATCGTTGCGGTCGGTCACAATTAACAGTGTCGGGTTGTTCATGGCCGGTTGTTGTATTAACTTACCGGCATAACAACACATAGAAATACTTTTACCCGAGCCTTGGGTATGCCATACCACGCCAGCCTTTTTACTGCCGGGCACCACGGCGCCGCCATAACTGGCGCGGGCTTCCGCAATGTCATGTAAGTTTTGTGCCGCAATTACCGTTACTCGCACCGCTTCGCGCACCGCATGAAATTGGTGATAGCCCGCAATTTTTTTGATAATCCGCTCGCCATCGGTTTCAAACAAAATGAAATAGCGTAGGTAATCTAAAAACAATTCACGATCAAAAAAGCCACGCACCAAGGTTTCTAACTGCCATTCCAGCAATGGTTTATCATCTTCGTTTTTAATGGTGCGCCAGGGCATAAAGCGTTCTTTATCGGCGGTGAGCGAGCCCACTCGCGCGGTATAACCATCGCTAACAATTTGTGCAGCGTTGAAAACGAATAAATCGCCAATTTCTGCTTGATAGGTTTGCAGTTGATTGAAGGCATCCCAAATATCCGCGTTTTCATCGCTTGGGCTTTTTAATTCAAGCACGGCAAAGGGCAGCCCGTTAATAAAACAAATCACATCTGGGCGGCGCGGTTGTTTTGCACCCTGGATCGTAAATTGGTTCACCGCCACAAAACGGTTGTTACCCAAGCGGTCAAAATCTACCAAAAAGGCATGGTCGTGAATCAGTTGGTCATCGCGCTTGTATTGCACGGGCACGCCTTCAAGCAGCAATCGGTGGAAGGCGCGGTTGTTGGTAATAGCATCCAGGCTTTCGGGTTTTAATACCTGGCTAATCACTTGGTCAAAGCAGCTTGTTGGCAAATGCGGGTTAATAACCCCAAGCGCTGCCTCGAGGTGGCCTACTAAGGCTACTTCTAAGTAGCTTTTGCGCGCCGGGCTTGCGGCATCGGGGGCTATACTGGGGCCATAAAGCGTTTCCCAGCCGTTATCGCGGAACCACTCTAGGCAATGTTGTTCAAGCTGGCCTTCGTTCATAGGGTTGCCATGCGCCTTTACGCCTTTAACAATACAAAATGTTCAGTTAAACGAATCATCAGTTCTTTTTGCGCGGGCAGGCTTTCTGCCACCAACAATGCCAAAGCCACTAACGTATTGTCGTTAATTAATTGTTCTACGGGCTTAGCCAATAAATGTTGGTTTACGCGTAAATACCATAAAAACAAAAATGAACCGGTGCGTTTATTACCGTCGGCCAGTGGGTGATTTTTAATGACGAAATACAACAAATGCGCCGAGCGGCTAGCCACGTTGGGGTAAAAAAATTCATCGCCAAAACCCTGTTCGATAGTGGCGATGGCAGACGCTAAACCATCGCCACGCAACTGCCCGAATAATTCAGTGGCTTCACCTTTAGCCATAAGCTGGCGCTTTAATTCGCCCATTGCGGTTAGCGCATCGGCAAAGTTTAGGGCCACCATACCCTGTTGTGCCTGGGCGACAGGGGTAAGGCTTTGTTCGTCGTAACCTTGCAACAGACTCCATGAACGGGCGTAATCGCTAATCACTTGCAACACGGCTTCACCGGCAGGTGCTACCAGCTGCTGATTGGCTAGGGTTTTGGAGAGCAGGGTGACAACTTGTTCAAACTCAATGCCGCGCTCGGTTAGGCGTTTTTGGTTGAGTGTGTAGCCTTGTACTAGGTGTTGTTTGAGGGTTTGGGTGGCCCATTGGCGGAATTGCACGCCGCGCTGGGATTTAACGCGGTAGCCTACGGAGATGATGACGTCCAGCGCGTAGTAGTCCACTTGGTAGGTTTTGCCGTCGGCGGCAGTATGTGCAAATTTTGCACATACTGCATTGCGCTCTAACTCACCATCGCTAAAGACGTTATTGATGTGTTTAGTGATAACCGAACGCTCACGGCCAAAAAGCTCGCAGAGTTGCGCCTGCGAGAGCCAAACGGTTTCGTTTTCTAGCGCTACACGCAGTTGGGCTTGGCCGTCTTGGTTGGTGAATATTTCGATTTGTTGGGTCATAAGACGCGCTCACCTCGGCCGTTATCTCTGCCCTCACCGACGCCCTCACCCCAACCCTCTCCCAAGGGGAGAGGGGGTAAAATCCCGCGCTTCGAATTCGCAACGCTGCTAACCATTAGCACTCTCCAGTCCCCTCTCCCCCTGGGAGAGGGCTAGGGTGAGGGCGTTGTCGCTTAGGTCGATCTCGCCGGAGAGGAGTTTGGGGAGGAGGGAGTTGCGTGATTCTATAAGCGTCAAATTCTGTATTGAATTTTTGAGGATACGATTAATAATTGGCTTGATAGCGCGGTCAAAATTTTTCATTATATTTTGATCAGGCACTAAAACACTTAATTTTTCAAAGGTTGACTTGTTGATTATTGGCATGGTAGAGCCGCTGCTGCCAATGAGAAAAATCTCCTCTCTGCGGTTTCGAAGATTTAATAGTAAATAATTTCTATAAATTACATCACTGACAATAATTGAATTAATTTGTTGATTGGCGAATGAATCTTTCGAGGACAAAGTGGTTTTCCCCATCTGACTGCCGATACATGTCACACATATTGATCCAGATTTGATCTTGGTGTTTTTTATAGACGCTTGACCAGACTCTGTGAGGCATCTGTTCGTTTTCGTCACAAAAACGTTACCGGTTATATCGGTTGGCGTGATAAAGGGAGTTCCAGAATCTGCGTATGAATTTTGGATACTCTGAGGAGGAGTCTTTCCCGTAATCACTTTTCCTTGTTTTCCGATCGATTGCACCCCCCACCCCTCCGGAATATCCCCCAACTCACTCTCCTGCATAGCCGCAGGAAATAACGCCGCCGTTTGTTCAAGTTGTTGGTAGGCGTCGGCATCTTGAATTTTTAATTGTTCGAGTTGTGCTTCGTCTTTGCCTGAAATTACAGACATAGCGGCTAGCTCTGCGAGTTCGCGCGCCCTCACCCCAGCCCTCTCCCCGAGGGAGAGGGAGTTAAGTGCTGCGATTTTGGCTTTGACGGGATCGAAGTCTACGAACCAGCTTTTGAAAATGGCCTGGGCTATTTGTTCTAGGGTTTGGTTGGTTTGGGTGTTGAGGTGGATTTTATTATCCAGTGACTCCAATTGATCAGCAATAGCAGTTTGTATTTGTATTGGTGGTTTTGAAACTTCGAGAGTTTCAATCATGACTTTGGTGAGTGCGCTTCTCGTAGCGCCAACCGCTGCAATAGTGAGTAGGAAACTTTGCATTGCTGGTGAAGCAAGAAAATAACGTAAATATCTCGGATCAAATTCGTTTGGATTTGGACGAATAATGGCAACGTGTTGATTTACACGCGCAGGCAAAAACTCTTCTCTTGCGAGGCAAACGCGTGCAACTGAATCGCCTGTAATATTTAATAATATGTCGTTCTTTTGAACGATGACATTTTTGAGTTTGTTTGCGGCATCTTCAGTGATGAATACTAAACCGTCTGGCTTAAAGCCATCGTTATAAATATTCTGACTGCGAATTAGACATATTTCACCTTGTTCGATATATACGCTTGATCCTCCTGATGGAGTTGCGCCACTACCAATTTTTGAGCAGTAACCCCCTAAGCGAACTATTGGCCATTCATCACTCATAACCCAACCCCGCCAAATTCGTGTTAATCAAAGACCCCTCACCTAAATCCTCTCCCTGAGGGAGAGGACTTGAAGGGCGGATTGTGCCAATTTCGGAGTGCGTGCTTTTAACTCCCTCTCCCTTTGGGAGAGGGTTGGGGTGAGGGCGGGGGTGAGGGCCGAGCTGAAGACTGTAGTGAGGGAACGCACCAACGCCCTCCGAGAGAGCGCCGAGGTAAGGGCCCGTCAACCGCTCATAAATCATCTGCAGTACCCCTTCAATTTCCGTAAACACTTGGCGATTATCAAAACGCATTACCTCAATGCCTAATGTATTTAATCGTGCGGTTCGTTGTGCGTCTTTCGCTATTCCGTCGTCCGTAAAATGTTGGCCGCCATCCAGCTCAACAATTAGCTTATGTTCATGGCAATAAAAATCGGCAATATAATCTTCAATGGGGTGTTGCCGGCGAAATTTTGCATTGGCTAATTGGCGGTTGCGCAGTAAGCGCCTCATGAATATTTCTGCATTTGTTTGGTTTTGGCGTAATTTTTTGGCCAGTTTAATTAAGTGCTCTGGTGTTCTTTCTTTGGGCGTGTCGGTTGTTTCCCTCACCCTAGCCCTCTCCCTGAGGGAGAGGGGACTTGGAGCGCCCTCTCCTAAATCCTCTCCCGGGGGGAGAGGACTTGATATTGTGCCAATTTCGGAGCGCGTGCTTTTAACCCCCTCTCCCTTTGGGAGAGGGTCGGGGTGAGGGAGCGCGCTAGCGCCCTCTGTTAGAAGAGGGGCGCAATCCCACATTTCTCGATACGCACTCACATAATCTGCCGTGGCGGCAGGATTGAATGTGTAGTAATAGCGACAAAGCCGTTTGAACAGTACCAACACTGATTCGTCATAACAAAAACCCAGCAGTTGATCGAGAAGATGTTCAATTCGCTGCTCTTGCTTGTCTGCGTGGGCAATTACGGAATTCACTTCACTTTCTAGAATGTCAATCGCTTGCGTGGCAAGCGTTCGCAATTGCTGTGCTATTTGTTGAGCCGGCACTGTACTCTCGTTCCATTCAAAACTCATAACCCAACCCCGCCAAATTCCTTTTAATCTCGCCTTCCAATTTGGCGCCTTCTTTAAATTGGTTTTGCAATTGCGCGGTTAGCCGTGCCATTTTTTCGGCAAAGGGTTCGCTGTCTTCTTCCTGCGCTTCAGCGCCTACATAACGGCCGGGTGTTAACACGCAATCGTGTTTTTCTAAAT
>CAMCXE010000100.1 GCA_945882995.1 Thalassocella blandensis | reverse complement strand
GGGCGCCAAAAAGCTGTGTAATCCATTGGTGTGATTAGTGAAAGTTAAAAATCACGGGCAACCTGGTTGGTTGTTCGTGATTTTTAACTTTTGCTAGGCGCGCCAAGGGGTTGCGCAGACTTTGGTGATCCAACTGAGGTTTCTAGGTTCAAGGGGAGGCTGTAAACCCAAGGGTCAGGGATCACCGACGAGCGCCCGCGTTGCATTGTCTTAATTAACTGTTTTCCCAAGAAGGTATTTTATGCTGCTCCACAGAATCCTAAGCGTATCCCTGTTACTGCTGGCGACATCTATGGCCCATTCTGCATCCCCTAGCGTACTGGTGGTGGGTGACAGCTTGTGCGCGGGCTATGGTATTCAAGTGGAGCAAGGCTGGGTTAATTTGTTACAGCAGAGCGCCGCATTGACTAAAAAAGTTAAATTAATTAATGCTTGCGTGAGTGGTGAAACCAGCAGCGGCGGGCTGACACGCTTGCCCGCCCTATTGGCAACACATAAACCGCAAATTGTGATCCTTGAACTAGGTGGCAACGATGCGCTGCGCGGCCAGCCCTTAAATACGTTGCGTGATAATTTGCAAAATCTGATTAATATTAGCGCAGCGGCGGGCGCCAAAGTTTTGCTGGTGGGCATGCAAATCCCCACTAATTATGGGCCGCGTTATACCCGAGAATTCAGAGCAATTTATCCCGCATTGGCGGACAAAAATAAGCTCTCGCTGGTGCCGTTCCTGCTGGAAAACGTGGCACTGCACCCAGAGCTTTTTCAAGCTGATGGCATACACCCCACCGCCGCGGCGCAGCCCATTATTGTTAACAATGTGCTGCCGGCGTTGCTGGCTATGCTGCCGTAACAGCGGCTTTAGCTATTGTTCCGTAGGTGCGAATTTATTCGCACTTCGCCGTGCGATGGGAGCTGGTTCTGTGTTTGCGGGGCTGGCTGTGTGTGCGAATAAATTCGCACCTACGTTTGGCTGTAAATCTTGTTGCGTAGGTGCGAATTTATTCGCACCTACGCCGTGCGATTGGGGGGCAGGTATGTGTTTGTGGGGCTGGCTGTGTGTGCGAATAAATTCGCACCTACGGTTGGCGGTAAATTCGCACCTACGTTTCGCGGTAAATTCGCTGCGTAGGTGCGAATTTATTCGCACTTCGCCGTGCGATGGGAGCTGGTGCTGTGTTTTCCGGGTGGGTTGTGTGTGCGAATAAATTCGCACCTACGGTTGGCGGTAAATTCGCACCTAGGTTTCGCGGTAAATTCGCACCTGCGTATGATTACACGCGCTCCCCTAAAAAGCCCCCAGATTGACGCGCCCACATTTGCGCATATAAACCGCCTTTCGCAATCAACTCGCTGTGAGTGCCTTGTTCGATAATGCGCCCTTGATCCAATACCACTAAACGGTCCAACGCGGCGATGGTAGATAAACGATGGGCGATGGCGAGTACCGTTTTGCCTTGCATTAAATGCAATAAATTCTCCTGAATAGCGGCTTCCACTTCCGAATCCAGTGCTGAGGTGGCCTCGTCTAAAATTAATACCGGCGCATTTTTTAATAATACCCGTGCAATGGCCAAGCGTTGGCGCTGCCCGCCGGAAAGTTTAACGCCGCGCTCGCCCACATGGGCGCCCCACGCGGTGCGCTGTTTAGCATCTTCCAAACCCAGAATAAAATCTTCTGCGCTGGCTTGGCGACAGGCCTGCTGCATGTCCGCGTCGCTGGCGTCTGGGCGGCCGTATAAAATATTGTCCCGCACGGAGCGGTGTAACAGCGAAGTATCTTGTGTCACCATGCCAATGGCGGCGCGCAAACTTTCTTGGGTGACATCCGCAATATTCTGCCCGTCAATTAAAATCGCGCCTTGTTCTACATCGTAAAAGCGCAACAATAAATTCACCAGGGTGGATTTTCCCGCGCCTGAGCGACCCACAAAACCGACCTTTTCACCGGGTTGAATCACCAAATTTAAGTGGTCGATAACGCCACTGCCTTTGCCATAGTGAAAGTTCACATCCTTGAATTCAATACGTCCAGCGCGCAGCTGCAATACAGGTGCTTCGGGCTTGTCCATTAGCGTTTGTGGTTTGGCGATACTGCCCATGCCGTCGTAAATCGTGCCGATATTTTCGAACAGGCCAGCCACCTCCCACATAATCCATTGGCTCATGCCGTACAGGCGTAACACCACACCGATAGCCGCCGCGATAGCGCCAGTGGTGATTAGTGCCGACTGCCATAAATGAATGGAAACCGCAGCAGTAGAAAAAATGAGTAGGGCGTTGATCGTCCATACGCTGGTACTAAACACGGTGACCAACCGCATTTGCGGATAAACGCTTTGCAGAAATTCGCGCATGCCGTCTAGGGCATAATTAGCTTCGCGGCGACTGTGCGAAAATAACTTCACGGTGGCCATATTGGTGTAGGTATCCACAATGCGGCCGGTCATTTGTGAACGGGCGTCGGCCTGTGCGCTGGCCGCGGCGCCTAAACGGGGAATAAATATAATCAGCAGCAAAATGTACAGCAGTAGCCAAGCTACAAAAGGCAGGGTTAAGCGCCAGTCGAGGGCTAGCGTCATCCAAATAATACCGCTGAAAAAAACCGCCACATATAAAAACACATCCAAAATTTTGAGTACGGCTTCGCGCACCGCTAGGGCAGTTTGCATAAGTTTGGTCGCAATACGCCCCGCAAATTCATCTTGATAAAAACCCAGGCTTTGGCCAAGTAAATACTGATGAATTTGCCAGCGGACTTGCATGGGGTAATTGCCCAGTAGCGTTTGATGAACCAACAGCCCACGCACCAACACGGCCAGCGGCAGACCGATTAACACAATGGCAGCCATGCCCCAAAGTTCACGGCCCGCGGCTTGCAACAGGGAGTCGGGGCCGTGTTGATTTAGGCGGTCCACCAGCGTGCCCAAATAATTAAATAAGGTGACTTCAATGCCGGAAACACAGCAGGTGGCGATGGCCATTAAACCCAACAACGGCAATATGCCTCGAGAATAAAATAGGCAAAATTTCCACAGGGTATTGGGCGGCTGAGTAATCGGTTTGGGTTTGAAGGGGTCGATTAGCGCTTCGAAAAATCTGAACATGGTGTTCCCGTTGGTTTGCGGCTGTTGTGGCTTCGTTCGTGCGGCGGCTACGTCGTTAACAAAAACGTTACTGGGCCATCATTTATTAGGCTTACTTGCATGTCCGCCGCAAATTGGCCGCAGGCGAGTTTTACGTGGCGTGCCGCGAGGAGTGCTACGAATTCGTCAAATAAACCCTCGGCGGTAGCTGGCGGTGCAGCGCAGGAAAAGCTGGGCCGCAGGCCTTTTTGTGTGTCCGCGGCGAGTGTGAATTGCGATATGACTAAAAGCCCGCCGTCAATCGCTTGCACGCTTAAATTCATTTTTCCGTCGGCATCGGCAAACACGCGGTAGGCCAAAAGCTTGTGGGCCATTTTGGTCAGGCTGGCAGGGTTATCGTGTTTTTCGATACCCACAAATACCAGCAGTCCCTGCTCAATAGCGCCTAGGGTTTTGCCATCAACCGTTACGCTGGCTTGCCTTACTCGTTGAATTAGCACTCGCATAATTAAGGGCACCTCCGGAAATTCACTTTTCGCGCTCTCGCGGCGTTATTTTCGTGCTCAGTCGGTCATTTATACCGCATAAACTTTCGCCCTCCGCGCGAAAATATGTTGCGATCATCGCGAAAATTAAATTTCCGGAGGTGCCCTAAAACATTTGGGGTTTTTTCCGTGGAAAGCGATTGAGTTAATTGCCGCTCGTGCTACTGCAGTGGCCTTGGTTAGCCAGTGTCGTCGTCCTGAGTTTTTAAAAGTTCAACCCGCAGCGGCGAGCTGGCGTGTATGTGCACGTCTCGCTGTGTATAAGCCATATTAATATTGGCAGCGGCAAATTCGTGGCAAATGGTGTAACGCAATTCACTGGCTACATTGCGTGAGCTGCCTTCGGCGCTTAAATCCAGCCAATAATAAACGCTGAACATCAAAGAATCTGGGCCAAAATCATCCAGCGAAACTTCCGGCCTAGGTTGGTTCAAAATTAAAGGGTCGGCGTTGAGCGCAGCGGTTAATATGTCGCGCACCTTATCCACTGGCGCTTGGTAATCTACTCCCACGGTAAAATTGAAGCGCACAATGGAATTAGAGTAAGTCCAGTTCGTCAATTTTTGTTCGATAAACAGGCTGTTGGGCACTAAGGTTTCAATGCCGCTAGCGCTGCGGATGGTAACGGAGCGAATACCAATGTTAATAACGGTGCCGCGTACGCCATCCAATTCCACTAAATCGCCAATACGCAACGGGCGCTCCAGCAGCAGCATCACGCCGCAAATTAGGTTTTTAAATAAATTTTGCACACCAAAACCAAAACCAATGGCTAAGGCACCGCCCATAAAGGCAAAAATACTTAAAGGAATATTCACCCAGGCAAGGGCAGTAATAATTAGCGCTACCACGCCCACGCGATGAATCCAGCGGCGCGCAATGCGGGCAGATTCCTCTCTCCAGCCGAGTTTGCGTACAGCGTGTTTTTCGCCCAACCGAGCCAGTAGCATGACCGCCAATGCGCCCAGCAGAATAAATATCAGGGCGCGCACGATTTTGCCGACGGTTATGCCGCGACTCAAGTTGACCGTTTTGCCATCAATTACGGCGGTGTCCGTTACCGCAAATAATTCATAGGCCCATAATATTTTTAATTGAAATAGCAGGGTTTGTGCACCGCTTTTAACTTGTTGTCCTAAACTGCCGCGACCATGGGAGGCTTCAATTTCTTGCCGCAACTTACGCGCCGACCAGCCAACCAATTCGGCGTCCTGCAATACGCGTTCACGAATATCGCTATAGCTGATTTTACTTTTAAGCACATTGCTTAACGATTTGTCATCCACCGAATCATGGTTGATTTTGCTAATGAGCAATTTGCTCCGACCTTCCAGCCAGCGATTGGCAGAGCTAACCACGCCTTGCGCGGAAGCCACTGCCTCGGGCGAACGCTGGGTAAAAATTTTGTAGCGCGCCTCCCAGATATTTCGTTTGATTCCGGCAATATCAATGGAATGCTGCACCATTTCGGCCAAACGTTCGGCGCGCTCTGTGTCGGCAGACAAATCGCCCACCTGTTTTTCCAAATCCGTTAGGCGCCCATTGGCGGCGGTATCTTCAGGTGGGTGCGGTTTGTCTTTTTCGGCCGCAAATTCCTGTCGTTTTGCGTCGTAGGTGCGTCGCGTTTGTTTGGCGTATTTACTCACCAGTTGCGCTTCTTTGCCGTAATCGCCTTGCTCGCCTTTGTATTTAGTTACCAGACGCTCAAGGTCGGCCTTGGTAAACGTGATTTGATGATTCAGCTGGCTTACATGCCCCTGTGCCAACGCAAGCTTTTCCCGTTCGAATTTTAAGAATTCTTCGTTGTATAAAATGGTGGAGCGAACCACGCCCAAATTGGCCTGGGCTTCACGCCGAATCAGTTGGGCGAGTTCGACGGCGCGACTGAGTGGGTCTCGAGCGGTTGGATCGGTGGCGGTTTCTAAGGCTTCATCTCGCTGGCGCTGCACTGCGTCGGCGTTTTTAACCTCCTCAAGTTGGGCTTGAAACTGTTGGCGCAAAAACTCCAGTTGTAATTCGCGGGATGACACGTTCGCCGCTGTGCGCTCGGCTATGCGTTCGAGTTTGTCAGCATAGGTGATTGCAAACGGTGGGCCTTTCTGTGGGTCAAGGGTTAGGTTCTGTTCCTGCTTGAATACGTCCAAGCGTTTTTGCACATCACCAATGCGTTGTTCGTTCGTCAGCTGGTCTTCATAGGCGCGTTGAATATTTTCAAGGTGGCCGCGCCGCTCGTTAATGGCGTCCTCACTGAGCGGTTCGCGAGTTTTGTCATCGGGATTGGGGGCCGCACTAACGTCAGCGAGGTCGCTTTTGGCCTGGGCTAGCAGATCCGCGAGGGACTTTTGGGGTGCCGCCGGGCTGGTGGTTTCGTCGCTGGCGGTTTTGTCAGCCATGGGGTTCAATAAGTCCGTCACGTCGGCGCGCAGCGGGCTGGCAATTAGCGCCAAAATTAGGGCGCAGCAGCTAAGCAGTTTGTGTGTCATGCAGGTTCCAGTGCTGGCAGGCAAAAAAGGAAGGCTAAAGAGGCGGGCAGTTTACCTTGGGCGCTAGGGGTTTGCGCACTGGAGTGGCGGCGGCCAAGCGAAAAATATGGGGCGTTATGAATGGCCGCGAAGGATAGCCGCTTGGGATTGCGGTGCGCTTATATGGGGGCTGGGTGGAGGCTGAGTGCAGATGACCAACCAACTGAGCCTACGCCCAGTTGGTTGGTGGAATGGCTTAGTGGAAACTGGCCGATACAGTGCAGCTGGTGGTGAGCGGTGCCGTGGTGTAGCCCTGCACTCCGTTTACCGGCGCGCCGTTAGCCGTTGCGCCACAGCCGGTAACGCTGGCAATGGTAAACCCTGTTTTGGGGGTTATTTGCAGCTTAATTTGATTGCCGAACTGGTAAGTTGGGTTAGCCGTCGCGGAATCTGCATAATAGATATACCCCTTGCCGTCGGTTTGTAGCGACAGGGTGGCGGGTGGGCGATTGAGCAACCAAAATGTATTTGCCTCGCTGCAGGTATCACCCAGCGGGTGTTCACATACCTTTATGCCTTGTTCCGTTTGCTCTACAAGTTCGAAGACGGTTTGCACCACCCCGCGTGTGACATAGGCTTTACCCCCTATGAAATTGATGGCTAGGCCAGTACCGTCGGGTACGTAGTTTGACTGAGCGTGGTTCGACACTAGCAATTTAGGTGCGCCGTGTGTGTCTTGACCAAAGCACCAGACCTCCGTGGGGCTTGAGGCAGCTTTGTAGAAGTTAGGGATACTGTCCGACGCTAACCATCGGCCCAGTTGGGTACCCTCGGCAACTTTGCGTTTGTGGGTGAAGGAGTAATTTGGCTTCGAAGAAGGCACGCCCTTGTCGAAGTAGGTTGTTGATTGCCAGCTCCAATAGTCGCCTTCATTGATGCTTAGCGTCTTGGATGTCAGTGAATAGTTTGGAGTGCAATCCACAGCGGCTACCGGATTGCAGTAGGGTTGCCACTTAACCGTTGAGTTTTGCTCATAAAGGTCGCGGTGCCACAGCTGCTGGCCGGCGTCAAAGCGCCATTGCCCTAACCATCCACCAAAGTTCCAGCGGTCGGTGTGGTCGGGTGATGCCAGCAGATACGAAAGTTCGTAGTCGCCCAATTGCAACCAAGTACCCAGCCAATCCGCCTCTGTCACCACTAGGTTGTCCTGTTGTTTGATGGCGGTGCCTCGCCCTACGGAGTCCTGATCGCCCAGGTGCTCAACCATCACCACGTCATAGCCCGGGCCCACGTCTTGGGTTAGGTACAGTTCGGCACTGTGGACCGGATTATTGTCGATATTGGATAACACCAAAGCGTTGCCGGTGATTCGCCAGTTGCCGTTGGTGGCGGTGGATGGCGGTTGACCTAAGGCTTGGCGGGTTACAGTGCCGTCGGCATTGAATTGTAGGGTTCCTTGCGTGCCGGTTTTTGTTTCTCCGTTGAAAGATGAATATTGCGTAATCAGCGTCCAGGTGCCTGGCAGTTCGGCTGCAATAGGAGTTAGCGTTTTGGCCAGGGGGGTTAGGGTGTAAGTGAAGCCTTGGCTTCGATTATAGGGTAGGTACTCTGGGCGGTTTTCATCGGGGACAAAAGCAAAACCTTGTTTGATAGCCATGCTCATGCCCGTGTCGCTACGCCCCTCTAGCGCCATGTCGGTGGACGTTAGCAGCCATTTGCCGGGCATATTGGCGAAAATAGGAAATTCCTTTGCATATGCCGATAGGCGGGTGCCGGTGCTGATTAATACGTTGGGGAATGTGAGACTTAGACGGTTTGCGCCGTTTCTGGCCCAGGTGAAGCTACTGGTACCTCGCGCGGAAACCGTTAGCTTACCCATGCCGCCGGGCTTGAAGTCCAGCAGCATGGGTATGGTGGGCTCCCCCCAGTCGGAGCCTCGCAGTGTTGCCTCATAGAAATAAGCCCCGTAGGGCATGCCATCGGCCAACATTGGCGGCGGCGAATGGGCCTTGGATAGATTAAGCTCTTGCGGCGGTTGGAAATCGCCCGAACCTGTATTGCCCCATACCACCAGTGAGCCATCTGTTTTTAAGGCGAGACTGTGATTGGCGCCAGCAGCAATGGCGACAACGCCGTATTTGGCGGCCGCTGGCACCTCGAGCTGACCGTAGTAGTTGTCACCCCAAGCCACCACTGAGCCGTCGGTGGTAAGGGCTAGGCTGTGTTTGGCGCCGGCGGCAATGGCGGTTACACGCTCGCCAGCCTCTGGCGGAACGGCCGGTGAGGTGATGGTGAGTTCTGATCGTTGCCACTGATTAGCTGCCCCGCTGGCGTGTAATGCTAGGTGATTGTCTGCGAACGACGAAATGGCCGTAACCGGTCGACTGGCAGCCCCTTCCTTCCAGCCAGATGTTGTACCGTCTTGCGCGCCCCATTCTGGCATTGCTATATCCGGATCAGCCAAAAATGTGTTGCCCTTCTCATCCACTTCAATCGCTTCACCCTTGGTATTGACGGCTATATTTTTGTCGCAGGCGGCAAACGGAGCCTTGGTGTTAGCAATCTTGAGTATGCGATCCGCGCTGACTCCCATTAGGGTGCCATCCCGCTTCAGGACCAGACCCGTGGCTGGGTTGCAAATCGCGTCCACCTCCGACTGACCGGCTGTAGTGACCGGCCTAACCTTGCCATCGGCTTCATTCCACAAAACCACTGAGCCGTCTGTTTTCACCACGCCCATGACGCCTGCATAGTAGGCCACGTGGGCCACCTGAGTTTTGGCGGAGTCGGGCGTTATAGTTGAGCCGCCCGAGGTCACTAGCTCTCCAGCCTGGGTCACGCCAATATAGCCGTAAGCGGTGGCGGACACGGCAGCTAACTTGGTTGGCACGGGTTTGCTGACGGCTAGGCTTGGGCTCCAAGCTACGACCTTGCCATCTTTTTTAAGCGCCAGCATCACGTTTTCGCTCATGGTGATTGCCGTTACATCGGAGGCGAGCGCTGGCGGTGTGAACGCCTCGGGGTAATTGGGGTCGGCTATCCGCCAAACGGTAACAGAGCCATCCCGCTTCACCACCGCAAATTGCGCGGTACCACCCGCGGCCACCGCCACCACACCCGCTTGCGCGGCGGCTGGTACTGGAATAGTGAGGTCGAACTGTTGTTTAACCGCATCGTAAACCCAAACCGCCACAGAGCCATTTTTTTTCAGGCCAATAAAGGCGCTACCGCCTTGGGTGCCACCGGCGGCAATGGCCACAATATCCGCCATTGCGGAGGGTGGGCCGGCCACCTCTTGTCCGTCGAGACCCCAAAAAAACACCGCACCCTTGTGGTCTAGCCCAGCATTCAGAACACCGCTGGCGGCAATGGCAACTACGCCGGCGTTGGCTCTCGCTGGGGTTTTGGATTCAGCGCGGAAGGCGGCTACGGAGCCGTCGGCCCGCAAGGCCAAACCGGTGGAGTTCCGGCCGTTAGGCAGGGTGGCGCTGATGGCGACCACATTGGTCAGCTTGGTGACGTCTGGCCCTGCATCCCCCCAGGCCGCAATGGTGCCATCGCTTTTAAGCGCATAGGTGGCGATGGGCGTTGCTGCAACAGCCGCTACGCTGGCACCAGCGAGGTCTGGAACCCGCGCAGCGTCTGTATCTATATCGCCCCAAACCACAACCGCACCAGCATCAGTGACGGCGAAACTGTGGCCGTCAACCGTAGTCAATTTGGCGCCTTGGGGGCTTGTGGGAGTTTTGGGGCTTTCAAGTAAAGCAAAGCCGCTGCTGGAAGATGAAGACGAGGACGAAGTTGATGAAGATGATGATGAAGTTGATGAAGATGATGAAGTTGATGAACCTGATGATGTGGACGATGGGGTAGATGAAGCTGTACTAGGGGTTTGCCCCGACGACTTGCCTCCGCAACCACTTACTGCAAAAACCAGCATGGCGCTGGCCGCCCAATAAGGCAGTCGCGGTTTGAGGGTGGAAATGACCATAATGAAATCCTTTAAAAACAGTGATGAAATGCTGAAGGGCGCGAGCTCAGCGCCTAGTCCGCTCTTGGGAATATTAAGGGCGCGCGCAGAGTAAAATCGGGCGAGGGCGCCAGTTTAACAGTCCCGCCATAGCGGCTACTACGATGGATAACCTGTGTTGTGACAAGCACCAAGACGCGCTACTTCCATAGCCACACAGTGCGCAAACGCCTAATCACCCCTCGCCCCATCACCACCACCGATTGTTGCCCGCCCCCCAATTTCGCATAATGCGCGCCCTATCGTTTTAAGGTGTTGCGCCATGAAGTCTATTTACACGCGAATTGCTCAAGAGCTGGGTGCCCAGTTGCAGCAGGTGGAGGCGGCCGTGGGTTTGCTGGATGAAGGCGCAACTGTGCCGTTTATCTCCCGCTACCGTAAAGAAGTTACCGGCGGGCTGGACGACACCCAGCTACGTAACCTTGAGGAGCGCCTGGGCTATTTGCGTGAATTGGAAGACCGCCGCAGCGCCATTTTGAAATCCATCGAGGAGCAGGGCAAACTTACCCCCGAGCTGGCGCGCAGCATTGCCCTAGCTGACACCAAAACCGGCCTTGAAGACCTGTACCTGCCCTACAAAATAAAACGCCGCACCAAAGCACAAATTGCCCGGGAAGCCGGCCTTGAGCCTTTGGCGTTAATGCTGTTAGAAGACCCCAATAAACACCCCGAGCAAGAGGCCGCGGCGTTTTTGAATGCCGAGCACAAAATTGAAAGCGTGAAAGATGCGTTAGATGGCGCTAAACAAATTTTGATGGAAATGTTTAGCGAAGATGCCGCCCTGCTGGAAAAGCTGCGCAATTATCAGCGCAGCGAAGGTGTGGTGCAGGCCGCCGTTGTGGACGGCAAGCAAGCGGAAGGGGCGAAATTCCAAGATTATTTCGAATACACCGAGCCCTTTGCCAAAATTCCTTCCCATCGCGCCCTTGCGTTATTTCGCGGCCGTAATGAAGGCATTTTAACGGTAGGTTTTAGCAGCCCAGAAGCCGGGCAAATGCACACCGGTGAGGTACTAGTAGCGGAACACTGGCGCATTACCGACCAAAATCGCCCCGCCGATAAATGGCTGCAAGAAGTGGTGCGCTGGACCTGGCGCGTTAAACTCAATAGCCATATTGAAACCGATTTATTCGGCGATTTACGTGAACGCGCCGAGCAAGACGCCATAGAAGTATTTGCCCGCAATTTAAAAGATTTATTATTGGCCGCACCCGCCGGGCAAAAAACCACCATCGGCCTAGACCCAGGCATGCGCACCGGCGTAAAAGTTGCCGTGGTGGACGCCACCGGCCAAGTGTTGGACCACTGCGCCATTTACCCCACACCGCCGCACAATAAAATTGTGGAATCCGCCGCTATTTTGCTAAATCTCATTAACAAACATAAGGTAAATTTAATTGCCATAGGCAATGGCACCGCCAGTCGCGAGACGGAAAAATTCGTGGGGGATTTATTAAAAGCCAAACCCGAATTAAATGTTCAAAAAGTGATGGTGAACGAATCCGGCGCTTCCGTGTATTCCGCATCCGAATTTGCCGCTAAAGAATTCCCCGATCTAGACGTAACCATTCGCGGCGCCATTTCCATTGCCCGCCGCTTGCAAGACCCGCTGGCAGAACTGGTAAAAATCGACCCAAAATCCATAGGCGTTGGCCAATACCAACACGATGTATCCCAAACCCGTTTAGCCAAATCCTTGGATGCGGTGGTAGAAGACTGTGTAAACGCCGTGGGCGTGGAAGTGAACACCGCCTCGGCGCCTTTATTGGCCCGTGTAGCCGGTTTAAATACCACTATTGCTAACAATATTGTGGAATTTCGCAACCAAAATGGCGTGTTTAAAAATCGCCAGCAATTATTAAAAGTGGCGCGTTTGGGCGCCAAAGCTTTTGAGCAAGCCGCGGGTTTTATGCGTATTGCCGGTGGCGATAACCCATTAGATGCCTCCGGTGTGCACCCAGAAGCCTATGCCTTAGTGCAAAAAATTGCCACCCAAAACACCCGCCCACTCAAAGCCTTAATGGGCGACACCGCATTTTTGCGAGCGCTCAAACCGCAGGATTACACCAGTGAAAAATTTGGTGTACCTACGGTTACCGACATTATTCGCGAGCTAGACAAACCCGGCCGCGACCCACGCCCAGAATTTAAAACCGCACAATTTAAAGAAGGTATTGAAAAAATCTCCGATTTGGAATTGGGTATGGTTTTGGAAGGCACCATTACCAATGTCACTAATTTTGGGGCTTTTGTGGATGTGGGTGTGCATCAAGACGGTTTAGTGCATATTTCTGCACTCGCCCACACCTTCGTGAAAGACCCACACGCCGTAGTAAAAGCCGGTGAAATTGTGCGCGTAAAAGTGATGGAAATAGACCCAGCGCGCAAACGCATAGCCTTAAGTATGCGCCTAGACGACGTACCCGGCGAACCCACCAGCGGCAGCCGCCCCAACCCTGGCAACCCCGCAAAACCATCAAAGGACAGGAATGCCCAGCACAAAAACGACGTGGCACAGGGCACCATGGCGGCTTTGTTTGCGCAGGCGTTGAATAAAAAGAAATAGTGGGAAAAGAATGGTTGATTGGAACGGGTGCACTCGGTGGCCCGCCATTTATTTCTGGATGAGTGATGAAATGCGAATTTTTATTATTGTAGGGGTGGTGTTGTTGGCTGGCTGTAGTACAGCCGCGAGTGATAGTAAAAGCAGCAACATTGCCGCTGCGACCACACTTATTAAGCACTATATGGCAGCATTGAACTGTACAAAAATAGACAGCTCAGAATTTGTGGAAGTCATTCCCCAAGCGGAAGGTGAAAATAAAAATAGGCTGGTTGAGCACTGGCGAATGACGGGCTGTGGTAAAACCCATGAGGTGCAGTTGTTGCGTTCCAGTCGCGGTAATTTTGTTTCGATACAGGCTCTAAAGTAGGCCACGTGAATTTTTGCGCGACTATTTTTTAGTTTGGTAGGGTGGGCAAAGCGCAGCGTGCCCACGCAATGCAGAGTCGAAACACGCGTGCCACGCGCGATCCGGGT
>CAMCXE010000099.1 GCA_945882995.1 Thalassocella blandensis | reverse complement strand
CAGGGTGAGCTAGGCGGCTGTACAAATTTTGTACAATTTGGGGCGGTTTGTGTACAGTTCATGGGGGGGCTCCAATAAAGTCTGGTGTGGATTATGCCTTTAGTGTGCTGTTTTTAAAAGGGATTTTTCTTAACTTAATGACATTGGGGAGGGGTGACTCCCCGCTGGATAGGTTTGGTGCGAAGCGCCAGTCCCCTCCCCTTTTGAGGGGGAGGGCTAGGGTGGTGCGACTCCCTGGGGGATGATTTTTGTGCGAAGCTCCAGTCCCCTCCCCTTTTGAAGGGGAGGGTTAGGGTGGGGTTGCTTTTACAATGCAAGGAACGAGCTATGAAAAACGACAAAATTTTTAATCGCCCAGAAAAAAAGGCCATGCGTCAGGTGTTACGCCGCAATATGCCGGTACCTGAGCAAATACTCTGGGCAAAAATTCGCAATCAACAACTTGGCGTTAAATTTCGTCGCCAACATGGCATAGACCAATATATCGTCGATTTTTATTGTCCGGAAGCCATGCTCGTAATAGAGCTGGATGGCGATAGCCACTATATAGACGGCACGGAGGACAAAGATCGCATTCGCAATGAATTCATGCAGACGCTTGGGTTGCGGGTAATACGCTATTTAAATAGCGATGTTATGCAAAATTTGGACGGAGTGATTGAGCACATAATGCACACCATAAAAATTCAGCAAGGTTAATGGAGCTTACCAATGGAAGCAAACCTACAAACACCAACCCTATATAAATCGCTGTTCGAGTATAAAGCCTGGGCAAATACCGAGTTGCTGAGTCTCATGCAGTCAATTGATGCAAACACATTTCCAGACATCATACATTCGGCCCTGCGCGGTCTTAATCATGCCTATGTTGTTGATGCCATATTCAAGGGCCATTTACTACAGGTTCCTCACGGCTACGAATCCACCAATACGCTAGCAACACCGTCCCTACAGGATTTGGCGTGCAGCATTAGGGACTTGGATGCCTGGTACATGGCTTATGCGGTTAGCCTTGCAGAAAGTGCACTTAAAGAATTTATTGAATTTAGGTTTACGGATGGCGACAAGGGCCGCATGACGCGAGAAGAAACGTTGCTGCATGTTATTACCCATGGCGGATATCACCGTGGCCAAGTGGGGCAAATTCTTCGCGGCGCTGCGGTGTTACCACCGCGCGATATATTCACGCGGTTTTTGCATGCTACCGAGCCGGCTCGTCGGGGAATAATCCCGTAATTAATATGGCTATTATTGTCTAAGCGCGGCGTGCAGGCCTTTTTACCCATGGTAGGAGCAGCTTTCGGGCGCGGAATATGGCCGTTCGCTGGTAAAATCCGGTGGCAGGGCAAGTAAAATTGCGGAAGTTCATTTCATGTGTGTTGTTGCATTTAAGTTGAAATGCTTTCCGACTTTCTTAAAAATGCGTCGCCGTTCTGGGAACCCGATGGGGTCCCAAATTTGTTGGTGTTATTTGACTTGTATTGGGCATTTTGGAACGTAAATACCGGCTTCTGGCAGGCTGGCACAGGCGGCACAGGTATATTCACTACTCGTTAAGCGTCCAATACCATTAGCCTCCCCTGAGGCATTTGAGTCATTTTTCGTAGTGAATTTGCTTCCTGTCACACACATGCCCTGTATCTCCACCCAGCCGGTATCCACCACCTTTGAATTGTCGTCCTGAATTTGCGTGCAGCGCAGGAGTTTGTCGCCTTTCAAATTTTGTATAACCGCTCCAATGGACGCTGGGCCGTCCACACCTTTGCAAATTTCATGGGCCTTATGGGCCTTCTTTATTTCCTTCGCGGACATTTTTTTGACCATGCCAATTGGTGCCGAGGGTGTGAAAGTGTCGTAACCGGCGGCGGGGACTAATTTGCCGTCGGCTAGTTGGTCGACGTTTTTCCAAGCATATTTTTTATCCGTGGCATCTTGTTCACATTTTTGACGCGGGGCATCGGGCCATTCTACCGCCACCAACTTGTGGGTTTTGGGGTCGCGCTGAAACTTGGGCGCTTTAATGATGTCGCCCGCTTTATACACATAATCACTCGATATGCAGCCGTCATTACCGCTGAGTATCGGCAACTTGTCAGCCGCCCAAAGCGGGGCGCTAAAGCTTAGTGTGGCAGTTACAAACAGGCTTTTGGTTAGATTATTCATGGGGTTTTTCCTGTTGTTTTTGGTGGTGAGTGGAATGTTGGGGTTGGGTGGGTAGCCAGAGGGTAACTTTGCAGCCGTTGGGTTGTTGGTGGCTGAGTTTAATTTGGCCGCCGTGGGCGTCCACAATTTCACGGCAGAGTGCCAGCCCTAAGCCGGTGCCGTTGCGTTTGGTGGAATAAAATGGCAGCAGCGCTTGTTCCATTTGGGTGTTGTCCATGCCGCTGCCGTTGTCGCTGAGGGTGATAAGGTCCCAATCGGCTTGTGGGGTTATGTGTAAATGAATGCCGGCAGCGGTGGCGCCGGCTTCTTGAGCGTTGCGCACTAAATTAATTAATACTTGGGTTAATTGGGCGGTATCGCCAAAACCGGGGCGCGTGGGTAACGGTAGTTGGCACTGGAAATCCAGTAGGTTTTGCAGGGTTTGAATTAATTCTGGCCAGTGGATGGGCGCCAAGTGCGGGCGGGGTAGGCGTGCAAACTGGGCGTAGGCGCTTAAAAAGTCATTGAGGTGATAGGCGCGTTCTTTGATGGTTTTAAATATTTCCGTGAGTAATTGTAAATTGTTGGCGCTGGCACTGCGGTTTAATAATTCGCTGCCCGAATTCGCCAAGGAAGCAATAGGGCCAAGGGAATTATTTAATTCGTGGCTGAATACCCGTAGCATGTTTTTCCACGCGGCAACTTCGGCCTGTGAAATGGCGCGGGTCATGGGTTTCAGGTGAAATAAGCGGTGTTCAATGCCGGTGAGGCGAAAATGCTGGCAGGAAAAATGCCAGACTTCTGGCTCGCCCTGTGGACCTTCCAAATTTAATATTTGGTCTTGGGATTGTTGCAGCGCGTCCGCCAGCGTGGGGGCTAGGGTTTCGCAACAGGCTTCCAGCGTGGAGCCTTTTATGGCTTTGCCGTTGGCCAATAATTGGCGTGCTGCTGGGTTGCCGAGCAAAATTTTACCCCGTTGATCCACTAATAAAAGCGCGGAGGTTACGGTGTCGAAAATGGTATCCAGCAAAAATTCGCGCTGCAATAAACGGCTGCGCGAAGCGCCCAATTGTGCGGCTACTTGGTTAAATAGGGTAAGAAGTTGCTGTTGTTGTGTGGTGCCTTGGGTGGATAATTTAATGGCGAATTCGCCATCTTGAAAATGCCGCAGGCCATGGTGCAGCGCATTAAGTACACCGGCGTAGCGCCTGTGCATAAAAAAGGTTAAGGCTAGGCTGGTTGCTACCACTAGCGCACCCGCGGCGGCCAGCGCCCAAGGCGCTTGGTGGAAGTAGGTGCTGATGCCTAAGGCCGCCATTAGGCTTAGGCTCATGCCCGCCAGCAACCACACTCCTTCGCGCCCCAGCAACATTAAAATTCCTCGCCGTTGGGTTTAGTGGTTTCGATGCCGAATTTTGCCAAGCGCCGGTACAAGGCTTGGCGGCTTAAACCTAATTGGCGCGCCGCTTCGGTGATGGTGGCATGGTTATTTAGGGCGTCGCGTAATTCTTGTTCGTCGGGTTCGTAAATGGGGCGAGTCTTAGCCTTGTCGGGTAGCGTTAGCTGAAAATCCTCGGCGTTAATGGTGTCGCTTTTCGCCAGCAGGGTTGCGCGCACAATCACATTTTGGAGTTCGCGTACATTGCCGGGCCAGTGCCAAGCTTCCAGTAAGCGCAGCGCTTCGTGGCTGATGCTGCGGCCTGCTAAAAAATGTCGTGCTAGGGGCACAATATCGTCTTTGCGTTCGGCTAGGGGTGGTAGCGCTAATTCGATAACATTGATGCGGTAAAATAAATCTTCGCGAAATTCACCGCGGCTGATGGCGGCGGGTAAATCGCTATTGGTGGCGCAAATTAGCCGCACTTGGCAGCGCCGCACTTGGCTGGAGCCTAGGCGCTGGAATTCGCCGGTTTGTAATAAACGCAATAATTTGGCTTGCCCCGTTAAAGGTAAATTGCCAATTTCATCTAAAAATAATGTGCCGCCATGGGCCATTTCAAAATGGCCGATGCGCGTTTGACGCAAGCCGGTATAAGCACCGGGTTCGGCGCCAAACATTTCCGCTTCCATTAAATCCAACGGCAGCGCGCCGGCGTTAACGCGCACAAATGGGCCAGTTTTTACGCTGGAATTGCGCTGAATGATATCGGCTATTTTTTCTTTGCCTGCGCCATTGGGGCCGGTAATTAAAATGGGTACATCGGCACGGGCTACGCGCACGGCGGTGCTTAATAGTTGCTGCATGGGTTCGGACTGGTAAATAAGGCCGCTTAAATCGTAGTCGTTGGCTAGGGCTTCCCGGGCTTTGCGCAGCTGCATGTGTTGGTTGAGTTGGCGCGCACTTAATTCGGACAACTCAATTAAATTGGATACGCAGGTGAGTATTTTCTGGTCGTCCCAGGGTTTGGCCATATAGTCCGCCGCGCCGGCTTTCATCAGCTCCACCGCCATTTCCACCTGCGCCCAGCCGGTTAATAAAATAATCGGCAAATCCGGCGCCTCACGGCGTAGTGCGTAAAACAGTGCTTTACCCTCTTCGCCGGAGGTGGTGTCGATGCGAAAATTCATGTCGCAAATGGCCAGCGCAATATCCTGCTGTTGCACCATGGCTAACGCCTGATTGGGATTCTGCGCGGTGATGCAGCGGTACCCGTGCAGGCTGAACAGAATATTCAGCGAGGTGAGTACGGCGGGGTTGTCGTCGACAATTAATATGGGATAGGTCATGGGGTGTCATTGAGTTGGGTTGATGTAGTAATGTCATTGAGTAAACGCAAAGCTGATTTTCTGAGTGATTTTTTTACCTTTTATTTCGCCCTCCTGGGCGAGTAACTTTTTCTTTGCGTGGCCAAAGAAAAAGTCACCAAAAAGAAAGGCCACCCGACTTTTTGGTTTTTGCTGCGCAAAAATACCCTCCCTCCGAGGCGATTTTCAGGGTCGCCGTGGCGTGACATCCTGTCCCGTCACGGCTCAAATGGACGTCCTGTCCATTTGCCCCTAAAAATCGCCTCTACACTCGGCCAAAAAACGGGTTGGTCCCGCTTCGGCTCGATTGTGGTTGTAACTTTAGAAGGCATTTTAGCAATGCGAAAATCCTTAACTTAATGACACATATGTAGTGGGCGGCGCACACCGCCATGGTTTTACACACTGCGCGATGCAAGCCCGGGTGGGGTTTGGCTGGCGCGTAGGGCTGGAATGAGGGCGCTGATTAAGCCGCTGGCTAATACGGCAAGAATAATTCCACCCAATAACAGCGGGGACGCTGGCTCCCAAGGTGCATTTGCCTGTGCCAAGTATTGATTAATGACAATGGCCAGTGGCGTCCCCAATAGTATGCCTAGGCTACAGGCAATTCCCGTTTCCAATAATATGAGCTGCCAAATATCGGCTTGGGTGGCGCCCAGTGCGCGGCGAATGGCGAAATGTTTACGCCGTTGATTAGTCCAAAAAATGGTTTGGGCGCAGATGGCAAACATCACCACAAAACTTAACAACACCATAGTAATAATGAGCTGTTGGTTGCGGGTATATTCGACGCTCTTCATCTCTCGGGCTAGGACGTCGATGAGTGCAATATCGAGCATAATTTTGCGGTGAAAATGGTCATTGAGGAGGTTTTTTACGGCCAGAACAACGCTGGCACGCTGCTCGGCGGTTACGGCGCGAATTAAATAGCGGTGCTCGCTATCCACATCGGTGTAGAGCGGCAGAAATGCGGTTTTTTCCACGCGATCTGGGTAGGGCAACACAAAGCCTGGCCAGTCTTCGGTAATGCCAATAATTTCCAGCGGGTTATCACCAAAAAATACGGTTTTGCCGAGGGCGGTTTCATCTTTGCCGAATAGGGCCTGCGCTAATGTCTGGGTGATTATTAGGGTTTTGGAGAATTGATCTGAGGTGGTGGCCATATCTTCGGCGGTGAAATCCCGCCCGGTTATTAATTTTAGGCCGAGGGTTTGTCGCCAGCCGGGGCTTACTGAGCAGTCCACGATAGGGATTGCTGGGGTGTCTATGCCCGGCTGACTGCGCAGCTCGGTGCCTGGGCCGGCCCAACGACGAAGTGGAATCCAGCGCACTATGGCGGCGTTTTGTACACCGGGTAATTGGGCGATGGCCTGAATGTGGGCGGTGGCCTCTGTATAGTTTATTTGTGTGGGTGTAGTGGGGCGCAGCGATATGGAGACTAATTGCGTCTCAGGCAAATTGCTGTGCGCTTTGAAAATTTCATTTAAATTTACCAATATCCAACTTAAATTCACGTAGATGGCTAGGGATAAACTAATTTGCACCACCAATAGCCCTAGGCTAAATTTGCGGCGGATTAAGGCGCGAAATACTGGGCCAATGGGTAGCATAAAAGGCCTTATGGTTGTTTTAGGTAAAGGGCTGGTGGCGTGCGACAGGTGCGCCAGGCGGGGTACAGCCCAGCGCAGACACTGGCGACTATGGCCAGTGCTAGGGTGAGCATCACGACATGTAAATCGGGCGTAAAAACTTCTGGGAAATTGGTTGGCGCTAAACCGTTTTGCTGGGGTTCTAGCTGATAACCGGCGCGCAATAGTTCAAGTGCCGTTAGTGTGCCCGCAAGGCCAATTACACCTGCAAGGCCACCAATAAACACACTTTCCAATAAAAATTGGGCAAATATGGAACCTTGACTGGCTCCTAAGGCTCGCCGAATGCCTTGCTCGGGGGCTTGGCGGGCGAATTTGGCCAGTAACAGGGCTATACAATTTAGGGTGCAAATGCCTAAAAACCCGAAACCAAAAAGTGAATACAGATAGAAAGGACCTTGGCTATAGCCATTAACCGCCTGCATGTCACTGGCGTTGGATAAAGCGAAGCGGTTGGGGCGCGGGTAAAAACCTAAGGTTTTTTGCTGCTCGATATAGTCGTGTACAAAGGTTTCAAATTGTTGTTTTTGTAGCGGGTTAGAAAATTCTGCCCAATAGGTTAGCCATAAGCAGGAGCCGGTTAATATTTTTTGAATGCCTTGGCCGTAGTCGCGGGTATCGTCTGGGCATAAATTGGGGCCCCAAGTACCAATATGGCCGGTAGGTACAATGCCGAAGGGGAAATAGGCTTGGTCGGGGTTTTTCAGTGTGCCCAGCTCTACATTTTGCATTTTTATTTGTCGGCCCGGACTTTTGCGGGTTACACCCACAACGGTGTAAGTGTGCCCTTCAAACAACATGGTTTTGCCTAGGCTATTTGCGCCATTAAATAGGCGCTGGTTGGTTTCTTCCGCCAGTATCACTTGGGGTTGCTGTTGTGTGTCGGCACTGGGCTCCCAGGGGCCGCCGTATAAAAATGTTTCGTCAAACAGGGTAAAAAAATCCCGTGTGACCACCCGCGCCCATACAAATTGGTAATGATCCGGCGCGTCCGTCGCCACTAAGGTGCCACCGGTGCGGAACATAATGGTTTGACGTTGGGGAATTTTTGAATCAAAAAAAGCCTGTGCGTCTCTATAGCTGAGTTGATTGGGCATGGTGTTGCGGGTGCCCTTGTATTCTTCGCGTAGGTGCCAAGCATCGGTTTGCAGCATAAATAGGCGGTCATTTTTATAGCTCAATGGGTTGAGTGTAGAAATGTGCAATATGGTGTAGTTGGTCATAAATACGCCTATGCCCACGGCCAGCGCCACCACCATTAGCGCGCTAAGCACAGGCGTAGATTTTATGGAGCGCCAAGCTAAGCGGCATTGATAGCTGAACATAAATTCCCCTAGGGCGCGCTGCGCTGCCATTCGGCCACTTGGCCATCCACGATTTGAATGTGCCGGTGCGCGCGGCGGGCAATATCCACATCGTGGGTGACCATAATGATGCTGGTGCCCTGATCATTCAGGCTTTCTAATAATTCGATGATTTGCCGCGCCATTTGTGTGTCTAGATTGCCGGTGGGTTCGTCGGCTAATAACACCGCGGGCTTGCCGGCTAAGGCGCGGGCTATGGCCACGCGCTGCTGTTGCCCGCCGGATAATTCCGCCGGTAAGTGTTTAGCGCGGGAAATTAACCCGACCTGATGGAGGGCTTCTTCAATGGCGGTCTGGCGCGCTTTTGCCGGCATTCCCCTATAGCGCAGGGGCATATCGATATTGTCGAACACGGAAAGATCTGGAAGTAAATTAAAACCCTGAAAAATAAAACCAATTTTTTGGCTGCGCAGTTGCGAGGCGTCGCGGTCGTGCAGGTTTTGGGTGTCCACGCCGTCCAGCAAATAACGCCCGCTGTCGTAATTTTCTATTAGCCCTGCAATATTCAAAAAAGTGGTTTTGCCGGAACCCGAGGGGCCAGTAATGGCGATAAATTCGCCGGTATTTACCCTTAAATTAAATTGCCGCAAGGCGTGAGTTTCAATGACGCCGGCGCGGTACACCTTGTTAATGTTTTCCATTAACAATAGTGGGGTGGGTTGGGCTGGGTTAATTGCGGCAGATGACATGGTGTGGGCTCGGTTAGTGTTGTGCGGCTGGTGTGGGTAGGCCCCGTTTATACCAATGGCGCAAAAGCGCATAGGTTAGCACTGCAACGCACAGCACACTGCTGAGGGCGTGTAACCAAGCCGTGGGGTAAAGCGCATTGTGAATACCCAACTGGCCAAAGGCTACGGTTAAACCCGTGATGGCAATGGCAACGCCCAGTTGCTGGCGGCGTACTAGCTGGTAGATCACTACAAGGCTGCAAACTTTTACTAGCTCGTTAAAAAATGCGGCTAGAGGCTCGTCGGCGGTGCCTAGGGTGGTTAGTGCGGTAATCGCCAACAAGCCTATGGCTAGACTTTGCAAGGCGCGGCTGTGCAGTCTGAGGCTGGCGCCTATGGCTAGCACTAGAATGGCGAAGGGTGTTGCAAGCGCCTTAGTGCCATTGAGGATTACCGTGGGCCAGGGTGCAAACGTGGACCAATCCGCTGAGTAGATGGGCGGGCTGGCCTGTGTTGGCAGTAGCAGGCCAATCAGGGTGTTTAGGCCGACAATCAGCAGTGCGATTGCGGCGCCGGCGAGGTAGTCGTTGCGCGTTAGGGCATGGGCCAAGGGGCGCTGCCCGTGCAGTGCCTGTGCCATGAAAAAACACACCACACCTTGAAACAGCGCACCAACCCCTAAACCAAACCCCACAAACAGCAATTGCTGGTTCCAACCTAGGCTGGTTTGGAAGTTAATTAGGGAAGAGCTGCCCCAGGACGCACTCACCAGTACAAAGGAGCTAACCACCAAGACCACCCAGGGCAGGCTGGCCATAGTGTTAATTTTTTGGCCCTGATGTTTGCCCAAAAAGCCCTTTAGCGCTAAGCCCAGCAGTAATACCCAGCAGATTTTGTTGGCGATATTCCAAGGGGTTTTGGCCGCATCGGTTTGTGCTTTGTGGCGAGTCCAGTCTTCGGGTACGTCAATAAAACGCGCCGCGCCGGTCACTTCATCCCCGCTTAGGGTAATGCTGATCACTGCCACACCCTTGTTTTGGTTGAAGGCTTGCGGGTCCGCGTAGCGCACTACCCAGTCGCTGCGAGCGGGGCGCAGGGTTTCCACTACGGATTTTTCCTCCAATTGCGCCGGCGTGGCCCAGTGGTGGTCGCTGATCCAGGCCAGCGCGTGCGCGGTAGCTTGTTCCCGGGTGAGTTTGGCGCCGGGGGCGGCCTCTGGCAATGTGTGCACTAGCTCGTGGAGCTTGCCATTGGCTTTCAGGTAAACCTCCCATTTTTCGGCGCGGTCTTCCACGGGGCCGTCGAACTTGCGCCAGGTGAGGTGCCACAGTGGGGAATCTAAATAGCGGTCAACCAGCTGCCCAAAGGTGTCTTTGCCAGCCACCTCCCATACAAAATCCATGGGCTGCCGCCAACCGTCAAAGGTTTGCACCACGCTGTGCCATTCCCCTGTGAGCAGAACGCCATGGGCTTGGAGTTCTGCTTCCGCGAGGGTTTGTGCGGTGTTACGGTCAATGGTGTAGCTGGGCCAATTAAATTTGGCAGGCTGTTGCCAAGCGCTGATGAGTATGACCAAGGCCAGCGCGCTTAAGGGCACCCAGATTTTTGGGTGGAATTTTAAGGGCGCATGGGCGCCAGTGGGCACTGCGACTTGGGTTGTGGCTTCCTCAACCGTTGGTGTGGTGGCAGTGGGCTGGCCATTGCGCCAAACCGACGCCAAAGGTATTAACCCGCCGGCGCGGTAGCGCGCCACTAGCACTAGTAGCAGGGGGGCTGCCGCGGCTAACACCACCAGCGCTTTGGCGCTTAACAAGCTGGCATCACTGGCCACCATAATGGGCAGGCTCATTACCACTAAGTCGTACAGAAAGTGGGTCAACATACCCACTACCAACCCAAACCGCAGATAAACCAAGCCAAACGCTAGGGAGGGAATGAACAATTCCACTAGGCGGCTATAGCCCGGCAGGTTGGGGTAGTCGGCGTGGGCACCGCCAAAAATCAGCGCTTGCAACACGAGTGCAGCAATAACCAAGGGGCGGCGTAGGCCAAACCGCTGGCCGATCAGGCTCGCCAAGGCTAAAGGCACCGCGCGAAACACGCATTCTTCCCAGGTTCCCGCCATCAGGGACGTGAAAATAGGCCCGAGTGCCGGGCTGGCGCTGGCTAGAACATTGGGATCGGAAATACTGTCGGCGGGGGACCACCAGCCCAGCCAGTGTTGACTCAGGCTGCTAAATGTTGCTGCATACAACAGGAAGAACCCAGTGAAGCCGTAGGCGCCCAGCACTCGGCCCAAGGCTTCGGGGGACGCGGCAACCGGGGTACGATGAAAATCAAACAGGCGCGGGTGCTGCGCAAACGCCATGCGCGACAGCCCTTCCGCGACGGCGTAAATCAGGCTGAACAGCAGGCTAAGCGCCACCAAGGTGGTGGCAGCCCCGGCAAGTTGTTGCATCAAAAATTCACTGGTGGTGGCGGTGGTGTTGTACCCCATCCAGCTGATGGGCAAGTTGGCTAGGTTAGCGGCCGCCAAGCCTGCGCCCACAAAAACTGCGGGCAAGAGGGCGCGCTTCCAGAGCAATTGTTGGCACCGGTGCAGCCAAATTCCGCCGCCGACAACGCCACCTAAGCCTAAAAGCCCCATCATAAAAAAGCCGGCAATTTGGCTAATTTGCGTATTCAGCGCGCGCATTGCGGAAAACCGCTGATTGAAAGCCTCGGGAATAAACAAGGGTGTATCAATGCTCACTAACTGGTCCCCGGCAACACGCAGCAGCAGCCGAAAACGCGCCTCGCCCAAAAGCAGCGTTGGGTGTTCATATTTGAACGTGTAGTCCACGCGCCCCGAGCTTTGTTTTTTCGTTTCCACTTCCAACGGCTGGTAGGCAGCGAAACGCGCGCCCAGCAAGCGCTGCGCACCTTGTTCGGCTATGGCCCGCGCTGCTCTTTCATCCAGTGCGGCGCCGGCCGCTTGGTCCGGTAGGGTGAAGGCGAAGGATAAAAATTCGCCCTTGGGGCTGTAGGCGGTTATCAACTCTTGTTGCTGGCTTTGCGCAAAATTACGCACCCGCCAGTAGTGAGTTACCGCATCCGGGTTGTTCATAATGCTTTGAAACACAGCAATACCGCCGCCTTCCAGCTCCACATAGGCCTGCAAATCCCGTTTAGTTTCAAAACTGACGGCGCTGCGGTCGGCGTGTAAATCGGGAAATTGTTGCCGTTGGAATTCCGCCGCCGCAGCCGTTGCTTTGGCACTAGTGAAGGGAATATCTAAGCGCAACAAGGGCAGTTGGTTGCGCATATTTTGCCAAGCGCCAAATGCGGCGAGCAGGCTGGCCGTTAACAATACGGCCCAAAAGCGGCGTGATCCTAAGGTGTTGGTGGTCATCTGACCTCCTGTTGTGGCGCTGGGTTGAGTGTTTTGTTTTTAGTCATGGGCTGGGCAGCAGGGTAAATGGGCGGCGCAGCATCGGGGCGAGGTAATGCCATCCTTAAGGCGACTGCGCCGCCAGCCTCCTGCTGGGTTCCTACAACTTAGAAATTGCACAATTGAGGCCAAGCCGGTGTGTTATTGATTTTGTTAGGTTTTTAAGGCTGTGGATGCCGCGAATACTGTCCGCTCCGGGTGTCCGCCGGCTTGGGTGGACACTGGGTGGGGTTGGTAATCATTGCGTAGTCATGTTTGCAGGCCGGTATGGATAACAGAAACAAACCATGTTCCTGCCTGCCACTAGCGCGCCATCATGCTCCCTATGCCTATAAAAAAGCCTGCGAATTCAACAAGTAGACAGCAGGCGAGGGGTGCCACTGCGGAGTTTGGATTGGGCCACTCCAGTAAATTAACCTGCAAATAAAAATAAGCACAAATGGGATTGGCCCCAATTGTGCTGTGCTCCCCAGCATAGCTAGGGGCACGGGTAATCGCTGCCACTGGCAAATATGTGTTCAACCTGGAGATGGCAGCTATGAAATATGATGAAAACAAATATAAGGTGTGGAAATTACCTCACCCGTTAGTTCTACACTGGGTCATCAACCCTGGAGTGGCGATTAATGAGGTATTTTTGGGACAGCGGTTGCCGAAGGTGATGCTGATTGATAAAACGAGTAAGGCACCTCTAGCTGAAAGATCCTATGTGCCATGCCCATCCTGCGGTGAATTACATGACGCTAGGCTCTGGTCAAAACTCAATGCGTTTGGTCACTGGTTTGGTTATGTTTGTCCGGCGTGCAAACAAAAAATTCCTTGTCTTTGGAATATTACAAGTTTGCTGCTGCTGGCACTGCTTAGCCCAATTTGGTTGCCCATCAAACATTATTATGAGCGTGACTATTTGGCGTTTGAAGCGGTGAGATGTGAGCAGCAACGCGCAAGTCTGAGTAAGTCATTATCTAAATACGTTTGGGTAAAATTGGGCTTATATTTTAGTGTGTTTATGTTTTTATTCATGGCCGCATAAAGTGGACCCCCAAGTCCAGACAAATCTTCACCCAATTTAAGATATACCCTAGCCACTCTATTGCAGCGGGTCGGCGCTGCCCCGGTTAGGCGGCGGACGCTTGTGGTCGTTCGCCAAATTTATCCACGATCTTCGCACCTCCACCT
>CAMCXE010000098.1 GCA_945882995.1 Thalassocella blandensis | reverse complement strand
AGGGATGTGGCGAATCCTCTCACGCCACGGCGACCCTCAAAATCGCCTCGGCAGAAAATTGCTCGATTTCATTCCCGATGAAATTCTACCTCCCCCATCCATGGGGTCGTCCTGCAATTTCTGCATTCGCGCCATCCATGGCGCTTGAGTGAGGGAATTTTTGCGTAGCAAAAACCAAAAAGTCGGGTGGCCTTTCTTTTTGGTTACTTTTCTTTACCAAGTACATCCATGCACTTGGCCCAAAGGGTCGCTACGCGATTAAAAATTGCTCCTGGCAATTTTTTGGCCACGCAGCAATTTGCTGGGAGCAAATTGCCACAGCGGAGCTGCCCGAAGGGTGAAGGCTAGGATGGCCTTCATGAAAGAAAAAGTTACTCGCCCAGGAGGGCGAAATAAGGGCTAAAAATCACTCGAAAAATCAGTTTTGCGCTTAACTTAATGGCATTGCGGTGGGGGGACTTTTTTGCCACCACCTTGCCACCTTGGTGAATGGTTCCGCGGCCCCATAAACCCATGACCGCATCAGCGGCTGTTTAACCGACACATCGACGGAGGAACCTTGCCATGTGGATTACCCTAATTCTACTTTTGGCCATCGCCATGATAGTCGGCCCGGTTGTTATGCTGCGCCCGCCGCCAGGCACACAACGGCTGGCGGACTTGCGCCGTAGGGCCGCTGAGTTAGGGCTCAGTGTGCAGCTTGGACATGTGCCCGGCGAAAAAACCGGCGAAGCGGTAGCGATTTACCTGCGCCCCTGGCCTAGCCTCAAAAATAGAAATAACAACCCAAGCTGGCTGCTGGTAAAACGCAATTTTGCGCACGAGATTCACTGCGCTGATCACTGGGACTGGCAGGGCGACGGCCGCCCTGCAGAGCATGTGATTGAGCAGACTAAAACGCTATTGGCAGATTTACCCGACTCCGTAGTGGCTATAGAGGCCAACGCGGCGGGCGTGAGTTGTTATTGGCAGGAGCTAGGCGGCCAGAAGACACTGCAGCAAATTGCTAACTGGCTGGATGATTTGGTTACCGCCGCGGTGTTACCGGCGCTGCCGAGCAAATCCTTATGAAGACTAGCCAAGCGCCCCGTTTTCATGAGGCAAGTCGGGCGTGTCCCGACCGGGGTTTAGCGAGGTCTCGGGCATTAAATCTGCCGAAATACTTTTGCGCTTGTTCTGCAGAATTTCGGTGATCTCCCGCACCATGCGGTTGCGACGATCGTCGGCAAGGAGTGAGGTCAATAGCTTGTTTTGCGCGTTGCGGTAAAAGCCATAAGCGGTTAACACGTCGCTCCGCGTCAAAGCCTTGTGGCCCATAGCAATGTGGGACAGCACCTCGACCATCAAATGGGACCAGCTTAACTCGCGGATAAACGCATCCATTTCCGTTGTGCTTATATGGCCTGCCATTTGTTGCTGACGCACAACGCGGCCTGCTTCTTGAAGATAACTTTGCGCCCGAGCAATTGCTGCATCGCTCGGCTGTATACGCATTAGCACATGGGGTATGTTTTGGTGCTGATAGCTAGCAACCAAGGCTTCCGCAGTGCGTAAATTACCCTGCAGGTGGGTGACTGAAGGGTCAATAGCGGTGATGCGTTTTATCAGGTCGATCACTTCGTCCGTAATAGCCTTGGGAATTAGCGGGCTTTCCACCAGAGGCTCAATTACCGCGGCAATTTCCTCAAGTTCGGTCACCTTGCGTCGCATTTGCCAAATTTTATGCGTGATGAGGCGTCTGCGGGTCTGTTGGCGATTGACCAAACTCACCACCAGCAAAGACGCAATCATCAAACAAAAACACACCACAAGTACCGCAACGACAGTCATAGTTCGCGCATTTAATAGAAGCAAGATGGAGGTGGCCACGTCCCCGCCTTAAACCTAGAAACCCCAGTTAGGCGCCACAAAAATCCCGTGATCCATTGGCGCGATACGTGAAAGTTAGAAACGGCGGTTAACCGAGTCGATTGTCCGTCATTGTTAACTTTCACTAATCACACCAATGGATTACACCGCTATTTGGCGCCCAACTGAGGTTTCGAGGTTAAAACCAAGCGAAGCCTCTTCCAAGCATAGCAGAGCAGCCGAATGGGCACGCGGCGCAAAAATCAACAAATGAATCCGACTACCAATTGCGGTTTTGCCCTTTCCTTATAACTGTCTATGCTGAAGACTAGCGCTTGACCTAAGCAAATTCAGGTCTTATATATGCCAACCTTAACGCGTATCGAACCTCGGTTTTACGCCTAACATGCTCTGAAAAACCACTTTGCTAGGCTTGGCGGTGTTAAATTTGGCCAAATTTTGCGCAGCTACTGCGTGTAAAACGCGGCTTTTTGCCCAATTTACCTTGCCTGCCCGGCGCCGCCTACAGTGTTAAACGGCCGGCTAAATCCCACTACTCCCACTATAAAGTGAGCAAATTCATGGGGAAATCACTGGTTATTGTCGAATCGCCCGCGAAGGCGAAGACTATAAATAAGTATCTCGGCAACAATTTTATTGTTAAATCCAGCATCGGCCACATTCGCGACCTGCCCACCAGCGGCTCCAGCGAAGCCGTGGACCCTAAAGCCCGCGCAGCTCAAGCAGCGCAAACTCGCAAAATGTCCGCCGAGGACAAGGCAAGCTACCAACTTAAAAAAGGCCGCGAACAGCTGGTGAAGCGCATGGGCGTAGACCCAGACCACGGCTGGAAGGCCCATTACGATATTCTGCCGGGCAAAGAAAAAGTTGTAGAAGAGCTGCGTAAACTGGCGGCAGATGCCGACCAAATCTTCCTAGCAACGGACTTGGACCGCGAGGGAGAAGCCATTGCTTGGCACTTGCGCGAAGCCATAGGTGGGGACCCACAACGCTATAGGCGCGTGGTGTTTAACGAAATCACCAAAACCGCGATTCAGGACGCGTTTAAGAACCCCGGCCGTTTGGATATGGACCGTGTGAATGCGCAGCAGGCACGGCGGTTTTTGGACCGCGTAGTGGGCTATATGCTCTCCCCTCTGCTCTGGGAAAAAATAGCCCGTGGCCTTTCTGCTGGGCGCGTACAGTCCGTTGCCGTGCGCTTAATCTCTGAGCGAGAGAAAGAAATTCGAGCCTTTGTCCCCGAAGAGTTCTGGGATGTCGCCGCCGAATTGGATACCCACAAAGGCGATCGCGTTAAATACGAGGTAAAAAAACACGGCGACAAAGCCTTCGAACCCAAAACCGGCGCCGAGGCAGAGGTCGCGGTAACCGCCTTGCGTTCGGGCAGCTACAAGGTTATTGCCCGCGAGGACAAACCCACCTCCTCCAAGCCCAGCGCCCCCTTTATCACCTCCACGCTGCAGCAGGCTGCCAGCACACGGCTTAGCTTTGGCGTGAAAAAAACCATGATGATGGCCCAGCGTCTGTACGAAGCCGGTTACATCACCTACATGCGTACCGACTCCACCAACCTCAGTGCCGACGCTGTGGCCAGCTGCCGTGACTATATCGGCGAAAAATTTGGCGCCGCCTACCTGCCCGAGGCTCCAATTGCCTACTCCAGCAAAGCGGGGGCACAGGAAGCCCATGAGGCCATTCGCCCCTCTGAAGTAACCCGAGGCCCGAACCAGTTGGTAGACATGGAGCGCGACGCCGAACGCCTGTACGCGCTCATCTGGCAGCAATTTGTAGCCTGCCAAATGAAGCCCGCGCTGTTCACCAGCACCTCCGTTGTGGTGGAGGCCGCCGGCTACCGTTTACGCGCTAAAGGGCGTGTGGTGCGTTTTGATGGCTATTTGAAAGTGTTGCCCGCTATAGCCAAAAAAGACGACGAAGGTCTGCTGCCCGATATAAAAGTGGGCGACAACCTCAAACTGCACCAAGTCACACCCACACAACATTTCACCAAACCTACTGCACGCTTCACGGAAGCCAGCCTCGTTAAAGAGCTGGAAAAACGTGGCATTGGCCGCCCGTCTACGTACGCGTCTATTATTTCCACCATTCAAGATCGCGGCTATGTTCACGTAATTAACCGCCGCTTTTTTGCCAATAAAATGGGCGACATAGTCACCGAACGTTTGCATGAAAGTTTTGAAGATTTGATGGACTACAGTTTTACCGCCCACATGGAAGAAACGCTGGACAGCGTGGCCGAAGGTAAGAAAAACTGGATTGAAGTGCTGAATGAGTTTTATAAGGGGTTTTCCAACAAACTCACTAAAGCCCAGGGTGAAGAATTTGGCATGCGTGGTAATGATCCCACCGAAACCAATATCCCCTGCACCACCTGTGGCCGCAACATGCAAATTCGTACCGGTGCTACCGGCGTATTTTTGGGCTGCTCCGGTTATGCATTACCGCCTAAAGAACGCTGCAAAACCACCATGAATTTGGCGCCGGGCGAAGAAGCGGTAAGTACCGACGACGAAGAGGCGGAATTGCGCCAATTGCGTCAAAAACGCCGCTGTAAAATTTGCAATACCGCCATGGACAGTTATTTGCTAGACGACACACGCAAACTGCATATTTGCGGCAACAATCCCGATTGTTCAGGCTATGAAGTAGAAAAAGGCGCCTTCAAAATTAAAGGTTACGAGGGCCCACTCATTGAATGTGATAAATGCGGCAGCGATATGCAGCTTAAAACAGGGCGTTTTGGCAAATATTTTGGCTGCACCAACGAAACCTGTAAAAACACCCGCAAACTATTGCGCAGTGGCGAAGCCGCACCGCCAAAAATGGATGCGATTCACTTACCGGAATTGCGCTGCGAAAAAGTTAACGACCACTACGTGCTGCGCGACGGCGCCGCCGGCTTATTTTTAGCCGCCAGTGGCTTCCCCAAAAATCGCGAAACGCGGGCGCCGTTGCTAGCGGAAATTCTGCCCTACAAGGATCAAATAGACGAAAAATACACCTTCTTATGGAAGGGCCCCGTCGCGGACAACAACGGCATTCCCAGTATTATTCGTTACAGCCGCAAAACAAAAGAGGTGTATTTACAAACCGAAGTGGATGGGAAACCCACTGGCTGGAAAGCGTTTTATGAAGGTGGGAAATGGAAAGTGACTGAGGCGAAAGTCAAAGCATAGGGGTTTAACCTAGCAACATCAGTGAGGGGCAAAAAGGCTATGCACTCCATTGAGATGATCAGTGAAAGTTAAAATAGCGGGCAACGTCATTGACCGTTCGTTATTTTAACTTTGTTGGGCGCGCCGATAGGTTCTGCAAGCTCTGATATCCCAACTGAGATGCCTAAATTAAAATCCGGCAACAATAACTAACCCTATAAAAATAGCATTTTCCCAGCCGCTGCCAATAAAACCAACGCAAAGGTGAATTTCAATTTCCGCAAATTCATTTTTTTGGCAAGCGCTGCACCGTATGGCGCCGTCGAAAAACTCCCCAACACACACCCGGCAAACGCGGGCAAATACACGAAACCCAGTGCATAGTCAGGCAGCAACTTACCGCTACTTAACCCCGTGACAATGTAAACACTGGCGGCAACCACACTGATGGGTATGCCCAACGCCGCAGCCGTGCCAATAGCCTTGCGCATACCCACACCGGCTAACGTCAAAAAGGGAACAAATAAAGTACCCCCAGCGATGCCCACCAAACTGGAAATGGACCCAAGAGGCAGCGCCACCAACATCATGGCAGCGGAAGTCCAAGGCTTTTTGGCGCTAGGCCCTTCACCGTGGCCCTCGGTGTGCCAACATTGCCATAAAAACCAACAGGCCACAGTCAGCTCGAAAGCAATAACACTCCCCACTAAAGCGCTACGAGAAATGGTGGAACCGAGCCAAGCACCCAGCACAACACCCAGTAAAACTGTAGGCCACAATTTTTTGGCGGTCACCCAATCCACATTATTATGTTGGTGGTGAGTGCGCGCACTGAACACCGAAGTGACTGACACAATAGCCATTGAACTACCAATGGTTAAAGGCATTATTACGCTAGGTGCAAACCCCATGGCGCTAAATAATAGAGTGAATACCGGCACAATAATTATGCCGCCGCCCACACCAAACAACCCAGCCAAAAAACCGCTGATACAGCCTGTAATTAAATAGATTAATAGGTGCGCCAGAAATTCCATTACTCTACCAGCGCGGGCCTGCTGGGCGAAGCCGGCACATGCCGGTCCATATTAATTTGCAAGAGCGCGCTGCAGTCTGCAATGCCCACCGCATTGCCGTTGCGCGTGTCTGGCAGGCGCCCGTCATCGTCAAAAATGGAAGACAAGGTATGGTTAATTGCCGCTTGCGCCGCAAATAAACAGGGCGTGGAATAGAGTGAAAGTGCGGCGCCAGCGGCGCGCACTTCGGAGAGACTTGCCCGAGGACTTTTACCGCCCGCAATCTGATTAAATAATATGGGCTTATCGGTGATGCTGCGCAGGCTACTTAAGGTTTCCAACGAGCGTACGCCGTCTACCATGATTACATCAGCGCGGGTGGCGGAAATGGCTTCAACGCGGCGGTAAATTTCATCGCCGGCGGCATCGGTACGCGCCAGCACACAAAGCTCCCGGCGCTGCTCCAACACCATTTCCAACTTATCCAAATAGGCATTTAAGGGTAGCAATAATTTGCCATCAAAATGACCACAACGGCGCGGCCTAGCTTGATCCTCCAGCATAATCATGGCAACACCCATGGATTCCAGCTGTGAAACTACATGGCAAGCGACGGAAACATCGACGTAACCGTCGTCCACATCCACCAGTAATTTATGGTGCGGCAAAATCTGGCGGATACGCCAAGCCGCCTGCACCATATCACTCCAGGCAATATAACCCACGTCTGGCAAACCGTAATGGCTCGCGGCAAAACCAAAGCCGGACAAAAATAAATTCTCCGAATAATTAGCTGCTATAGACGCCGAAAAAGCATCGTATACACCAATAAACGGCGCAACATTGCCGGCGTTAATTTCTTTACGTAACAGTGTAGCTGGGTGGGTCATGGGTATTAATGCTCCGTATGGAGTTGAATTTTTTATTGCCCGTGTGCAGAGCCTGTAACAGCACATTCTAATGTTTGCTAACGTTGGGCCGCGTTATTTAACCGTTGGTAATCGGCCTCCATAGCCGTTATGCGGTCTAATGCCGCTTCCAGCCGCGTGGTTTTTAATGGGTAGATTCCGTCGAATGGTGATTGACAGAAATAGAGCACGGTAAGAAAAGGATTTACCCCACTCAAAAAAATGCAACAGGCCACAAACATAGCTCGCCCATTAGTAACATGCACCATGACGATAGTGAGCAACGTCATGATTTCGAGAAACACCAGCGACAGCCACTTGACGATATTAGGACTAAAATCACGCAAGCTCATCCGATCCAAACGTCGGTCTCGCACTACGGTCAACTGGGCCACTAGCATTTGCTGCACAGCGGGGTTAAGTTTATCCAGAGTTGTATCATTTAATATGGCGTCGGACAAATTGATGGTGGTACTTAAAGACGCCGAATCTTTAATTTCTGTGGCAATAGTGCGCGACCCCACAGGAAAATCAACCGCCAGTGCGGCCTCAAGATAAAGGCGCTCGGCCCGTAAAATGTCCGCCCCACCATTGCCCCGAATATTCGACGCCACCCGCCCAATGTTGCGCAAAGATTCAGACTCGCGGGACATTGCCGACTTGGCAGCCTCCCGTGCCTGCCAAATTTCGTTACACACAAACACCAAGTTCAAACTGAACATCACGCTCATCACACCAATAAATGTGGCTTGCACGCCATGTAGGCTATGCAAAAATGGCGCGAATCGCGAATGTTGAGTCAACCACAAAAAACCCGCAGGCACTAAAACTGACGTTGCAATCAGCAACAGGATAATAAAAACCCAATAGAACACGATTGGCTCCTTCACCAGAGCATTAAAGAAATATTTAACTCAACGCCAGCAAACAGGCAAAAACCAATGCCTAGCCGCTCGACTAGGATCAGGAAGCTACAGGGTAGCCACCCAATTTTTTGAATTCCTAAGCAATGCACCAAGGCCAAAATAGGCGCCGGCCGAAAACTCAAGCGCAACCATTAACCTAATAATTAACACAACGATTAAGATCACAATTAGGGCTACGAGGCGCAAAGTAGTTAAGCCCAGGCTGGGAATCAGCGCCCGGTCCAAGCTTAACAAACTACCCCAAACATCTGGCCAATACAACACGGCACCTACAAATCACCGTGTTTTCCTCGCTTAATTCGCGAGAGTAGCCGATCAGTCCAGAGCGGTAAAGACGACTGATTAATCACGTAAAATTGACTACGACCAACAATCGCATCGGGCGCCAAAAAAGCGGCAGTTATCCCTATGTTGATTGCAACGCAGCACATTTTTATTTAAAGTAACAAAGCTACCCTAGGTGTAATTTGAACCCGTTACCTAAGGCAAAACAACCAGCCATAAAACGCAAAATTCGCCACCTGGCGCCGCTACGCCACCGAGACGTTGTCGGGCAAAGGCCTGCCCAGCTTAAGCATTGGCGAGGACCGGGCCGCAACCCACCGTTTTCCACCTACAAAGACCCCCTAATAATATGACGCCCATAACCTTCCCGCAGCGTTTAAAAATCGGCTTTATGTATTGCCTACCCGCCCTCCTATCAACCACCCTAATTATGCAATCCTATTACGGGCGCCTAATCGAAGTGGGCCACACCATTAAACCCAAATGCGCCACGAGCGACATCAACGCCTGCTTCGAACACGAAATAATACAGTGTTCACTGACCCACACCGACACAGGCATACTGGGGGCAAATCCACCCGGCGCCACCAGAGACACACCAACAGGCGTTGCCGGCACGCCCACCATCGGTCAGAAAATTTGCGAGTACCGCCAAAGCGTTGCGAGTTATACCTCATTGGGTAATGGGCAGCCCGATTCATTGCTGGCAGACACTCAAAAAACGGCGCTACAAAATGATGTAATGCATAAGATGAACGAGGCAATTGACCAGGCAATACACAGCATTTTTGTCGTGAATGCCTTAACCGTGGCCATGTTGGTATTGCTGCCCTACTTGCTCATGGGTGACTTACTCGCAAAATCCGACCGCATAACACTGAACTACGAACAGCGCGTGATACGCGCCAACGCCAATTGGTGGATTAAGTGTTTGGTGGCGCTGATTATGGGTATAGGCCTAACCTATACCCTTAACCCGCTAGGCAGAGGGGGTAGCGCTTACCATCAGTTTTTTATTGAAACAGGCCTAACCGCTGACAGCACGCTACCCATTTACATTGCGGCGGATAAAATAGTGCCGGTTTTAGCGGGCTTTTTAGGATGGTATCTGCATTTAATTGGTTATACCTTCACCAAACTTATTCACCACGACGTGATCAGCGCCCGAGTGTATGGGCTGCTGTTTCGCAAATTTATTGTTACCTACGGCATAGCCTTAACTGTTCCTGCCTCTGGGCTATTGGGCAAGGAAGAAGGCGCGGCATTTTTTATGTTTTTAATTGGTCTTTTTCCATTGTCTGCTATGAGCATGCTAATTGAGGCTGCGTCCAAATTTTCTTCAGGAAGCGAAAAATCATCAGGTGGCTTGTCGCAACTACCGGGTATTTCACGCTGGCAAATTTTACGCTTGGAAGAAGAAGGTATAGACAGCATGGCATGCCTGGCCAATACCAGTTCCGCCACCATAGAAATTAACCTGCAAGTCATGGAAAGACTCGCGCTATTTTGGGTGGATATAGCCCAGCTTTACACCATAGTGGGCCATGAATCCTACGAAAAAATAAAGGGTCACTGCTTAACCGCCAGCGAATTTATCCGTAAAGGTCACGACCCTCAATTCGCCGAAACCATTAGCGGAATAGAAGGCGTATGTGAAGCCGAGGAAATTTCACGTCTATTACAAAGAGCGTTTGATCACAAAATTCCGCCGTTGGCCAGCATCTCAGCTAATTCGACCTAAATCCTGAAATACATCAAACTGCCGCCCGTTGCTCGCGATCACTGTAAAGGTGCCCATTATTGAAAGCAAAAAACCCCTGATCTTCACAAATCAGGGGCTTAGGTTGAACCTAGAAACCTCAGTTGGGCGCCAAAAAGCTGTTTAATCCATTAGTGTGATTAACGAAAGCTAAAAGTAACAATTCAGCATGTTTCCCTGACATCCCCGCGTAGGCGGGGATCCAGCGGCAAATAGGCGGTTTTTATTTAAGTGAAGATCGTAATCGCTTCACAGCCGTTGCCATCTGGATCCCCGCCTACGCGGGGATGACGTAAGAAAATGAAAAATGTGCTGAATAGTTGCAGTTAAAATTGGTAGGCAACCGGGTTGGTTGTTCACCAATTTTAACTTTTGCTAGGCACGCCAGGGGTTGCGCAGATTTTAGTGCTCCAACTGAGGTTTCTAGGCTGAATCACATATCCACCGAAACAGCGTGTTTAACTGCCCAATTGCGCGGCTAAAAACGTCTCCATCGCTTTAAATGTAGCAATTTCATTAGCATCAATAGTGCGCCAGTGTTCCCCATTTTTAAGCTCGACGTAGGTTACAGGCTTTTTCAGTTTTTCCATTTTGTCGCGCATATCCTGGGAATGAATTACAGGCACCACGGTATCCTTTTCGGAGGCGATAATTAGCAGCGGGGCTTTAATGGATTCTGCTAAATAGTATGGAGAATTGGCTTTAAAATTCGACGGATCGTTGAGCATGGCGCGATAGGGGTGCCTCATCGCATCCAATCGGGAATACCATCTGTCCATATCCATTACTCCGTTAATACTAATACCACACTTATAAAGATCGGGCGTTTTAGCCAACCCAGTTGCCGCCGCATAGCCACCATAACTCGCGCCCACTATACAAATGCGTTTAGGGTCAGCTATTCCTTGACTAATCAGCCATTTAACACCATCAGTCACATCATCCTGCATTAAAAGCCCCCACTGGCGGTAGCCTGCCTCCTCATGCTCCTTACCAAACCCCCTGGACCCGCGAAACTCTGGCTGCAACACTCCATAACCCCGATTGGCAAAAAACTGCACATAATTATCAAAGCCCCAATCATCGCGGGCATAAGGCCCGCCATGCACATAAATTACAAAGGGTAAATTCTTGCCATTGCTGCCCTCGGGTAGCGTTAGGTAGGCGGGAATACTATGACCGTCTCGCGCCTTGTATTCGGTTGCTGCCATTTTGGATAAGGTTCCACCCTCAAGCGCAGGATAAGGCGAGCCAATCATATCCATGGTTTTGGTGTTGCGATCCAATAAAAAATACAGTGGCGTTTGGTTGTCACTATAGGCCGCAAGCGTAAATACCTTTTTACTGTGATCCATGGACAATATGGAAATTTTGCGGTCTGGCAAAGCCTTTTTAGCTGTCGCCAGCGCTTTTTCGCGCTCAGGATCTTTGTGCTCACCCTCAATGGCGCGCGTGGTCAAGTTGTAGCGAAACAGCTTTAGCTCTTCAGGAAAAAAATTTTCCTCTTCACCTTGGCTTAGGTTGTCCGTGGTAACCAGCAGAATATTGTCATCAAGTGGATCGAAGCCATAAGGGTACAGTCGGTCGTTATTGTAGACTTCCATTTTTTGCAAAGTCTGCCAAGCTTCACCCTTTTTGGTGCGATAAAATATGGTTATTTTTGGCTTGCCGGCAAAGGATTCGTAGCGTGTACCGATTCTAATTTCCCCCTTATGGTCCGCTATCCAGTTTTGCATTTCACGGGTGTTGTCCTGTACTTGACGCCCTTTTCCAGTGGCAAGGTCAACCAAGTCAACCTCTGGCGCCATCCATTCCTGCGGGTTGCCATTCATGGCCATGAGGATATGGCTATCGTCCGTATCGGACTTACCCACCACATAAACATGCGGCAGAAAATACCCCCAGCGGTTAGGCTTCATATCAAGGGCAACCACACTTTCGCCGTTATATTTAGCCGACACATAACGCGTGTAGTTAAAGATGTTTTTACCAATTTTGGCGGTCTGACGAGTCCCGACCAACAGACGCTCGTTGTTACCCCAAAAATAATCGTTTAAAAATGCGTCACCGGCATTAATCGGTGGATATATTTTGGTGGGGTCATCACGATTTTTTATATAGACAACGGGCTTACCGTTGACAGTCAAAGTAGCAGCAATTTTTCGCCCGTCGGGTGAAATAATCGGGTTCGAATACTGAGGCAGCTTGGCGAAATTCTCCAATGGATACAGCGGGGGAGCCGCCAATACCGACGAGCTGACAATCATGAAACCCAACACAAACAGTTTGTTCATAAACTAATCCTTAAAATAGAAAACGCAAAAAAGAAAAATTGTAGTTTGTAACCTCGGCGCAAGCGAACAGCACTGCACCTAAGCGATTCAATCCCGCACAACATTAACACTGGAAAAACGGCTCGCTAGACTCTTGCATTAAGCAGCCGCCTAGCATTTTGCCATTTACGGCGCTGGGCAGCAAAGGCGGTATTCCCTAGCACAAGGTACATTCCGCCGAACCAACACGGGTTACTTTAGCCATTACACAATCCATGCCACCCTTGAAACCCGCGTGTTGCGCGGGCTTAGCGCAGCCCTAGGACTAAATACTTGTCCGCTTGACCTGTCCGCATTGCCAAGCGGACGCTCAGGCAGCCACGTAACTCGTCTAGGTACACCTCCAAGTTTTAGCCTAAGCAAGAACTTAGTTTCATCTTTACTCAGATTCCTGAGTCCAAGCGGCGTCTAGAGCCTGCATCAGCCGCTCGGGGGAAATATTGAGTTGCTGGGCGCTTTGCACGAGGTTTTGCAGCGCTGGCAGCAAATAGGCAAGGCGTTGAACTTCGTCCATCTCAGGTTGTTTTAACGCAGCAATTTGCATAGGTTTACCCCGTTGCCGCACTAAAAGTCCTTCGGCTTCTAGCAAGGTGTAGGCTTTAGAAATTGTCATGGGGTTCAGTGCATGCTCCTGCGCTAAATCACGCACTGATGGCAATTCGTCGCCGGGCTTTAATTGCCCAGATGCCATTTTATGGCGAACCTGTTCGATAATTTGCCGATAAATCGGCGTGCCGGATGAGGGGTTGATGCTAAACATGTTGTTTTAACCCGGCTAGGTTGCAGGTTTGCCAGCGTTGGTATGTTTGTTTTCGGCACCACCAAATTGCAAGTATCACGCAGGGCGTGATGCCTATTAGCAGCCATGGCGTGAAATTTCCCACCACGATAAGCGGTAGCGCCGCCAGCAACATTAATACGCCATTTGCTACCTGGTGCGCTAACCGCACTTCAAAACTCCAATACCAAAACAATATTTGCGAAAAAATGGCGTATAGAATTAGCTGCGGAAGCTGATAATCAAACTCGGCATGCAAAACCAATAGC
>CAMCXE010000097.1 GCA_945882995.1 Thalassocella blandensis | reverse complement strand
TTTTGGCCGAGTGGAGAGGTGATTTTGAGGGGCAAATGGACAGGAGCCGCATGGATGCGGCGAAGTAGAGCAACGCAGGAGCAGTTGCCGAGACGTCCATTTGAGCCGTGACGGGACAGGATGTCACGCCACGGCGACCCTCAAAATCGCCTTGGAGGGAGGGTATTTTTGCGCAGCAAAAACCAAAAAGTCGGGTGGCCTTTGAAGCGCATGGATGCGCAAATGCCGCGAGCGCAGGAGCGCTCACGAGCGGCCTTTTTGGTGACTTTTTCTTTACCAAGTGCATCCCTGCACTCGGCCCTGCGGGTCGCTACGCGATTAAAAATTGCTCCTGGCAATTTTTTGGCCACGCAGCAATTTGCTGGGAGCAAATTGCCACAGCGAAGCTGCCCGAAGGGTGAAGGCCAGGAAGGCCTTCATGAAAGAAAAAGTCACTCGCCCAGGAGGGCGAAATGAAAGCTAATAATCACTCGAAAAATCAGCATCTCGCTTAAATTAATGAAATTAGGGAGATGCGACAGGCAGTCGGTCAAGCCTGCAAGTACTTTAAAATCCGCGCCGCCATGCTCTCGGCATCTAAGCCCACAGCTTTTAATTGTTGGGAGCGTTTCGCCTGCTCCACGTAGGCATCCGGCAAGCCTAGCTGCAACAGGGGCAGCACAATGCCTTGGGCGCTAAGCCATTCCGCCACCGCGCTGCCAGCGCCGCCGCTCACTGTGTTTTCTTCCAGCGTTACCCAAAGCGCTGCTCCGGCTACTAGCGAATGCAGTAGCTCGGTATCCAACGGTTTCACCCAGCGCATATCACACAACGTAAAGTTATGCTCAGCGGCAACGGTTTCGGCAGCGGGCAGCAACACGCCGAAATTCAAAATGCACACGCGTTCCCCTTTGCGCAGCAGTTTGCCTTTGCCTACGACCAAGGGCGGCGCCTGTTTTTGCAGTGCGACACCGCGCCCAGCGCCCCGCGGGTAACGCACCGCGGCGGGGCCGGGGTAGGCATAAGCGGCCTGTAGTAATTGGTAACATTCGGTTTCGTCACTGGGGGTGGCCAGCATCAGCTCCGGTACACAGCGCAGGAAAGAAATATCCAGATTACCGGCATGGGTGGGGCCGTCTTCACCCACTAAGCCAGCGCGGTCGATGGCAAAGGTCACATCCAGCTTTTGCAGCGCCACGTCGTGAATCAACTGGTCGTAGGCGCGCTGTAAAAAGGTGGAATAAATCGCCACCACCGGCTTCAAGCCTTCACAAGCTAAACCTGCCGCGAGGGTGACCGCGTGTTGCTCGGCTATGGCCACATCTTCAAAGCGCGTGGGAAACTGCGCCGCAAATTCCACCATGCCAGAACCTTCACACATGGCCGGCGTAATGCCAATTAGGCGCTCGTCTTGGGTGGCGGTATCGCATAACCACTGACCAAATACCTCCTGGTATTTCAGTACTTCAGGCTTCGGTATTGGTGTGGTGTGTTGTCCTGCGGGCTCAATTTTATTGAGCGCGTGATAACCCACGGGGTCTTGCTCGGCAGGGCCAAAGCCGCGGCCTTTTTTGGTGATGATGTGCAGCAACTTGGGTCCCGGTATTTCGCTAAGGTTTTTTAGATCATGGGACAGGCGGGCGATGTCGTGCCCATCAATGGGCCCCACATAATAAAAACCCAGCTCCTCAAACAAGGTGCCCGGGGACACCATGCCTTTCATGTGTTCTTCGGTTTTACGAGCAAACTCCGCGGTTTGTGGGAGCCGCGTGAGCAGTTTTTTACTGCCTTGGCGAAATGAGGTGTAGAGCTTGCTCGCCCAGATCCGTGAAAAATAATCCGCTAAACCCCCAACATTAGGGGAGATGGACATGTTGTTGTCGTTCAGCACTACCAGCAAATCGGCGCGGCTGTGCGCCGCGTGGTTAAGCGCTTCAAAGGCCATGCCCGCGGTCATGGCACCATCGCCAATAATCGCCACGGTTTTGCGTGGGTCGCCCTTCATGCGATTGGCCAGCGCCATACCCAAAGCGGCGCTGATCGACGTACTCGAGTGACCGACACCGAAGGTATCGTAGGGGCTTTCAGCACGCTTTGGGAACCCGGACAAGCCGTGCCATTGGCGAATGCTGGCCATGGCTTCGCGTCGGCCGGTGAGGATTTTGTGGGGGTAGGTTTGATGCCCAACATCCCAGACCAAGCGGTCGTCTGGCGTATTAAACACATAGTGCAGTGCGATGGTCAGTTCCACCACACCTAATCCCGCGCCAAAATGTCCACCGGTTTGCCCCACGCTATACAGCAAAAATTCTCGCAATTCTCGCGCTAAAGTTGGCAGTTGTTTCTCGGGGAGCTGACGCAAATCGGCCGGACACATGACGCTGTCGAGCAGCGGAGTGCTGGGTCTGATGAGTGGGATTTCTTTAAACATGAAGATGCATCGAATCAGCAGGAAGGGGCCAACAGCCCGGAGCGGTCGGCAATTGTATTGCGCAGGCCAAAACATGGGAAGTTTTATCCGCCGCAGGTAGCCGCGGCGTTAATTGGAGCGCAATTGATCTTGGCACCAGACTATACTTAGCCAACTTAATATTCCGGAGTCGTAGCTATGGCGGATACACCCACTGCTTGGCGAGATAAATACCTTAACGCCCTCGATACCCAAGAGCAGCTTGAACAGCAATTTAGCGGTCAGCAAGACCTCTTGCGGCGCTGTTTAATCCATTTGAGCGCCTCGGTAGAGGGCCAGGATGGCGAATTAGACGCGGCACTAACCCAGCTGAAAGAAGGCTTGCGCACCTCGGCCAGCGCCGATTTGGCCGCACAACTGGAGAAGGTCGAACGCCATCTGGTGAGACTAGAATCCTTTCAAGGGGACCAGCGCGCCCGCCTCTTAGAAGTGCTTTATCACTGCTGCCAAGAGCTTAAATCGCTCAATATTCCCAGCGCACTGCGTCAGCGTATACATCACCTTGCCTCGCGACTCCAAGAGCACAATCGCGGCTATAGCCAAACGCTGTCGGCGTTAGAGTCTTGGCGGCAACTCCTAACTGAAGCCTTGGATGCAGCCGCGGCCCCCGAGCTAAGCTTTTGGCAGCGTTTACGTGGCGGCCGTCGCCTCACGGCTGAAGCCCACCCAGATGCTCCACCGGAACAGCCGCCGCAGGCGTCGCCTACCGAAAAATTCTATCATTCTCTGCCGCCGGCACCTGTGGCCGCGAGTGTTGAGCCAGATTTGCAACTGGAAGCCAAACCAGCAAACACGCCGAATGTTCCTGCCGAGCAACAACCGGTGGTGGAGCATATTTCCACGGTATTGCACCAGCTATTGGATGCCATCAACCCCACAGACGCCATTCGTGAGCGTATTGGCGAAGCGCGAGCCCGTATCGAAAAGGGGTTGGGCTGGGAAGAGCTGGCGATAGCACTGGAAGATCTGCGCGATATCCTTCAACAGAGCCACCTCGCGTTAGACAGCGAGCTGAGTGAGTATCTCGAACGCGTCAACGAAGACCTCGCCGGCATTACACACAACCTTGGCTTGGCGGCAGCGACTTCGTCGCGCGTCGGCGATGCTGGCCGAATGTTTGGCGCCTCACTAGCCGGTCATATCACCGACATCAACACCACACTGCAAACATCCAGCGATTTGCCTAACCTCAAACGCGAGGTGGAAATTCACATTGCCAAAATACAGGGCGCCTTGCAGCAATTTCAGCAGCAACAAGACCACGGGCTTGCCGACGAGCTCGCCCGCCTGCTCGGACGTCTCCAAACCATCGAGCTCCACGCGCAGCGCACACGCGTCATGCTCGAGCACGAACGCCATCGCGCTACCCATGATAGCCTCACAGAATTACCCAACCGCGAAGCCTACAACCAACGCATCAAACTGGAATTACAGCGCTTCAAACGTTACGGCGAAGGCTTTTCACTGGCGGTTTGCGATATCGACCACTTCAAACAATTTAACGACAATTTTGGCCACCAAGTCGGCGACCGGGTACTCAAGCTCGTTAGTAAGGCTTTGGCTAAACGGTTGCGTGACGTCGATTTTGTGGCCCGCTATGGCGGTGAAGAATTCGTCATTATCATGCCCCATACGCCGCTCATAAACGCCTTGCAAACCCTCGACAAAATCCGTGCGGCCATTGCCTCCCTCGCGTTTCGGTTTCGCGACGAGCCGGTGCGTATCTGTCTGTCGTTTGGCTTAACGCATGTCGAAAAAGAAGACAGCTTGCACAACCTCTTTGCCCGCGCCGACCAAGCGCTGTATCAAGCCAAGGCTGCGGGGCGCAATTGCTGTAAAGCTCTGCCTGAGGATGTGCTTCAGGCGGTAACGGCAGAAGTCACCGACGCCTAGCGCCTCATCTTTGCGCGTTTCCGACGGATTCGACGCATGGGCTTGATGCCTACTTGTTTGACCTAGAATCTCAATTGGGCGCCAAAAAGCCGTGTAATCAATGGCTGTGATTGGCAACTGGGGTTGCACAGACTTTGGTGATCCAACTGAGGTTTCTAGGTTAAATTAATGTCCGAGCAAGGATCGTAACTCGGCGTGTTGTTCAGGCTTTAAACGCGGCCCAAATTGACTAACCACCTGCGCTGCAGCGCGATTGGCGAAACGCGCAGCCTGCACGTAATCAAACCCACTTTGAATCGCATGTAAAAACGCACCCGCAAACATATCCCCCGCGCCGTTAGTATCCACTGCCGTCACCTCAACGCCCGGCACCAAGGATAGGTTAACGCCATCAAACACCCGAGCACCGCGAGCGCCGCAGGTAATGGCGAACGTGCGGCAGAATTGCCCCAAGCGATCTTCCGCCTCGGCTAGCGTGTGGCTATGGGTGAAAGCCAGTGCTTCAGATTCATTGCAGAATAGAATGTCGACACCACCGCCGACCATCTCCAGCAGGCCGTCTCGAAAATAGGTCACCATCGCAGGATCGGATAAGCTCAGCGCCGTTTTAACACCGAGCCGCTCTGCTTCTTCACGCAATTTAACAGCTGCTTCGCGTCCGGTGGGCGAGGTGACTAAATAGCCTTCGATGTAAGCGTAACTAGACGCCGCAAGGGCATCCACATCTAACTCCTGTACACTTAATTCCGCACTCACGCCCAAAAAAGTATTCATAGTGCGTTCGGCATCTGGCGTGATTAACACTAGACACTTACCAGTTATCCCAGCTTCAACGGCAGTTTTGACCGGATAACTTACGCCGGCCACCGCTAGGTCACGCAGGTAAAAAAAGCCGTTGTCGTCCTGCGCTACTTTGCAACTAAAGAAGGTGTTGGAACCGAAAAAGGCGGCGGCGATAACCGAATTGGCCGCCGAGCCACCACTGGCCCGCTTGGCAGTCACCAGATGACCGGCCAGACTATCGACCAATGCGTGCTGACGCGGCTCGTCCACCAACGTCATAACGCCTTTGGCTATGGCAAATGCCTCTAGCTCCTGGTCTTGCACTTCAATTTCGGTATCCACCAGCGCAGCGCCTAGGCCATAGATGTCATAAGTTTTCATCGGGCACTTTCCTCATTTGCAAAGGGCGGGATTATGGGCAATTATGTGCGCCATGCAAAGGATAGGCGCCAACACCGGTATTTTCACGGCTAGACTTTAAGCAATGTAAGTTGCCTGTTTATGCCGGACCTAGGCGGCCACATTAGGCGGTTTTCAAGATTCATCGAGGTATTATGTCTAGACTCATTCGCGGCGATGCCAGCAAGGCGCGCGGCACAGAATTACTACCCGAGGCACAGCTGCCGCTTAGTCGCGAAGCCGTCATAGCCCACCTTAAGCGCTGCCAGGCACTGGTCAACGAATATTCTAAACAATCCTTCACGCGCTATGCCGAACGCCTTGACGAAGCTTTCGCCATGGCCCTCGATCATGCACGCACCAATCAAGAAGTTGCTGAACTCACCGGCATGCAACGTTTGGTGCGCAAAAACCGCAGTGAGCTCGAGCGTTACTACACCGGCTATATAGCCGAAGGTTTTGTAAAATTTAAAAACAAAGAGCTGCGCACCGACCTCAGCTCAAGTAAACGAACCGACGAGCTCAGCCTGATCGACAATGACGAGCTGGACGAAATGATCGTGCTATCGTCCATAACCAACCGCATGGACAGCTATTTCGCCGAGCCTATTTGGGCGCTCAATCAGCGGTTTGCGGTGCTCAATGGCGGTGAGCCCGTCACTGAGTCCGGCAATCCGGCGGCCCCCATTCAATTGTGTGAATCCCTGCGTCGCGCCTTGCGCTTACTGCCCCTGAGCGCCCAAGCCAAAACCATCGTCTACCGCACATACGAAGAGCACCTCATGGGCTTAGTGGGCTACAACTTGGACGAGCTTAATGCCTATTTAAAGCGCTCTGGCATTTTGCCCAACTTACAGTATCAGCCCGCCAAAACCACTCGACCGGGTTATATTGATATCGGCGGGACGGAATTCACCCCACAAGATTTAGCCTTTATTCAGGCCTTGGGTTCAGACACTAACCAAGCTACGCTACTGGAAGCCATTCGCGGCCTGCAACAAACCCTCACTGCCAGCGGCCAACAGGTATTGTCGGTCAACGCCCTCGGCGACAACTCGCTAGCGGTACTCACTACAGAACAAGTTGTGAGCGCCTTGCAAAATCTGCAGCTCCAGGCGGCCTTGCCGCAACTTATCGCTGGCCAAGCATTAGCTCCGGCGGACTTTAACCTTGTGGTCAAGGGTATCACCGAGCTGGCAAAGCAGCATGGTGCACAGGGCGAGGTATCGTCCGTTGATTTGCGCACTATCGATCTAGTGGGTCTTGTTTTCGAATACATGCTCGGCGATGAAAACCTACCCGATTCAGTGAAAGCACTGCTTAGCTATATGCACACGCCATTTTTAAAATTGGCCTTTAACGACCCCGATTTTTTCGAAAAGCCTGAGCACCCTGCGCGTATTTTGCTTAACAGCTTGGCAGAGGCCGGCAGCCGTTTTATTGGAAACGATGGCAGTGTACAGTTTGACATGTACCAAAAAATTAAAGATGTTGTTGATCGTGTGATTAAGGATTTCCGCAATGACGTGCACGTTATTTCCGAATTGTTTGTGGAGTTTAATAGCTACACCAAAAATATTATTCGCAGACAAGAATTGTTAGAAAGGCGCGCCACCGAAAAAGTACAAGGCGAAGAGAAGCTCCATGAAGTCAAGGTTCGTGTCAATGACGAAGTGCTGAGCCGTACTACCCACAAAGAATTGCCCTCAGCAATTCTGCTATTTTTGTTGCAACCTTGGTCTGATTTTTTATCTTTTGTACTCTTGCGACACGGCGATGACTCCGAACAGTGGCAAGAGGCCTTGGGGCTGGTAGACGAATTATTGTGGATCATTGAGCCCAAAACCCACGTTGACGAAATGCATCAACAAGCACAAATGCTTCAGCCAATGCTCAAGCGGTTTAACGACGGTCTAGACACCATTGGGTACGACCAAGACAAAGGCGAAAAATTGTTAGACGCCTTGGCGGATCTTGTCGAGCTTGCCACTCAACACAAAAAAGCCGAGCCCGCTCCCGCGCCTATGCGTGAACAGCTCGAAAAAATCGCTGCGGAAAAAGCCGGTCAAAACTTCCATCAACCCATCGACATCAGTGAAGAGGAAGCCAAAGTCGTCGAAAACCTAAAACTCATTGAATTCGGCACTTGGTTCGAATTTGCGGGCGGCAAACGCCTTAAGGTGGCGTGGTATAACGCTCGCACCTCACACTACATGTTAGTGGACCAAATGGGCAAAAAGGTCGCCATGAAATCTGGCTTAGACATCGCCCGTGACATGATTGGAAAACAGGCTAAGATTATATCGGGCAGCTCGAAACCCTTCTTTGAGCGCGCGCTGGAAAACATCTTCCAAAAACTCAATGCCCAAGCTGAGCTTGAGGCCACCCGTGAGGTGTAGCAATGCAAGATTACGAGAAACGCGCCAAAACACGCCTAGTAGTAACAGACGAAGTCTTGGTGCGCGATAGGGTCAACAATCTACTGCTAGGCAAGCTGGCCAATATTCACGAAGAAGGTTTTATGGTGATAGGCAGTGGCGCCATGCTAGAAGACCACGTCTATGAGGTGCAATTAGACGCCAGCAACGCCAGCGTGCGTGCCAGCGCTGAATGCCTGTGGACATCGGAAACCGGCTCCGGCGAAAATCTTTGGGCCGGGTTCACCTTCCTAGAGGTACAACCTGACGATCAAGAAAAATTGCGCCTGTTGGTTAAGTTATTTCAGCCCTAAGGCTCCGTCGCCTAGGTGCCAATAATCCCAAAACAAACGACCGCTCGGGAGACGCCCCGTTATTTAGGACGCGCCAGTTGAGCAGCTTGAGTCGGGCAAAGCCCTGATGCCTGTGCACGGCTTCTCGATTTAATAGCCTGCTAGTCAAATAGGCGCATGATATTAGACAAGGTTTCTTTACCCTTTTTTTCCACCTGCTCAGCGCTCGCCTGCCCAAACCCCTCGCGCTCTACATCCTCTTCTGGAATTTCATCTAAAAACCGACTAGGAGTAGTTTCCTGTTTTTCACCAAATTGTTTGCGTGTGGCGGCGAGTGTCATGGTTAGCGTGCGCTGCGCCCGAGTAATGCCCACATAGGTTAAGCGGCGCTCCTCTTCAATATTATCGGTATCGATTGAGTTGCGGTGCGGTAATAAATCCTCTTCTAGGCCAATCATAAATACATGGGGGAATTCCAACCCCTTGGATGCATGTAACGTCATCAGCTGGACCCGATCAGTGGTATCTTCTTCTTCCTGTCGATCCAGTAAATCCATTAATAACATTTTTGCGATGGCCGCTTTAAGATTTTCTTCTTGTGTCTGCGCCTCATCCATGCGGCGCGCTAAAACATTTTTTACCGACTCCAATAAATACCAGACATTTTCCATGCGTTTTTCGGCCACTTTGGCACTGCTGGCATTTTGGTGCAGCCAGCTCTCGTAGTCGATGTCTTCCACCATTTCACGAATTGCGGCACTGGGAGAATTCTGATGGGAATTTTCGCGAACACGATCGAGCCATTGCGCAAAGGTGCGTATGCGTTCTAGCCCTTTGCCAGACAATACGGCTTGCACACCAATTTCCTGGCTCGCTTGCAACAAGCTAATTTCACGCTCAGTGGCGTAGCGCCCGAGCCCCTCCAAAGTGCTTGTGCCTATTTGCCGGCGCGGCGTATTAATCACGCGCAAAAAAGCATTGTCATCGGCGGGATTTACCAATAAACGCAAATACGCCATGATGTCTTTGATTTCGGTTTTTGCAAAAAAACTCGTACCGCCGCTAATGTTGTAGGGGATTTGGTGTTGCTGTAATTTCAACTCCAGCAGACGACTTTGATGATTGCCACGGTATAGCACTGCGAAGTCACGAAATTCTGCTTGGCGGCGCAGGCGCTGATTTAGAATTTCGTTCGCGACGCGCTCGGCTTCAGCATCTTCAGTTGGGCAGCGCAGAATTCGAATGTGCTCACCCACCCCAAAATCACTCCACAACTTCTTGTCGAATTCGTGAGGATTATGGCTAATTACCTCATTGGCGACCTTTAAAATACGTGCTGTAGAACGATAATTTTGCTCGAGTTTAATGACATGAAGATTGGGAAAATCCTCTTTGAGCAGGCTCAGGTTTTCCGGGCGTGCGCCGCGCCAAGCATAAATACTCTGATCGTCATCGCCCACCACAGTTAAACTACCGCGCGCGCCAATAAGTTGTTTGACTAACTGATATTGGCTGGAATTCGTATCCTGATATTCATCCACCAATAAATAGCGGATACGTTGCTGCCAGCGTTGCAACACTTCGTCGTTATCGCAAAATAATTGCGCGGGCAAGCGAATTAGATCGTCAAAATCCACGGCGTTGTAGGCTTGCAGCGCCTTATTGTAGCGAGCATAGATCAGTGCCCACTGCTGCTCATTGGCATTTTGCGCCAGCTCCAAGGCATGCGCGGTAGACACCAAACCGGATTTCCACGCCGAGATTTGACTCTGTACCACGTCCAAAATATCGGCATTCAAATCGCCATCACGCAGCATCAGCTCCTTCAGAATGGAGCGCGCATCCTCGCTGTCCATAATTGAAAATCCAGGCTTGAACCCCAAGGCTTTGTGCTCACGCCGAATAATGTTCAAACCCAAATTATGAAACGTGGATACGGTCAAGCCCTGCGCCGCCTTGCCCTTCACTAGCTTGCCAACACGCTCCTTCATTTCTCGCGCTGCCTTGTTGGTGAAGGTCACTGCCGCAATATGGCGTGCGCTCAAACCGCAGGATTCAACGAGGTAAGCGATTTTGCGTGTAATAACACTGGTTTTACCACTGCCCGCACCTGCCAATACCAGACAGGGGCCATCGATATAATGCACAGCTTCCCGCTGGCGAGGATTAAGCTTAGTCACCGGTCGGTACTCACCCCATACATATCAGGCCTCCGGCTCCACAGTGAGATCTATTACATGCGGAAAACCCGCCATACTCGCTAGCAGCCTGTCGCCCGCTACCACTTGCCCCACGCCGGCGGGAGTGCCGGTAAAAATCAGATCCCCCGCACCCAAGGCGGTATAGCGTGACACTGCACTCAGCAACTCGAGTAGCGGCCACTGCATTTCGGACCAGTGGCCCTCTTGGACGACGCGATGGTTAACCCGTAGCTCCATACGTCCTAATCGCGACAGGTCATCCAGCCCTCCGGTCACGATAGGTGTGCAGGGCGCCGAAAAATCAAATCCCTTAGCAGTGTCCCAAGGGCGCCCCTCGGCTTTAGCGAATTGTTGAATGTCCCGACAGGTCATGTCGAGACCTAGCGAAAATCCAGCAACTAAATGCTGAGCTGCCGCTGGCTGCAGATTTCGGCCGCTATGCTGTAGCGCAATTACCAGCTCCAGCTCATGGTGCACGTTGGTTGAAAATGCTGGTAAAGGCCAGACGCCTTGGGCGGCAGCCAGTGCCGTTATGGGTTTGAAGAAATAGAAGGGCGGGGCCAATGCGGGGTCATGCCCCATTTCACGAGCGTGTTCTGGGTAATTGCGGCCAATGCAGATAATACGCTGCACGCCATAAGTGCCCTGCGGCTCACCGGCGAAATTCGTTATGCTCAGTTGGCTGCGGCCAGGAGCGTGAGTGTGCAGGGAATTATTCATAGGCCGTGTATTTTTTGGCGCTACCGCGCACTTTATCCGCCGGGTATTTGGCCTCGTTGCGCGCGGCCTTGAGTACCACTGCGGCCTGAATATCTACGCCCAACACATCGGCCAAACGCACCAAATATAATTGAACATCGGCTATCTCTGCCGCCACATCGGCCAATTGTTCGGCGGAAAGCGCGGCCGCTTGTGCGGGGGTCAACCATTGGAAATGTTCATTCAACTCAGCCACTTCCACGCTCAGTGCCATGGCTAAGTTTTTGGGGTTATGAAACTGCTCCCAATCACGCTCCCGCGCAAAACGTCGCAGATAATGTTTCATTTCATCTAGTGACTGCATACACGCTCCGAAAGCCAGATGTCCATGATTCCAAAAACCTCGGTTGAGCCCCAAGCAAAGGCACCCAATCCACGCGGCCCGCGCGCCTATGAAGCTAGATTCGGCACACGCAATAAAAAAGGGTAAAGCCATAAGCTTTACCCTTTGGAATTTTGTCCTGCCCGCACCCAAAAGTGCGATGGAGAAAAATTAGATTTTGGTAATGTTTTCGGCTTGCGGGCCTTTTTTACCTTCGGTCACTGTGAAGCGAACTTTTTGGCCTTCGGCCAAAGTTTTAAAACCGTCGCCTTGAATTGCGCTGAAGTGTGCAAACACGTCTGGGCCAGACTCAGGAGAGATAAAGCCAAAACCTTTGCTTTCGTTGAACCACTTAACAGTTCCGGTAGTAGTAGACATATGTGTTACCTATAAAATTGCTTGATTTGGAAGTTTCGTCACCAGATGGGGTACAAAAAGGACTCCACTAGGTTCTGGAGCTGAGGAAGGAAGTTGCTTAGAGAGAACAAGACGAGTTGCTACAAATCGAACATCGTACCGGTAGTACACAAAAACAAGCCGCGCTTACTAGCTTCGATGACTAGGTTATACCTTTCGGGGCGAGTGTCAATACTTTTTTACGTTTTACACGCGATCCTCTCACAAATGTGAAATGACGCCATTTTTTGGGCCGCAAACGCAGCTTGATAATCGAACGTTTGATTATGGGCCCCTTAAGCGTGCGGCGAACTCGTTAGATATCCACTCTTTTGCGAAGGCTTTTGACGCCGCCACGCTTGGTTTTGCTGTCCACTCGGCGTGTCTTGGCTGCCCTGGAGGGTCTAGTCGCTATGCGTTTTGGCTGAATCACCGTGGCGGCTTTGATTAACGCTAGCAGTCGCTCTAAAGCGTCTTGACGATTTTTTTCTTGTGTGCGGTGTTGCTGGGCCTTGATGACAATCACGCCTTCTTGGGTCAGTCGTACATCTCGCAGGGCGAGCAAACGCTCTTTATAAAACTCTGGAAGACTTGAGGCGTGAATATCAAACCGCAAATGTATAGCTGATGACACTTTGTTGACGTTTTGCCCCCCTGACCCCTGGGCGCGAATGGCGGAAAGCTCAATTTCATCAAGGTTTAGACTCAGGCTGTGGGAGATAATCAACATAGCAAGCAACCGGATAGTTTTGAGTTATTCTAGCAGCCTTATCCCAGCTAGTCGGGCGCCACACTGGAATCGGCCCCTATACTCTGGGCTGTTCCCTCCAGTTTATACCGATGAAGAGGTTTTTATGGTCGCGCCCGCCTTTACGCACGAACTTGTCGATTTGATTGAGCAAGCTAAACAGCAATACCCAGATTGCATGACCAGCGACCAAGCATTTGGCGCCATAGTCTCTTGTTTGAGCGTACCCGATGCTCTGACTCCGGCCGATATACTGGATTTGTTGCTCAATGGCGAAGAAGAAGCAGCAGAGGCTTACCTGCAGCACAACCCGAGTGCAGAGCTAGCCTGGGCAAGCTTGATTGACTCCATTAAAACCTATCTACAAACCGACGAAACCTATCTGCATAATCACTACGCACTTAGCGGCAATGAACCGAGCGCACCGCTGGCCGATTGGTGCGATGGGTATTTGCAGGCTTATCTCTACTGCGAAGCTATCTGGGAAGAAGTTTTTAGCACACTAAAACAAGCAGATGACGATGAAGAGCTGAGCGATATCGATGAAAATTTCGAGGTGTTATTGAAAATGATTTCGTCATTTTCCAATTGGAAAGAAGCACTAATTGCCGAGCCTTCCCTCGGTCAGTTCGCTGATAATATGGCGGAAATACACGATGACTTGTTTAATGGCGTCAATTATTATTTTCATTTCGGACAAGACATGTTGACGACTTGGGAATCTATCGGCGCACAGACCCAGAAGCCGTTTATTCAAGAAGTTAAAATTGGCCGCAATGACCCCTGCTTCTG
>CAMCXE010000096.1 GCA_945882995.1 Thalassocella blandensis | reverse complement strand
ATGGCGACAAGCATCGCCATTTAATCTTTGACAGATCACACCCCGCCTAAGCAATTTCCTATAAATAAAGTACGAAACCTTCGATCAACACCGGGCTTGTACAACAATCACGCCAAATAGCGGCTGCGCGCTACTTGGCCTTATTTATTATAAGAGGGCATAGCGAATAACTGCATGTCCAGAACCAGCTTTTGGGTCATACCCCGCCCAGATTTCACCCCATGAAAATTTACCGACTTTATACCCAATATTAAATAACCATTCCTCGGTATCTTTTGCACGTAATTTTTCTTTAGCTTCGCTGAAGTCATTCCAGCTGCTGCCATATTTATCAGGGTTAGCGACGGATATGTTTAATACTTGAATTTTTGACTGAAAAAAACAAAGACTGAAAATAATAGCCTCACCGCCAATTTCAATAGGCGATAACGCATACCAAACATAACCATTACCCAAATTTCGCTCATTAATATCGGCCATTTTGGCAATTTCCGATTCAGATAGATCAGAACTGAGAGTAATGCCATTTTGCAAATCAAGTTTAAATTTTTGCACGATTTCATTTGCCTTATAACGCTCATATTCAGCCGCTAGTCGGCTGTAATTGCTTGTTATAACTTTTAACTTTAGGATTTTATGATTAAAAAATATTTAGAAAGAAAAATGGTAAAGTATGTATGCCCTTGGTGTGAAGTTTGTTGGGATGTAATGGCTATTGGAGTAGTTGCTTTAGTATGTTGGTTTGCAGTACAAACCCTACTATGATGATTCCGTAGGCAACTATGGTGATTGTGCGGAACAATTTAAAGCGCTTCTTCCGGTACTCTGTTTTTGCCTCATCCAAGTTTACAGCCAGTACGTCTGTTCCATCAGGGAACAATGCTTCTGCTGGGACATGGTACTTTGCAACCAGCAAGACTCCGATAATGTCTAGCAATAGTCCAAAATCTTGTATGTTGGACATGGCAGCTTCATTCATTTTTTTTTTGTACCTCTGGGTACGTTGAGTTATAACATTTGTATACTGCGCATGCGCGTTATCACTCCTGCCGCCTTCTCAAGCTTTCCGCCTCAACCCTCTGATTCCAAAGAATTTCCGCCAAAAAACCCGACTCAGTGCCGGAATGTAAACGCGCATGCGCGTTATCTCCCCAGTGGCTTGCGCGTTATCCGCGGGGCTGGGGCGCTAAGTGACTGACTATAAAAGATCTTTCTACCCTGCACAAGCGGCTAAACGCGCATGCCGCGGCAGCAAAACGAGCCGAATTTCGCTAGCACGGCAGATACACTGTACATATTTACAGAACCACCAGTAGAGGTGCCGCGCAGGGAACAACACGACCTGTGTATTCCTTGCGGGGGCATCCAACATTTGAATGTGGGGAGTCGTGGAGTTGTCGTTGTGTTAAACACTGATTCTCCCCACATCATTTTAATTGCTGGTGCCCGCTCTGTTCGGTTTCGCTGCGCTCTACACCAACCTACAGCACAATCACTTCCAGTCCCATATCCGCTAATTCTCCCGCTTTGGCTTTGTCGCTTACTACGGCGATGTTGGCTTTTTCTGGGGATAAATAATTCTGCGTTACGCGGCGTAAATCATCCAAATTTACGCTTAATAAACGGTCGCGGAATTCTTGGCGGCGGGTTAGGGTGCGGCCGTGGAGTTCGGCGTGGTAGAGGCGTTTGGCGCGGCCGGCGGGGGAGTCGGGTTTGTCGATGCTGCTGACGGCGCCGAGGATGGCTTCTTCGATGGCTTGCCATTGGTGTTCGGTATTCATAAACCAGTGGATGGATTGGTCGAAGTCGGCCAGGGTTTCGGCTAGGCGTGGGTCGCGGTAGGAATAAAAGCGGAAGGCCGCGGAGTTGCTGTCTTGGCTGGCGCCGCCGCCGTAGGCACCGCCTTGTTCACGCACTACGCGGTGCAGAAAACCATTGCGCAGTACGTTGCCCAGCACCACTAGGGCGGCGGCGTCTGGGTGGGCCATGGGGACGGTGGCGTAGGCTTTGGCGCAGAAGTTTACGGCGCTGTTGGTTACCCAGGCTTGTTTAACGCTGTGGCTGACTTTAGCCAAGCTGAAGGGCGCGAAATTGCCGCCGGCGGCGGGGCCGGTTAAGGCGCGGGTAAGTTCCGCCACTTGTGCGTTGGCTTGTTCTGCCTCGCCCACCAGCAGGTAGCGTTGCGGCGCTTGCTGGATGAGCTGGTGCAGTTGCTCTAGCTTGCCGCAAAAGGCGGTTAATTGGGCGGTGTCGTCTAGGCCGTCGTCCAGTAATTTTAGGGAGCTGATGGCTGCTAGGCCGCCCAGTTCGTGGCTGAGTTTGGCGGTGGCGCAAATGCCGGCGGTGGCGGCGGTCATGGCTAGGCCGTGGCCGTTGCCGGTGACGCTTTGTTCGCGGTGGGCGCGAGTTTGCGCCATGAGTTCGCGAATGCGCGGCAGCTCGTCAAAACGTGCGCCGGTGAGGGTGGCTTGCATTAAATCGCTCAAGTGGCCTTGGTTGCGATTGAGCGCTTTGCCGGACAATGTGAGGTAGGAATTGGTGCTGTGAATATCGTCCACGTTGCCGCGAATGCTGCTGTAGGCGCTGAGGCTGCCGGCTACGCTGGCCTGCCAGCGTTGCATGGCTAAGTAGTCTTTGCTGCCCGCGCCCACTTCGGTGAGGGTGTTGGTGTAATAGGGCATTAGTGGGATTAAATCCGCTGGAATTTGCGGTAAATCCAGCACAATTTGTTGGTAGGCCAAGCCGTTGCTGCCCACTTCGTAGCGGGTGAGTTTTGGGGTTTGGGGGATGCCGTCGAGGTGGGATTCGGCTATAGGCACGTCGCTAAGGGTGACTTTGGGCAGAATATTGGCGTCGTCCACGCGGCCTTGACGGGCCAACAGGGCTTGCGCCTGCTCGATGATCTGCGTGGTTTCGGCGGCGGTTAAGGCCTGTTTGATTTGCGCCAGTTGGTGTTTTTCTGCGGCGATTTTGCGTTCCGCCATGGTTGGGTCTGGCACTAGGGTTAGGCGCACGCGGTGTTGGTTGTTGAGTAATAGTTCGCGCACCAAGCCTTTGATGTATTCGGGGTCTTGGATGCGGGTTTGCAGGTCGTTGAGGGTGGCGTCGATGTTCAGCAGCGCCACGGGGTCGCCCCGGTGGGTGGCGGCGGTAAGGGCATTGAGGATGAGTTGCAAGCCGTAGGGGTAGCTGTCGCCCCCTACTTCCCGTTGGTGCAATTCCAGCTGGTGCAGCGCGGCTTCTGCATCTTCGCGGCTAATGCCTTCGCTAGCAATGCGCTCCAGGGTTTCCAGAATCAACTGTTCAACCTGTTCGGCGTCGGCTTGTTTGCAGCCTTCTAAACCGCACACCAAGGTGAGTTCCCGCTGCGAGTCGTCCAGCCCGCAGAGCGGGGAGGGCGCTTGGCCCAGTTCGGTGGTTTCCAGCACTTGCATGAGCGGGCAGGCGCTGTTGTTAAGTAGAACACCAGACAGCAAATGGGCCACTAGGCTTTCTTCAAGATTGGTGCTTTTACCCAGCAGCCAAGACACCACTACATGGGTTTTTTCGCTGAGGTCGTCTTCCGCTAGGGGGTAGGACTCCTGCACTTTTACCGGCGCTAAATAGCGTTTTTCGTCGGGCACATGAATGGGGTGATTAAGGCGTTCAAATTTGCTAAGGGCCAAGGCTTCGAAGGTGGCCTGATGTTCGGCGGCGGGAATGTCGCCGTAGGTCATGAATATGGCATTGCTGGGGTGATAGTGGGTGCGGTAAAAACTCACTAATTGTTCGTAGGTTAAATCGGGGATGGCGTCTGGCTCGCCGCCGGAGTTGTAGTGGTAGGTGGTGGTAGGGAAGAGGTATTTGGTGAGTGTGTGCCAGAGCTGGGAGGTAATGGAGCTCATGGCGCCTTTCATTTCGTTGTACACCACGCCTTTAAACTGCAGTTCGGACTCTGGGTTGGTGGGCTCGGCAAATTCGAGGCGGTGGCCTTCTTGGGCAAAATCCAGGGGGTCGAGGCGGGAAAAAAACACCGCGTCTAAATACACGTCCAGCAGGTTGCCGAAGTCTTTGCGGTTGATGCTGGCGAAGGGGTAGGCGGTCCAGTCGGAGCTGGTAAATGCGTTCATAAAAGTGTTAAGGGAGCGTCGCGTCATCATAAAAAACGGGTCGCGCACTGGGTAGCGTTCGCTGCCACACAGGGCTGTGTGCTCGAGGATATGCGCTACGCCGCTGGAGTCTTTCGGTACGGTGCGCAGTGCTACTAGGAATACATTTTCGGGATTCTCGGCGCGTAAATGGATATGCTGTGCCCCGGTTTTAAGGTGCTCGTATTCTTCTACCCAGAGTTTGAGGGAGGGAACCTCTTGGCAGTTGAGGAGTTTAAACGCCGAATGGGGCATAGGGGTCATAGGCCGAGTCTCTTGGAGTATTAGGATTTAGGTGAAGGCTAGCTAAGCTGAAGGCGGATTAAACCATTACAAGGCTAGTTAATAAAATGATCACACGCCGGTTGGGTGCAGCCCAAGGCGTACCAAGGGTGGCACTATGAGTTTGCAGAACTGGTTAACCCTGCATTGGCAGGACTTAGGCGGGCTAGTGTGGCTGCTGGCTTGGTGGTTGGGTTATGCCACGTTTGCCCAGCGCCGCGCTGCACGTGGCGTGGTGTGTATTGCCTCGGTGTTGCATGAGCACCGAATCAGCTGGATGCGGGCATTATTGCAACGGGAAAATCGTATCGCCGATGCGGCGCTTTTAGCCAATTTGGAACGTAACGCGAGTTTTCTGGCCTCCACGTCTATTTTTGTCATTGCCGGGGTGTTTACGCTGCTGGCTTCAGTGGAGAAGGTTCGCGACATGGTGGTTGCTGTGCCCTTGGTGGCAGTGGACGTTTCTTCGCTGCAATTGCAATTCAAAATTTTGGTGTTGTTGCTGATTCACGTTTACGCCTTTTTCACGTTTACTTGGTCTATGCGGCAGTATGGTTTTAGCGCAATTTTGTTAGGCGCTGCCCCAGCGAAAGATGAGCCAGCGGCACAGGCGGAAAACTATGTGCAGCATGTGGCGCGGGTAATTGATCAAGCTGGCATGAGTTACAATTTTGGGCTGCGCGCTTTCTATTTTTCATTGGCGGTATTGGCGTGGCTGTTGAGTGCTTGGGTGTTTGTAGCCGCTGTCACGCTAATTGTAGCGGTATTGTATGGGCGGGAATTTCATTCGCCTACACTAAAGGACATGCTAGGCGCTACTCCTTCGAATTAATTTAGCGCTATTAAAGCCGTGTATATAACTTAAAGAATTTTAGGAAATTTAGGAAATTTAGCGTGTACAAAAAAAATAGCTTCGCGTTGGTGTATTGCCTGTCGGCATTAATTTTGTCGTTCAGCGCGGCTTGGTTTTGCCTAAAAGAGGCGAATTTTTCCTATAGTTTTTGGCACGATCACACATCGATAAAATATGCCATTGATGAGTATGGATCGCAAAATCACTTTAAACAGGGTTTTGAATTAACCAGCAAAGCGGAACGAGAGGCGCTGTTTGCACAAATTGCACAGGCCGTTGTGAATCACGGCAAGGGCTTAGCCGACATTCGATTTAAGGTGGCGGGCCATGAAAGTCAAACCTTGCTGCGGGAGGCTGAGGTTACCCATCTCCAAGACGTGGCTAATTTAATTGATTTGAGCCCGCTGCTGGTAATTCCCGCCTTGCTAGTTTGGTTGTTACAGTTGGGATTTTTGGTGTTGAGGCGCCTAGGGCCACCTTCGTTTGTTATTCAATCCATTGCATTGGCCGGTGGTATGGGTTTAGTGGGGTTGGTTGTGTTGGCCATTGGGCCGGTGAAGGTGTTTAACCAGTTGCATATTTGGGCTTTTCCCGCGGGTCATCAATGGTTTTTCTACTATCAAGAATCGTTAATGTCCACCATGATGCACGCGCCAATCCTGTTTGGTTGGATCGCTATGGAGTGGGTCTGTTTGGCGTTGGTTTGTTATGGCGTGTTGCAAATTCTTACCGCTAAGGGCTTGCGCCTTTGGCAGGCGCGGGCGGCGCAAGTTGAAGCTTGATGGCGTAGCGGCAAAGGCGAGGGTATCGCTCATGCCGCGTGTTTCGGCGTTTTATCCGGACTCATCCGTTAGATGGCGCTAAATCCGATAAGACTGGGCACCGGCAAAATAGTCGAAGGGGTGTCCTCGGTGTATCAGTCCGTGGCAGAATTCTACCCCGCGGGGACGGATGGGCGGACGTTGACGGGCGTAGTCGGACGTTGAACCGGTTGGGGCTGTTCCTTGTTTGAATACACCGCCTATACTTTCGCCAATACCTGTGATGGCCTTAAGTTTAGGGGTGAGTTAGTTTGGCTGTTGAGCTCGACCCGTAGCCTATAATGTAGGCGACCCTAGCTGAGCCTCTATTAGACCGCGAATCGCCCAGCGCGCCGCGGTTATCCTTATCCTTATCCTTATCCTAAGCCTTATGCTGCAAGATTACTTCGCGCATGAGGTTATTCAGATGTTTTCACAAATATTGGAAGTCACATGAAGAAGTTTGTTTTAGTGAGCTTGATGTTTTTAGCCGCCTGCGGAACCAAAACCCCCGACCCAAACGCGGTGGAGCAATTGATGCGCCCATTTACAACCGTGGAAGAGGTTCTCAGCAATTACCCTAAAGCGGTGGCTGCGAAATTTGGTGCGGTGGTGCCGCCCACTGGTATGTTCCACTTAGTGATGGGGCAACCCACTCCCTCCACGGATATAGCCATGGTTGTGCTAATGGACGTGCAGACCACGGCTGGCACCACGGGGCGTCACGATGATCAGATACTGGGCGTGTTTTCAAAGGTGGATGGTAAATATGTGTTTCGGGATCAGCGCCGAGTAGGCGGGCGTCAATTCCGTAAAGTGGTTTTAAAGCGTTTGGAGCCCACGCGCGTCACCTTGGATGCGACTTTCGCTACGGCTTCGGGGGTAGAACAAAAAGCCACGCTGAGCTATGGATTAGAACCCTACCAGACCTTAGAGGAGCTGAGCTTGATATTGGATAGCGCCGGCGCGGCAGCTCCAGTCGCAGGCATGTCTCAGCCGTCTAGACCCGCCAGTGCGCCGGCACCGCGGCAGCAAGTGCTCGGCTATCCCGGTGATACCAGCGCGGGCCTGCCGCAGCAACAGCCGCAGCTGGGTTACCCTGGGGATACCACCGGCAGTGTGAACTATCCCGCGGAGCCGCCTGATATGGGTGCGCCTTATTATCCGGAGAATCCCGCGCCCCCCGAGGCCCCTCCTGAGGCGCCTGTCGAGGCACCTTCCGAGGCGCCTGCCGAGTACCCTGCGCCAGTCTACCCAGATCAGTATGGCAACTACCCCCCTGGGTCCGGTATGCCTCCCGAGGTTAACATTCCCAAAAATCCCGAGTAAGTCGCCGCGCCTTTGCGTTGACCAGTGCGCTCTTGGCCCACTGGTCAACGTTTACCTGCAGCAATTTATTGCATGGAGTGCAGGCCAATCATATTGCCTTCTGTGTCGTATACCAGCGATATAAAACCGTATTGCCCAATGGACATTTTCGGTTTTTCTATCTTGCCGCCAGCGGCCACTACACGCGCTTCTTCGTGCTCACAATTTTCGCTGGAAAAATAGATAATTACGCTATTTCTACCCGCTGAAAACCCGGGCATTTTTACCAGCGAGCCAGAGGCGCCCGATTGGTTAACTTGCATAGGGAAGGCCCACATTTCAAGTTCGCCTGCCTGCAATTGTTCTAGAGTTGCGCCGAATACGGCTTCATAAAATGTTTTGGCTCTGGGCATATCGTCTACATAAATTTCAAACCAGCCAACAGGGTTGTTCATCGTGCAGCTCCTATAAAGGGTTTCTAGGTTGAAGGGTTTACAAGGGTTTGCTGGCGGGTATTTTCATCAAACCCTTCGATACTGCCAACAATTGTGTGAAATATCTACCTTGAACCTAGGTAACTATTCAGCCCAATTTTCACTTTCTCACGTCATCCCCGCGCAGGCGGGCATCCAGATTGCAATTGCTCCGACGCTATGACGATATTCACCCAAGTAAAAACCGTCTATTGACCGCTGGATCCCCGCCTGCGCGGGGATGACGGGGAAATATGCTGAATAGTTACGAACCTAGAAACCTCAGTTGGGCGCTAAAAGCTGTGTAATCCATTGGTGTGGTTAGTGAAAGTTGAATGTGGCGGGCAACCTAGTTGGTTGTTCTCCAAATTTAACATTTGCTAGGCGCGCCAAGGGGGTGTGCAGACTTTGGTGATTCAATTGAGGTTTGATATTAACCCCTACTCGATAGATGTCAGGTTAATATCAAACGCAGGACGCGTTTTTGGCGGCTTTGCCGCGTTAACAAAATACATCAGGAAGACGTATTTTGTTGCCGGTTTAATAGGATTATTGGAAGGTAATTTTGCGCACATGGAGTACTGGGCATTTTCCGCCAGCGCCGCAGTTTTTAACGCTGGTTAGCGGGCCGCTCACTTTAATTCGAAACGTCGTAATTTTTTTAATATCCAAGCCTTTGGCTTTTTTGTCGATAGTGTAGGTGTAAGTGCCGAATTCCGCTGTTGGAGTTGGAACAAAAAAACTGTAATCGCCCGCAAAATTTTCATCGCGGCCATTTTGAACGTAGGCTTGTATGCCTGGGTCGGTCGTTGGCGGGTTATCTACCCGAATGGTAAACGTGATGCTGGTAATAGCGGAGAAGTCAGTAGGTTTGCTAAAGCGCAGAATAACGCCAATAGCGGAATCAAACGCTTGCCAGCTAGTGCCATTAGCGATAATCCCGCCGCCCGGTTCGGTGGCGATATCGGCGAAAAACCCGGTAAACGTTCCCAGTGTCAAGCTGCCCTGAGTTTGCGTTGGGCTTGCCGAACCTTCAATGATTGGAAAATCCCATTGGGCAAGCACTGGGGCTTTATTTTCCACGGTGGTAGTGGGCTTGGGTTGCTCTGCATGGACGCCTTTTGCAAGGCACAACAGGGTTAAGGTACCCATGAGTAAATAGTTTTTTTTCATTATTTCGGTCTCTTCAAGCGTATTGTGTGTGGCGTTTGTCGGACGTGAAAGCCTAGACCCATTTCCGCGCTAGGGTGTGCTGCGCGCCGGCGGCGTGGCCGATAAGCCATTGTCTAGCGCCGCATTGAATATAGCCCACCGCAGCAAGCAGGTTATTTTGGTTGAATTTGGATGTAATTGAAAGGCCAGAGCATCTGCGGCGGGTTTTCAAAACGGGGTTTCCAAACGCTAGACACCCTTGGTGGCTTACGGCAAGCTTGCAACGCTTGGGGTGCGACTTGGCTGGGAGGTTTTCCAATCTCGGCAAGAGGCTATAGGCGTTAAGGTCAATGGATGCTTGCGCCAGACGGCGCCGCAGCGCTGAGCGGGCCTTTTTTTTACTAATTAGCAAGAGTGTCTGCCTGTGGATGAGCATAAAAATCGCGACAAAATCGTAATTTTTGATGAGCAAACCATAGCGCCTTTAGATAAACGAGGCGCTTGGAAATGGATGTTGCCCTTAGCGGTCATTTTGACGTTAGGCGTTTATGCCGCCTGGCATTTTGGTTGGAATGCCAAAGCCGTAACGGCGGGAGTGATATTGGTGGGGGCGGTCGCCCAGTTATTCGCTTGGCTGCTGGGCATTATTGCGCTGGTACCGGTGGTGGGCCCATTAATTGTCAAGGTGCTCAGTCTGTCGATTATTTGGCTGCTCAATGCGGTGGGTTACTTAGTATCTTTTGTGGCCATTAAACGGGGCTATTCGAAGGATGTGATTAGTTATCGAGCCATTACCGTCGCCTTAATTACGGGCATTGTTATTGGCTTTGTGATGGGTAGCTTGGTTTAACCTCAAAACCGCCGTTGAATTGCCAGCGCCTGGGCAAACCTAGGCGCGCCTGCAAAAATTAAACATGGCGAACAACCAATCAAGTTGCCGTCATTGTTTTCCACTAATCATTCAAAGGGGCTTTAGAGCGCTTTGGCTCCCAACTGTGGTTGTTAGGTTTGATCGTTGGATTAGCACTGGCTATTTTTCCACGGGAGTGAAGGTGCAAACACCGACCATTCTCGATGATTCCGTCGACTGCGTTGAATCCTGAGTGACGCTCACCCGAGGTTTCACGGTCACGACAAAAGCCCTTCCACTTTCGCAATTAACTTGCGTTCGTCAAGCGGCTTAACCAAATAGCTGTCAATGCGGTATTTGGTTTTGCTCAAACGCACAATGTCGGTTGGCTGATCGATTATCCAGAGAATGGGGATTTGGGCTGTTTCACTTTGGCTGTGTAACTGTTCAGCTAACGCCAATGCTTGATTGTCAGCCAATTGCGCATCCATAACGACTATGTCGGGTTGGACTTCGCGCACTAACCGCATCGCGGTGCCCAGCGTATGGACGTTAAGCACGTTAAATTGCCCGTGCAAGGCGCGGTCCACCGCTTTGCCGATTTCGCCATTGGTATCCATTACCAGCAAATTGTTTTGTGGGTTGTAGAGCCTAATCATGCAGCCGTTGCGACCATTTTGCTTCGCGCTGTACAACCATTTGTCGGCGGAGTTAATTTGCTCGAGCAAAGCGGTACCCGTGGTCAGGTTGATCACCGAGCCGCCGATACTAATGGTGACGTGATTGGCAACGGGCGAATGTCGATGTGGGAGTTGAAGTTGCGCCACGGCCGACCGAATGGCCTCCGCCACATAGCGAGCGCCGTCTTCGCCAGTGTTGTGCAGTAAGGCGATAAACTCTTCACCGCCGTAGCGTGCCAGTATGTCGCCGGGGCGGTTAACACATTGGAATATGGCGTTAGCAACTTGCAGGAGACATTCGTCCCCGGCTACGTGCCCATAGCAGTCGTTGTAACCTTTAAAAAAATCCACATCCAAGAGCAAAATGGCCATGGGTTCCCGGCTGCGCATACTTTGTCGCCAGCGGTCTTCGGCGAGCACTTGAAAAACGCGGCGGTTATATAGCTTGGTGAGGCTGTCCCGCTCGGACAAATCACGTAGCTCGAGATTAACTTTATGTAGCTGGTCGCGGATCGCCATAATGCGTTCCATGGCGCGAATCTTCGCCTGCAAAATCACTCGCTTCACTGGCTTTGTCAGGTAGTCGTCACCGCCGACGTCTATGCCAAGCGCTAAGTCGTCCTCAGTGTCTTTACCGGTCACAAAAATAATGGGGGTCCAATGCGTGCCCAACATTTCGCGGATCAACCGAGTGGTTTCAAATCCGTCGAGCCCAGGCATTTCTACATCCATGAGGATCAGGTCCACCCGCTCCGATTCCACCAGCTGAAGCGCCTCTTCGCCACTTTTGGCTATAACTACGGTGTGGCCAGCGTGCAGAATGTCGCCGCTTAAGGCGTGGCGCAGGGTTGGGCTGTCTTCTACCAGTAAAATTTTCATTGCACTAAGGTTCTGGCTGGTCTGGTCTTTAAAGGGGCGCGAGTCTAGCACGGCCCACTGGTGGGTTCGCGCCATTCGTCGCAAGGCTGTAGGTGCCACATGGCGTGAAGACTCCAGTTTGGGCGAATTCCGATATGCACCTAAAATTTATGGGCTTAGACTTTAACCTAGAAACCTCTGTTGGATCACCAAAGTCTGCGCAACCCCCGGGCAGCGCCTAGCAAAAGTTAAATTTGGCGAACAACCAACCAGGGTGTCCGCCAAGTTTAACTTTCACTAATCACTCCAATGGATTACACAGCTTTTTGGCGCCCAACAGAGGTTTCTAGGTTTAAGCGATATTGTGCGACTGTTGATGCGTGCTTTCATTCTGAGCAATCTTGGCTATAGGGCACCTCCGGAAATTTAATTTTCGCGATGACCGCAAGGCATTTTCGCGCGGAGGGAAGGGGTTTATGCGGTATAAATGACCAGCTGAGCACGAAATTGACGCAGCGAGAGCGCGAAAATTAAATTTCCGGAGGCGCCTTTAACATAAGAGTCTAATACCATTTCATTTTGCGAAACATAAATAACATGGTGCCGACTAGGCCGAGCATGAAAATCCATAGCAAATAATAAAATCCCCGCCATTGCAGCTCCGGCATGTCATGAATGTTCATGCCATACACACCCACAATAAAAGTGAGCGGGAGAAAAATGGCGGACAGTAAATTCAGTCGTTGCATCACCGTGTTGAGTTTATGGGTGGAGCGATTCAAATCCAAACTCAGCAGTGCCGCATAGGTGTCGAAAACGGATGTTGCCATAGAGCTTACGCCATCAAGTTCACGCAGTAGCGCGCTCATTTCGTCAATGGCGTTTTTGAAAAAAGGCGCCAAATGGTCGTCGCCTTGGCCGGGGCGGCAGCGTTCGTAAAGCTGTGTCATGACCAGTTTTTGCGGCACCAAATGTTTGTGTAGCACGGTTACTAATTTTTTGAATTTGAGAATACGATCGATAACTGATTGGTCGCGCTGTTCAAGTACCATGGCCTCGATTGAACCGAGTGTTTCCTGCCATTCCGATACCGCGGGGTGGTAATCATTCACCACGCCTTCCAGAATATTCAGTAACACCATGCCTACACCTTCGCCCATCATATCTGCAGGGTCTTGACGCACGCGTTGTTTGATTGCTTGCAGTGTGCGGGAAAGTTTGCCGTGGCTTACGGTGACAATCCAGTGAGCCGAAAAAAATACGGCCACATCACGAAAGTCACAAGCTTCATCTTCGAACTGATAGAAAATGCGGTGTAGCAATAGAAAGTTATAACCTGAGTGTGGGCTGAGTTTGGGTATACGCGTCTGCTCGCGAACATCGCGCATGGCGGCGGGATGAAATGCGAAGTCATCTTCGAGTAGGTTAAGCGCCTCCTCGCTCGGGTCTTCAATGCTTATCCAGAGTCGAGAGGGTTTAGCGCCCCAAGCTTCACGCGCTGCTTCAATGCCTTCGGCTTCAATGAGCTCACCGTTTTCGGCTAGCGTAAATATGTTAATCATCGGAATTAGTTGATCCTCAGCTGTGGGCGCACTGCCCTGAGGGGAGTATAGACCAGCTAAATCTGCTTACATCCAGCAGGCTGGGCGTCTTTCAGGTATTGGCTGGTTTCGGATTCCACGGCTAGGCTTTACGTAACTTAGCGAAGTCTGCGCCGCGTACTGGAATGTGGGTGGCGGTGGATGGAGCCAGTCTGTCGTTTCAAGTTTCCGGTTGTAGGCTGGCTGTTACTTCAGCCCATAGCGTCTGCAGGCGACAAGGATTATGGGGCGATTGCAGTAGTCCATGAGCGAGAAGCGCCCTGAGTATTTTCCAATCCCAAAATGTGAGTAGGCTAGGCGTGCTTCTCCGATTGATGCGGCACAGGGGGCCAATGTCATTACGTTAAGCCCTACCGCGCTCGTTTTGCACTGATATAGAAGCGTATTTTTCGAATTTTGGCATTGGATCTAACGAAGGATCGGCCGGGCCTTACGGCGCACACCGTATCAAGCAGCAAGGCGATATAGTGTTCAAATAACCGCTCGAACT
>CAMCXE010000095.1 GCA_945882995.1 Thalassocella blandensis | reverse complement strand
TTGCATATTCTCAATTCTTTGTGTGCCCAACATAACGTTAATGGTTTTGGCCAACTCTTTCGGATGATTTTTCCCGCGACAAGCACCCCCACCCAGCCCAATGCCATTAAGTTAAGGGTTGCGAGCTATTTTTCCGGGTAATTTTCTCTTGTCCAGAAATCCCTCCCCAGCCCTCCCTTTTTCAAAGGGAGGGAGTTGCGCCTCGCTTTGCAAGTAGAAGGGAGTCATCCCCCCTTTGTAAAAGGGGGCTAGGGGGATTTAGGTTTTGTCATTCGCGCCCTCCTGCGCAGCTCTATCTCCTGCATCCATGCGAATGCCTAGCAAAAATTAAATTTGGCGAACAGCCAAGTTGCTCGCCAAATTTAACTTTCACTCATCAACCCAATGGGTTGCACAGCGTTTGGCACCCAACTGAGGTTTCTAGGTTGAAAAGGCTAAAATCCTCAACTTAATGACATTGCCCCCCGCCTCCCCCTCAAATAGGGGGAGGGGCAAAAAGTCGGCAAACCAAGGAATCTGCTTGTTTCCAATGCTGTTCTGCTCCCTCTCCTTTTCAAGGGGGGTGGGTTTCGGGAAGAGAGGCAATTACCTGAAAAACAGCCCTAACCCCTTAACTTAATAACATTGCATAACAACTGGCTAGGCGCCATTAAATGGTAGGAACAAAATAAAAGGTGCCGCCGGCATGGCCCGCTTCGCGTACGGGTTTCATTTCGGGAACTTCCACTTTTACCGCATTCGCCGTGCGCTTACTGACATTTACCGCGAGCAATGAAAATAATGCGCTATCACGCATGGGCTCTTTGTTTTGTTCCAGCGACTCAAGCAGCGCCGATGCAAATACCGAGTTGTTAGAACCCGTGCCGTCCATCACTGGGCTTAAGCCGCCGGATGAAATGACCACCCGAGCACGACGCCCCATGGAGGCTTTAATGCTGGCTTCCGTTAAAGGCCCGCCAGACACACCAAATAACAACGGACTTTTTTCGGAGCCCAAAACGCCCGCATAACAGGAATCGGCAATCACCAGCACCGAACGGGCTTTAATGCGATCGAGATGATCGCTGATCACGGAATTATTAATCCAGTTGGTTAATACATTGGCCTGGGCATCCACCGGCAGCCAATAACCCCGCTCCTTTTTGCTGGTTTCGCCGGTAGAAATTTGGCCGTGGCCAGCGTAATAAATCAGTAGATTGTCGTTTTCGCCAATTTTTGCGTAAAAATCGTTAATGGTATTGAGTATTTGTTTCTCGGTGCCGTTTTCAATAAGCAGCGTGCTAAAGCCATATTTAAGCTCCAAAACTTGCTTCAGCTTTTTGGCATCGGAAATGGGCGAGCGCAGTTTGTCTAGATATTGGTAATCTTGGTTGCCAATAATCAACGCATAATAATGCCCAAAATTGATGTTTTTAAAGGTGCGGGCGCTCAACGGGTTTAGCTGTGTCGGCTTTAAAATCTCCTGCTTCGAAAACGTTCGGTAAGCCACTTCCGTGGACTGCAGCTCATTTAGCAGCGATTTTTTATCGGCTTCTGCTTTCTCATACAGTTTGGTTATAGCTTCCAATTCGGCGTTGCCAGCGGTAGGGGCAACACCAGCCGCTGGTTTATTAGCGGCAACCTTGGATTTCTCCAGCTGTGCCTGCATGCCTGCCAATTGCCTTTTCATTAAATCCGACTGGATTTGCGCACTAGCCAGATCTTTATTGAGCTTTTCCCGGGTTTGCGCCAGCTCTTTTTGCATGTCCGAATTTAGCACCAGCTGATCATTTTCCAACCCACTGGCCTTGCGGTAAAAATTCAGTGCAACGGTCATATCTTTAGGCACACCCATGCCCTTCTCATACATATAACCCAAATTGATCTGCGCACGGGTATAGCCTTGCTCGGCGGATTTTTTATACCAACTCGCCGCCGAAACATAATCTGGCGTTTGGCCTAAGCCTTTTTCGAATATTTCACCCACGTAGTTTTGGGCTTCTTTATCGCCGGCTTGCGCTTGTGGCAGCCACACATTTAATGCAGAACGATAATCGGCGCGACTGTAATCCACATATTCGCCGCCGCGAATACGGCAATCCGCCGTGGTGGTTTTGATGGGTTGGCGCGGCGCTAAAAATGAGCCGGTGCCCAATTTGCGCAGCTGGCTTGGCAGCAAGCAGTCGACGATATATAAATCGTCCAGTGCTTTGTAGCCTTCCATTGCTTTATCCCCCGACGCCTGCTTGGTAGCGCCGCCGCAATTAACAAGTAGCGCCAAAACGCCAAGGCCCAGCAGCCTAGGCAATAGTGTGATACGCGGTGATTTTGATTGGCTAGGCAAAAATTTCAACATGGTAGACACTCGCTAGCAAAAAATTGAAGAGGAATAAATACAATACCGGCCGTGCAACAGACTAATTTTTAGGTAGTTTTTTCTGAATTTTGGCCAGCGCTTTTTTAATTTTTGTTTCTTTGTCGGTTATTTCATCTTTCAGCATAAAACCCAAGGCCAAAGACAACTCTCGAAGTCGAAATTCATCGAGATTGGGCGTTTCACTTTGTTCAATTAACTTTTCAGCAATGGCATTCATGCGGTCACGCAATATCATATGCGCCTTGTCTAGCTCGCCGGGATCTAAATTAGTGGTTTCATTACTCTGCTCCCAGCCCTCGGCATACAGGCGGTGGGCCATTTCAATATCCCCAGCGGCGAGCAGTTCGTCACCATCGCGCAGGGATTTAGCCACTTCGGCCAAAGGCGGCGGCAGGCTGTCGATACTGGGCACCACCGCTTTTAGGCTGAGATTTACGGCAAAAATAATAGCGCCGGTTACTACCACGGCGGAGCCCAATAGCAGTAAATCCTTTTTTAAGTTACGCGGTTTAAATGCGTCAATAAAAGCGCCGGCATCTTCAAACCGCTCGGCGCGACTAAACGCCAAACATTTTTTTATGGCGTTCATTTGGCGCTTCGGAATGCCGGGGATGGTCTCTACTTGCATACCCAAAGCTTTGGCTTTGTCCGCCGGCGTGGCGCGGCCTTTGTCGTTGGCGAAGGGGTGTTTGCCGGCAAAAATTTCGTAAGCCACACAACCCAGGGCATAGACATCGTCGGCGGGTAACGTCGATTCACCGGCCAGCATTTCCACGCTGGCATAGGAGGGTGTAAGCGCGTTTTTAGTGAGTTCGTCCGCCGCGCTAGGCGCTTCTTTGCGGGCCTCGGTAAACGCTTGGGCTATACCTAGGTCGAGGATTTTTACGCTGTTATTTTCGGACAAATAAATATTCGCCGGCTTGATGTCGGCGTGTACAAAACCCTCTTGGTGCGCAAAGGCTAAACCACGGGCAATTTTTTCCAGAATGGGCTGGCCTTCGGCAAAATTTAATTTCTGAAATTTGCGCAGGTGGTCCTTTAATGCATAACCCTTCAGGTATTCCATGGTGATAAATGCATCTTCACCATCGCGGTCAAAATCGTAAACCGTAACAATATTCGGGTGGGATAAGGTTTGCGCTTTTTTAGCTTCCCGCTGCAAGGCCTGTAAAGCACCGGGCAATTGGCGGCAGGCTTCGTTCAGCAGCTTAAGCGCCACATAGGGTTCAGGGTCTTGCATTTCCACGCGCAGCAAATCGCGGGCGAGGAATACATCGCCCATGCCGCCGGAACCTAGGGGCGGCTCCTGCAATTCGAAACGGCCACGCAACACACGGGCACCCGCCTTGGGCGCTATGTGGTGGCCTTCGCCGTAGCCATAAGGGTTGGTTTGGGTGCTGGTGCGCGTGGTGCTTTTGGTGGAGCTTTGCGGAGTGACTTGCGCGGTGTTTTGCGTGGCTTGGGTAGATGCCGCTGTGGTGCTGCCGATGGCGGTAACTTGCTCATGTGGGCCCAATATTTCTTTATTCACCAGTGTGGCCGCGCTAAATGAAACCGGCGGTTGCGTAGCTTCCGTTGGTATCACTGTACCAATGTCGGTGGGGGCTTCGGCTGATGTAAGCTGGGTGGGTATGGCAGTGGCATCTTCAGCGTCCACCGCGCCGGACCCAGTGGGAAAAGCCGGGCGATACACTTGAGTGGCGTCACTGGGCTCCACCTGCGGCTGCCTGCTCTTCAGCCGGGTGGCATCATCCGGCGTTGCCGCTGGCACGGCTAAACGGGTTTGATCTTCAGGTTCTGGCGGGGCAACGGGAGCTTGGGGGCGCGTCTGCAGTCGCGTAGCGTCTTGGTTGTGGTCGGTCACCTTACCCTCGTTGTCCAAAGAAATGTGTAAAGAAATTTAGCCTAAGCCAGAGTGCCGTAACATACGCTGGTTAAGCAATATATGGCAAACACAAACCCGCCGCCCAAAAAAAATCGGGCCGTAGCCCGATTTTTGTTTAACGAATGTATCAACCTAGAAACCTCAGGTGGGCGCCAAAAAGCTGTGTAATCCATTGGTGTGATGAGTGAAATTTGAATTTGGCGGGCAACCTGGTTGGTTGTTCGCCAAATTCAAATTTTGCTAGGCGCGCCAAGGGGGTGCGCAGACTTTGGTGATCCAACTGAGGTTTCTAGGTTCACCTAAAGCGCTTGCGTTAGCGCCGGGATAACCTCAAACAAATCGGCCACTAGCCCGTAATCCGCCACCTGAAAAATGGGGGCGTCTGGGTCTTTGTTGATGGCGACTATGACTTTGGAGTCTTTCATACCGGCCAAATGCTGCACAGCGCCGGAGATGCCTACGGCGATATACAAATCGGGGGCGACAATTTTACCGGTTTGACCCACTTGCATATCGTTGGGCACAAAACCCGCATCCACCGCCGCCCGGGAAGCACCCACTGCCGCACCCAGCTTGTCGGCTAAGGTGTACAGCAAGCTGAAATTTTCACCATTTTGCAAACCGCGTCCACCGGAGACAACCACGCGCGCCGCGGTGAGTTCTGGGCGGTCGTTGGCGGCGAGGACTTCGCTTACAAAACTGGATAGACCCGATGCCGTACCCGCCGACAGGGCCTCCACACTGGCATTGCCCCCGCTGGCTGGCGCTAAATCAAACGCGGTGGTGCGCACAGTCAACACCTTGATGGCATCGGCACTGCGCACCGTGGCTACCAAACTACCCGCGTAAATCAGGCGCTTAAAAGTATCAGCAGACTCGATGGCTATCACATCGGAAATTGGCTGCACATCCAGCAAAGCCGCGGCCCGGGGCAATACATTTTTACCATGGCTAGTGGCCGGCGCCAGCAGGTATTTATAACCCGACGCCAAACTAACAACCAAACTGGCGACGTCTTCCGCCAGCTGATGCAGATAAATGGGGCTGTCTGCCACCAGAATTTTGTCCACCCCAAGGATGGACGCCGCGCTGGCTGCCATAGCCGCGAGGCCGCTTCCCACCAGCAGTAGGTGTACCGGGCCGGCCAACTGGGTGGCGGCTTGGATGGCGTTTAGGCTGGAGGGTTTGAGGGTTTGATTATCGTGTTCAGCTACCACTAATACACTCATGGGATCACCTTGGCGTGATTTTTCAGTTTATCCACTAACTCTGCAACACTGGCCACTTTTACACCGCCGGCGCGCTCCGGCGGCAATGCCACGCTGAGCGTGCTCACGCGTGGGGTAATGTCTACGCCTAAATCGGCCACTGGAATGATGTCTAAGGGCTTCTTTTTGGCCTTCATAATGTTGGGCAGCGAAGCGTAGCGCGGCTCATTGAGGCGCAGGTCGGTAGTCACTACGGCAGGCAAATTCAACGCTAGGGTTTGCAAACCACCGTCGATTTCCCGAGTGACGGCCACTTGGCCGCTATCCACGGTGACCGCTGAAGCAAAGGTGCCTTGCGGCCAGCCCATAAGGGCGGCCAGCATTTGGCCGGTTTGATTGTTATCGCCGTCAATGGACTGCTTACCCAGAATCACCAGTTGCGGCTGCTCTTTATCCACCAGCGCCCTAAGCAATTTAGCCACGGCTAGCGGCTCGAGCTGGGCGTCCGTTTCCACCAAAATGCCGCGGTCTGCGCCCAGTGCCATGGCGGCGCGCAGCTGCTCTTGCGCCTTGCTGGAGCCCACGCTCACCACCACAACCTCGGTGGCTAGGCCGCGCTCCACCAAGCGCACCGCCTCTTCCACGGCAATTTCGCAAAACGGGTTCATGGCCATTTTGGCCGCGGCAATATCGGCTTCGGTGCCCGCCGCATTGGGGCGAACCTTAACGTTGTAATCCACCACCCGCTTGATGGGAACCAAAATTTTCATAAGGCAAATACTCTCCAGACCAGAACTCGACGGATCAACAATGATCGGCGCCATTTAGTGAATTATCCTAGAAACCTCAGCTGGGCGCCAAAACGCTGTGTAATCCATTGGTGTGATTAGTGAAAGTTTAAAATCACGGGCAACCTGGTGGGTTGTTCGTGATTTTAAACTTTTGCTAGGCGCGCCAAGGGGGTGCGCAGACTTTGGTGATCCAACTGAGGCTTCTAGGATTATAGGGCAGCAATTTGAAAGGCGGCGATACTAAAAGCATTAGTGACTTGTCGCCAGCTTTTTAGGCGGCTTTTATTGCTCCAGCTGACCTTTACTGGGTTAAGTAAGCCCGCGTCACGGAAGATTTATACTTCCTATCGGCCCTGTTGCTTTTATACTGCCGGTTTTTGCCCTTTGTAACGCGAGGAAATGAGAGTGGAACGCGAATTCATGCCGTTTGATGTGGTAATTGTGGGTGCTGGCCCAGCCGGTTTAACGGCGGCCTGCCGCCTCAAACAACGCAACGCCGAGCTTAGCGTGTGTGTGGTGGAAAAAGGTTCGGAAGTGGGTGCTCATATCCTTTCCGGCGCCGTGTTCGAGCCGCGCGCCCTGACCGAACTGTTCCCCGACTGGCAGAGCCTCGGCGCTCCACTGAAAACTGCCGTGGTGCGTGACGAGATTTTCTACTTCACCTCCGCCACCCAAGCCCATGCCGTACCCAACCTTTTGGTCCCCAAAACCCTACACAACCAGGGCAACTACATTATCAGCCTAGGCAATTTGTGCCGCTGGCTGGCGACGCAAGCGGAAGCCCTAGGCGTGGAAATATTCCCCGGTTTTGCGGCCAGTGAAATCCTCTACAATACCGACGGCAGTGTGAAGGGTATTGCCACCGGAGACATGGGTATTAGTGCCGCAGGGGAGCATAAACCGAGCTACACCCAAGGCATGGAATTGCATGCCAAATACACCCTGTTTTGCGAAGGCTGCCGAGGCCACTTGGGTAAACAACTGATTACCCAATTTGCACTGGACGCCGGCAAAGACCCTCAACATTACGGCTTGGGCATCAAGGAACTGTGGCAAGTACCCGCAGAGCAACATCACCCCGGCTTAGTGGTACACACTACCGGCTGGCCCCTGAGCGAGACCGGCAGCCACGGTGGTGGCTTTTTGTATCACCTTGAAGACCGCCAGATCGCCGTCGGCTTGATTACGGATTTGTCCTACACCAATCCGCACCTCAACCCTTACGAAGAATTCCAGCGCTACAAACACCAGCCGCAGATAGCCAAACATTTAACTGGCGGCACACGCCTGAGTTACGGCGCACGCGCCATCGCTAAAGGGGGGTTACAGTCTCAGCCGCGTATGCATTTTCCCGGCGGGCTGCTACTGGGCGACAATGCCGGCACCCTGAATTTTGCCAAAATCAAAGGCAGCCACACGGCCATGAAGTCTGGCCTAGTTGCCGCCGATGTCATCGCCAAGGCGCTGGCCGCCGAACGCAGCAGTGACGACCTTGCTGAATTCGCCAGCGCTTGGGAGGATTCCTGGGCCTATGATGAACTGCATCTGCAGCGCAACTTCGGCCCTGCGCAGCACAAGTGGGGCAACCTGCTAGGTTCCGCCTATGCCTTTGTGGACATTAACCTGTTCAACGGCGGCCTACCTTGGACACTGCGCGACCCCATAGCCGATCACGCCAGCCTGCGACTCGCCAACACTTGCACAGGCATCACCTACCCCAAGCCCGACGGCAAATTAAGCTTTGATAAGCTGTCGTCAGTTTATCTCTCCAACACCAACCACGAAGAAGACCAGCCCTGCCACTTGCACCTCAAAGATGCAAACCTGCCCATTGCCAGCAACCTGCCGCACTACAATGAACCTGCACAGCGGTATTGCCCAGCGGGCGTGTACGAGGTGGTAGAGCAAGACGGCGTGCCGCGGCTGCAAATCAACGGGCAAAATTGCGTACATTGCAAAACCTGCGACATCAAAGACCCCGCCCAAAATATTACCTGGGTCAGCCCGGAAGGTGGCGGCGGGCCAAACTACCCCAACATGTAAGCCCAGCCGTTAAGACCGTCCGATGGGCGCGTGAAACCGCCCGCCGGACGCGCCCGCCCTTTGCCTGCGCGCCAACCTAACCCGGCGGTTACTCCCAAGCCCATACCGCAACTAAAACTACGAGCCATTACACTTGGGCACGAGAATTGCCGAGAACCCTTACCCAGGTGATAGAATGCGCCAACCCATGAGGAGATGTTAAATGATCAATTTACCCGACACCCTGCGAGACAACGTGCGCTTGCTCGGTGAATTGCTAGGCGAGACCCTGCTAAAACACGAAGGGGAAGCTGTATTCCGCAAAGTGGAAGACATTCGCCGACTCGGCAAAGCGATAAATGCCGATTCCGAAATCAATTCCCAAGGCGTAGTGGCCCTGTTAGACCAGCTGGACGATTCCGACATTCTGCCCATCGTGCGTAGCTTCAATCAGTTTTTGAACTTGGCCAACCTCGCCGAACAAGAATACGCCTCCAGCACCGAAGCTGAAGGCCTAGACACACTCGACAACCTGCTGCTGGACCACGGCACCAGGATGGGCGCCGACGCCTTGCTCGACGTCATCCGTGACATGTCCATCGACCTAGTGCTCACCGCACACCCCACAGAAATTACCCGTCGCACACTCATCCGCAAATACGACCAAATTGCCAACACCCTCGCCGATCACCGCCGTAGCGACCTCCTCGGCTATGAGCACGACAAATACCGTGGCCGCCTGCGCCGCTTGATTGAAGAGATTTGGAGCACCGACGAAATCCGCAACGAAAGGCCCACCGCCGTGGACGAAGCGCGCTGGGGTTTTGCGGTCATCGAAAACAGCCTCTGGCAAGCCGTGCCGGATTTTATCCGCCACTTCGACCGCCTCGCCCAACGCCATTTGGCCAGCGGCCTGCCCATGAACCTGCGCCCCTTCCGCTTTTTCTCGTGGATGGGCGGCGACCGCGATGGCAACCCCAACGTCACCCATGATGTCACTCACCAAGTATTGCTAAACGGCCGATGGATGGCGGCGGATCTCTACCTCAAAGATATCCAAAGCCTTGGCGGCGACCTCAGCATGTTCGAAGCCAGCGAAGAATTAACCAGCCACGTAGTCCCCGGCAGCAAAACCCCCTATCGCGACTACTTGCAGCGCCTGCGCCGCCGCCTGCAAGTCACCCACGAATGGACCGGCAACCAACTCAAAGGCATTCGCAGCCTGCCTCCCGAGGAAGTGATCACCGAACGCGAAGAAATTCTCGAGCCGCTCATGGTGTGTTACCGCTCCCTCGAAGCCGTGGGCTTGGGCGACGTCGCCAATGGGCCGCTGCTCGACACCATACGCCGCATTCACTGCTTCGGCATCAACCTAGTGCCATTGGACATCCGCCAAGACGGCGACCGCCACATCCAAACCCTTGACGAGCTGACCCAATACCTCGACATGGGTAGCTACCGCGACTGGAACGAAGAGCAACGCCAAGCATTTTTGCTGGAGCAACTCACCAGCAAACGCCCTTTGCTACCTGCCCACTGGCCGGTTTCCGACGAGTCCCAAGAGGTGCTAAACACCTGCCAAGTCATCGCCAAAGAACCCCGGGAAACACTCTCCCACTATGTCATCTCCATGGCCCAGCAACCGTCCGACGTATTGGCCGTGGCCCTGTTGCTGAAAGAATGTGGCATGAGCTGGAACATGCCCATTGTGCCGCTGTTTGAAACCCTGGACGACCTAGACCGCGCCCCCAGCGTTATGGACCGCCTGTGGCAATTGCCCTGGTACCGCGACTACACCGGCGGCGACCAAACCGTAATGATCGGCTACTCCGATTCCGCCAAAGACGCCGGCAAGTTCGCCGCCACTTGGGCGCAATACAAAGCCCAAGAAAACCTCGTCAGCCTTGCTGAAAAGCACCACGTATCCTTAGTGCTATTCCATGGCCGCGGCGGCACCGTGGGTCGCGGCGGCGGGCCAGTGGAAAAAGCCATGGCCTCGCAACCCCCCGGCTCCGTAAAAGGCCGTATTCGTGTAACCGAACAAGGCGAAATGATCCGCTATAAATTCGGCATGCCCCGCGTCGCTTTCAGCAGCCTTAGCACCTATGTTACCGCCACCCTGCTAGCCACCATCGCCCCCCATGCCGCACCCCAGCCACAGTGGCGCAAACTCATCGAAGAGATGTCGCAAAAAAGCTTGGAAGGCTACCGCTCCATCGTGCGCGGCAGCGACGACTTCGTGCCCTACTTCCGCAACCTCACCCCTGAACAAGAACTCAACAAACTCGCCCTAGGCTCTCGCCCCGCCAAACGCAAAGCCACCGGCGGCGTAGAAAGCCTGCGCGCTATTCCTTGGGTATTTGCCTGGACCCAAGTGCGCCTCAACCTACCCGCTTGGTTAGGCGTGCGCCAAGCACTGGAACACGCACTGGAAGCCGAACCCAACACACTCGAAACCATGCTGGCGGAGTGGCCATTTTTCTCCAGCTTTTTGGATTTGTTGGAAATGGTATTGGGTAAAAGCGAAGGCCACATCTGCGCCCACTACGAAAGCCAACTGGTCCCCGTGGAATATCGCGGCCTAGGCAAAAAACTGCGCGCCGACTTAGAAGCTTTAGGCGCCCTCATCCGCCGCCTCAAAAACCAAACCGCCTTGCTAGATGGCGAACCCAATCTGCAAAGCTCCATCAACATACGCAAACCCTACATAGACCCACTTAATTTTTTACAAGTGGAATTACTGAAGCGCGAACGCGCGGCGGGCTTTATTAGCTCGGAGTTAGAACGTGCACTTAAAGTGACTATGGCGGGTATTGCGGCGGGCATGCGCAATACGGGTTAAGGTGTTTTGAGATAGTTAATATTTAATCAAAGGGGCTTAGGCCCCTTTTTTAATATGTAAACCTAGAAACCTCAGCTGGATCACCAAAGCCTGCGCAACCTCTTGGCGCGCCTACCAAAAGTTAAAATCACGAACAACCAACTAGGTTGCCCGTGATTTTTAACTTCACTCATTTCACTGATGGCTGACGTATTTTTTTGACGTTCAGCCAAGGGCTATCGGTTTATAAAACATCATAGTGCTCAACAATTTTTTGATCATCCACTCGGAAAATATCCACCAGTGTTAGGGTTTCGTTGCCGCTAAATGTCCACACCAAGTCATCATCCGATAGCGTGGCAAAAAAGCTTAACCCGCCAGGCGTTCGTGAGCTTACAAACTTTCTAAGCGCCTCACTGCCGTTAGAAACGTAGGGGTTATGCTGAAGGTAGGTGGGCGCTATGTTTTGGTCTATGAGGCTCAGATCCTTATCATTAAATAAGCCCAAATAGGTAGATGTTACCAGTAGTTTATTAGCCGCTTCAGACTCTTGCGTGGCCAAAGGCTTGATGCCCGGATACACATAAAGATCGCTAAAGAGCGAATTCCCACTGGCCGTGGTGGCGGACAAATTTTTGGCTATATGCCAGTGATCGGTAATTTTACTGCCGGATAATTTATATAAATCGACTACAGCCTTTCCTTTGAATTCATTTAAAGGCGTGCTGGAGAGGTGCCAATGTACGGCAACATAATCACCATCGGCCGCAATGTGTTTAACGGTGGCAACATAGGCTGAGTTATTGGCTTTCAACGTTTCCAGATGTGCTGTTTCACCGGTAGAACCATTATTGGCGCCAGCTATATGAAGGCTCACATTCGCATCAAATATGCCCTCGACTACATCAAGCTGATTCTTGTTCATAGCATCTGTATAAATTTTTAACACTACCGCCTTATTTTCGGTTTCGCACTCATGAGTGGCGCATGCAGCGGAATTGCCTGAACTGGAGCTGGAGCTGGAGCTTGAGCTTGAGCTTGAACTGGAGCTTGAGCTTGAGCTTGAGCTTGAGCTTGAGCTGGAGCTAGAGCTAGAGCTAGAGCTAGAGCTTGAGCTTGAACCGGAGCTAGAGCTTGAGCTTGAGCTTGAGCTTGAGCTGGAGCTTGAGCTTGAGCTGGAGCTGGAGCTGGAGCTGGAGCTGGAGCTGGGACTTGAGCTGGAACTTGAGCTGGAACTTGAGCTTGAACTTGAGCTTGAGCTTGATTTTGTTGCCTCATCGGGTGTGCTTTTTCCGCAGCTAGCCAACAAAATGGTCATACTAGCCGATAGCAATAGGGGGTAAAACTTCATTTTTAGTATCCTCTTGGGAGTCTTTAAGTCGATTCAAGTGAAATTGAAAGGCCCTTTTCGATAGCTCGCCCGAGTAAGACTGCTATGCGAGCCACCGCAAAGGCTTGGTGTTACTGCGCCGAATAGACTGGCGGCGACATTAGGCAAAAGCGCACAAGGCATTGCCATTACATTAAAATAATGAAAACATCCATTTATTATTCTCATACAAATCAATTAGATAAGCGCTTACATGAAGGCACAGCTCACGCGTAAATTTTCTTTCGACAAGGTTGTTGTTGACCCCAACGCTAATGCAATCACCCTAAATGGCGTCGAAAGGCGCCTGGAGCCCAAACTCATCGCTTTGCTTTGTCTCTTGGCTGCGCAGGAAGGGGACGTTATTTCTCGTCAGCAGATTTTTCTGGCCATTTGGCCCGATGTGGTGGTCGGTGAAGAGTCAATAACGCGTGCAATTTTTGCACTGCGCAATGCCTTGGGTGACGATGCGAAGCAACCGAGATACATTGAGACCATACCCAAAAAAGGCTACCGCTTTCTGGCGAATGTTCACTTATTCAACGAATCCGCCGCGGTGGCTGAGCCTGTTATTAGGCAAGGCGCTCTAGGCAATCGGCGTCATTTCAAAAGCTATGTGTTGGGTGCGGTGGTGCTGGTCGTTGGTCTTCTACTGTTACAGCACCTGCTACAGGTGAAAAAGCCGGGCGTAGAAATCGCCAGCATCCTGCCCTTGAATAAAATGGAGGGAGTTGAGCGAGCAATAAGCCTCAGCTACGACGGCACGAGAATGTTGTTTATCAATGAAAACAACCAGAAAAACGATCTCTACAGCCGCGACTTGCAAACAGCTAAGGATGTCCTGTGGATTCGCGATGAATTCGTAAAAAAGTCACCCGTTTGGATAGACGCACAAACCATAGCCTATGTTCGCCACAGGGGCGGCGAAATGCAGGTAGTGCGCAACTACCAAGGCCAGGGACCTCAGGTTCTCTACGAGTCTACTAAGCCAATTTTACAGCTGAGCATGATCAATGATGATTCCCAAAATTTGTTCTTTTTGGAGACTCAGAACAACGAGCTATAAAGTGGACCCCCAAGTCCAGACAAATCTTCACCCAATTTAAGATATACCCTAGCCACTCTATTGCAGCGGGTCGGCGCTGCCCCGGTTAGGCGGCGGACGCTTGTTGTCGTTCGCCAAATTTATCCACGATCTTCGCACCTCCAC
>CAMCXE010000094.1 GCA_945882995.1 Thalassocella blandensis | reverse complement strand
AAGGCCGGTATTTCCGAACGCACGGGGCGCCGTATCGATACCGGTGAACGCTCAACTCAACCCAAGCCCACACGGCACTGGAGCACTCGCCAAGATCCCCTTGCCGACATCTGGCAAGAGGTCTTGGCGCCACTGCTGGCTAAGAATCCAGAGCTCTTACCCTTCACCCTACTGGAATACCTTAACGACAACTATCCAGGCCGGTATGACGCTAAGATTTTGCGCACGCTCCAGCGCCGCGTTAAATCTTGGAAGGCAAAACATGGCCCCCTTGGATTAAGCCAATAAGGGCAATTTCTCTACGGCTAAAAAATGGCGTCAGTCATCGGTACGGTGGCGCCTTTTTACGACCAAGAGAAATGGCAATGACAATATGCTGACAACTGCCCCAAGACAAGCGACGCCACATATACGCCCTGATGAAAACAGGCCTCGACAAAGAGTCCGTCGCTATGGAGATTGGCGTGCACGCATCGGCTATTTCCAGGGAACTCGCACGCAATGGCGGCGAGAAGGGCTATCGCTTTCATCAGGCCCGCCGAATGGCCGATGAGTGTAGGTCGAACGCCGCTAAATGCAGGAAAATAGCCGAAGAAATGATTGCCATGGTGGAGAGTAAGGTGCGTGAAGATTTGAGCCCCGACCAAGTTTCGGGCTGGCACGCGCGTGCAACGAGTCCATTAGCCTCGAGCGAATCTGTCAGCATATGTCCGAAGATAAAAAAGTCGGGAAGTTGTAGGCGCATCTGCGTCGTCATCTAAAAAAATACAAGCGACGTTCTAGCCTGTATATCAGCCGCGGCCAAATTTAAAATCGTGTGAGCATTGATCAGCGACCCGCGGTTGTGGAAAGCGGGACTCGGGTAGGCGGCTGGGAAATGGATTTGGAGATCGGGAAGTGAGTTGGCGGGGTATTACCGACTTTGGTGGGGCGAAAGACGCTCTTCACCCCCTTCACCCTTCACCCTGTCAACGACTTTAAAGGGTGAGCATGCCAATGGAGTTTTGCGCTATTTTTACCGTATAGACCGCGGGTGCATACGATCGCGGCGGATAATGGGAAATAGTTTGCGCGCCACGAAATTATTGCAAAGGCGCTTGATGACAGGATATTTTTTCAAGCCGTTATAGGGCTAGGGGCTTGGTTTAATCGAACACACGAATGGCCCGTTGCGCCAATATTTTTCTAAGGCTATGGATTTTTGATCAGCTGACGCAAAAGATGGTTGACGTTGCAGTTGCCAAGATTAGCCGTCGACCGCGAAGACACTCGATTATGATACGGCGACCAATCGAATGAACAGGTCGTAGCCGCTTTAGCGGCCTGATTACTGATCGCACTTCGAAGTTGCATCTGCCAACTCATTGGGCTCGTAAGAAAGTTATTTATCGTTAAATTGGCTGGAATGCGCAGTTGACAATTCGAGGATCAGTAAAAACACTATCTTTACAATAATGTCTATATGCGGTTTTATAAGAGTACAAATTTCATGATCACAAAAATACCTCCCAAACGTTCACACATCTGAGAGGTGATATTTATGAATTAATCCAATTGATACAATGGTTTACGAAAAGTTTAGCCTAAAGCAGCTTAACACTTTTCAATTTATGTCATTCAAAAAGGTATTTCGTCGTCAAAGCTATCCATGGCCGGTGGCTTTGCAGCTGGCGGCGTTTGGCGCGGAGCCTGTTGTGGCGGTGCTTGGCGTGGTGCTGGCTGGGAATAGGCGGGTGCTGCGGACTGGCCGTAGGATTCTGCTTGTCCAGCTGGTGCGTAACCACCGCCATATTGGTCAGCACTGGTGTAGCCGGGGTCTTGTCCACCACCAGCGCCTGGGCGGCCGTCGAGCATTTGCATTTCGCTGGCGACTATTTCTGTGGTGTAGCGGTCGGTGCCGTCTTGGCCCTGCCACTTGCGAGTGCGCAAGGCACCTTCGATGTAAACTTTGGCGCCTTTCTTCAGGTATTCACCCGCTATTTCACCTAAACGGTTGAAGAAGACTACGCGATGCCATTCGGTGCGCTCTTGCTGTTGTCCGGTATTTTTGTCTTTCCAGGCTTCTGAAGTGGCTATGCTCACATTGGCGACAGCGCCACCTGATGGTAGGTATTTGACTTCAGGGTCTTGACCGACATTACCGATCAAAATAACTTTGTTTATTCCTCGTGCCACGGTTGTTTCTCCTCAAGATGCAATAGGTTGTTGGCCAGTCTAGTGTGCGGCGGGTTTGGCGTGCGGCACAAAGGGCGGTCAGTGGGTTGCTAAAAACTGGTCCAGCTGATGACGGTCAAAGATTTTTTCGTCCACCTTAAGGTGAAGTAGGTTTTGCTCCTTCACCCAAAAAGCCTCATTGACACCGGCCACCGTGTTTCGAAGTTGCGGCAGGTCCAGTGGCTGGGTGTGCGGTAAGCTCAAGCTGGTTAAAAATACAGGTTTATGCATGAAGATGGCAATAGCCATCCAGCTAACGGCTAGGCCGCCGCACAGTAAAAATACGGTTTGCACGCCAAATTGTTGCAATAGGTAGCCGCCAATAGCGCCACCGCCGGATATGCCCAAAAATTGGCAGGTAGAAAAAACGCCCATGGCGGTGCCCTTGCTGCCGGCGGGAGCCTGTTTGCTCATCAGCGAGGGCAGGGTAGCTTCAAGTAGGCAAAACGCAGTAAAGAAAATAAATAAGCCTAATGCCCAGCTGAGCCACGTGGTTCCGGCCTGCGTGAGGAGCGCAGCACCCAGGGCGAGACAGGCAATGGCGGCCAGCATCACACCTTTAATTTTGCGTTTGCGTTCGGCCAAATACATGAATGGCAGCATGGCGATAAACGCCAGCACTAATACCGGGGCATATAAATGCCAGTGTTGACCAGGCAGCATGCCGGCGTGTTCCATCGCCATAGGCAGCGCCAAAAATAATGCGCTAAGAATGAAGTGAAGTGAAAAAATACCGTAATTGAGGCGCAGCAACTCGGCGTTCGCCAGCGCTTTGCCAAGCATAGCGGGCACGGCAATGGCATCTTTACCGCGCTCCTGCGTAATTGGGGTGGGTACCATGCGCAGCAGAATGAACATGCCGATGATGGACATAGCGCCCGTTGTCCAAAATAGCGAACTCAAGCCCGCAGCGGCGGCTAACGTGGAGCCCAAAATCATTGCCAGTACAAAGGAAACGCCAATGGACGCGCCGATAACCGCCATGGCGCGAGTGCGGTTTTGGTCTGATGTGAGGTCGCCCACTAGGGCCATAATCACACTGCCTACGGCACCTATGCCTTGCAGCGCGCGGCCGAGGATCAGGCCCCACACGCTATCGGCCAGCGCTGCCACAAGACTGCCTACCACCATAATGATCAAGCCAATAAAAATAACGGGCTTGCGTCCCCAGAAGTCCGACAAGAGGCCAAAAGGTATTTGACACAAGGCTTGGCTTAAGCCGTAGGCGCCAATGGCCAAACCCAAACGGAATGCTGTGGCATCCGTGTAGGCCATGCCATAGAGGGTCATCACGGGAAAGACCATAAATAACCCCATCATGCGAAACATGTAAAGCAGCGCCAGCGAACTTACCGCGCGCATTTCGGAGACCGGTTGTGCGTCGACCACGAATGATTACCCTTAATAAAAGTGTCGGGCATTCTAACAGCCGATCCCCGCTGGAGGTAGGGCGCGGTGCGCACTTAACGGAAAGGATGGGCTGCACTCAAACTAATGGGGGTTTTACCCTGCTAACTGGCTATGCCGAGAAGGATTCGGTTACAATTGGTTGGCTTATGCTGGGGGGCTGAAGAGCCTTAGACAGACATGGAGTGAGCCAGGCGGTCGCCAGGCCCCAATTTATGCCAAGGCAGAATATTATCGTGACAGAATCGTACCTTCAGCCCTTCCCACCCATTGAATGCATTTGGCTGTTTTCGCTCAATACCAGCTTACAAACTGGTTTGTTGACGGCCCTCATTTCCGAGAAAACGGGCGTTAAGTGTCAGGCGGCGCAGCAGTTTTCGCCTAGCATTCAGGGCGCCAACTTGTATTTGATCGATTGCCAGTCCCGCACCAATGCGGCGCTGGAAGACCTAGTGGCCGATATACAAGAACATGATCAGCCCTACATAGCGGCGTTGATTAACGCCACCTCTGAAAGCAATCAAGAGCAGCTGCTCGACTGGCCCTGTATTTCCGGACTGTTTTATACCGATACCGATCAAGAACAATTACTCCGTGGTTTGGAATCCCTATTAAAGGGTGAGTATTGGGTGCCGCGCCGCCTGTTGCACCTGTTTTTGGAAAAAAACCGTCGCGCGCCTTCTTCTAGTAAACGCCTGGATATCAAGTTAACTAAGCGTGAGCGTGAGATTCTGAAGCTGATTAAGCGGGGTGCCACTAATATGGACATCTCCGCCGCGCTTGAAGTGAGTGAGCACACCATCAAAAGCCACTTGTACAACGTGTATAAAAAAATCGGCGTACGTAATCGATTGGAAGCCAGTAACTGGGTAAGGCATATGGACGACCTCTAGTCCGTCTCCCCCGTGTTTGCGCTACCCCAAAATGGCTCTTTTGAGCCATTTTTTTCGCCTCCACATTTTTCGCACTGCCTCGACTTGGTAGGGTTTGCTCCTACGCATCCCACGCCCTCTGGAGAGAGTCATCTTTGGCGAACTGGTGGGCCTAAGGCTTGCTAAAAACGGTTATCATGGCCGATTGATTTTTGGCTTCAGGGGATATTCGGTGGATACCATCGTAGTTCGGGGTGCGCGCACCCACAATTTGAAAAATATTGATCTCGATATTCCGCGTGACAAACTGATTGTCATTACCGGCCTTTCCGGCTCGGGCAAATCATCGCTAGCATTTGACACCCTTTATGCTGAAGGGCAGCGGCGTTACGTGGAATCCCTGTCCACCTATGCGCGCCAATTTTTGTCGTTAATGGAAAAACCGGATGTGGACCATGTGGAGGGGCTTAGTCCCGCCATTTCCATTGAGCAGAAATCCACCAGTCACAACCCGCGCTCCACTGTGGGGACCATCACTGAAATATACGATTATCTGCGGTTGTTTTTTGCGCGCATCGGCGAGCCGCGCTGCCCTACCCACCATCTACCGCTAGCGGCGCAAACCGTTTCCGAAATGGTGGATCAGGTGCTAGCCATGCCGGAAGACACCAAAGTTATGTTGTTAGCGCCAGTGATTCGCGACCGCAAGGGGGAGCATCACCATGTGTTTGAAAGTCTGCGCCGCGATGGTTTTGTGCGTGTGCGAGTGGATGGCATAGTGGTGGACTTGGATGACACGCCCACGCTGGACAAGAAAAAGAAACACACCATTGATGTGGTTGTGGACCGTTTTAAAGTGCGCCCGGATATTAAGCAGCGCTTGGCTGAAAGTTTTGAAACGGCGCTGAATTTGGCTGAAGGTATAGCCGCTGTGGCGTTGATGGACGGACAAGAGCCAGACAAAATATTTTCGTCCAAGCACGCCTGTGCGCTTTGTGACTATTCGCTTTCCGAATTGGAGCCTCGGCTGTTTTCATTTAACAACCCGGCTGGCGCTTGCCCAGATTGTGATGGTTTGGGTGTAAAACAATTTTTTTCGGAAGAAAAAATTATCCAAAATGGCGAGTTAAGTGTGGCCGAAGGCGCGTTGCGCGGCTGGGACAAGCGCAATTTGTATTATTTCCATATGTTGATTTCCTTGGCGAAACACTATGGCTTTAGTGTGGATACCCCTTGGAAAAAACTCGCCAAAAAATACCAAGCCGCAATTTTATCGGGTTCTGGCGACGATGTGATTAATTTTACGTACATAAATGACCGCGGCGATACCTATAGCCGTGCCCATGCTTTTGAAGGCGTAATTCCGAACTTAGAGCGCCGTTATCGTGATACGGATTCTACCAGTGTGCGTGAGGAGTTGGCTAAATACTTATCCAGCCAATGTTGCCCTGGCTGTCAAGGTTCGCGCCTGCGTTTAGAAGCGCGCAATGTGTTTGTGGATAACCGTACGCTAACACAGCTGGCCGATATGCCAGTTGGCGAGGCGCTGAATTATTTCACGCAATTAAAATTTTCCGGCGCCAAAGGCAAGGTGGCCGATAAAATTCTAAAAGAGCTGCGGGAGCGTTTTCGCTTTTTGGTGGATGTAGGGTTGAATTATTTAACCCTGAGCCGAAGTGCGGATACGCTTTCGGGCGGTGAGGCGCAGCGGATACGCCTCGCGAGCCAAATTGGCGCGGGATTAGTGGGCGTAATGTATATTTTGGATGAACCCTCCATTGGGCTTCACCAGCGCGACAACGAACGCCTGCTGAATACCCTCAGACATTTGCGCGATATTGGCAATACCGTGATTGTGGTAGAGCACGACGAAGACGCCATTCGTTTAGCCGACCACATTATTGACGTAGGGCCGGGAGCCGGCGTACACGGCGGGCAAATTGTGGCACAAGGGAGTTTGGCGCAAATTCTTAAAGCTAAAAATTCCGTCACGGGCGCGTATTTGTCCGGCAAAAAATTTATTGCCGTGCCTGCAAAACGCACGCCTGTGGATGCCACAAAAATGTTGGTATTGGACGGTGCCAGCGGCAATAATTTGCAAAACGTAACCCTGCAAATACCTCTGGGTTTAATGACCTGCGTAACTGGTGTGTCCGGCTCTGGAAAATCCACACTTATCAATAATACCCTCTACCCGCTGGCTGCCACTTATTTAAATGGTGCCACTACGCTGACGCCTGCGTCGCATAAATCCGTACAGGGCTTAAATTTATTGGATAAGTGTGTGGATATCGACCAAAGCCCCATTGGTCGCACACCGCGTTCTAATCCCGCTACTTATACGGGAATATTCACGCCAATTCGCGATTTATTTGCCGGAACGCCAGAGGCCCGTTCGCGGGGTTATAAAGTTGGGCGCTTCAGTTTTAATGTGAAAGGCGGCCGCTGTGAGGCCTGCCAAGGTGATGGTGTGGTTAAAGTGGAAATGCACTTTTTGCCCGACGTTTACGTGCCTTGCGATATCTGCAAAGGCAAACGCTATAATCGTGAAACGCTAGACGTGCATTTCAAGGGAAAAAATATTCACGAAGTTTTAGATATGACGGTGGAAGATGCTAGATTATTTTTTGATGCCGTGCCTTCGATCGCTAATAAACTGCAAACCTTGATGGATGTTGGTCTCTCCTATATTCGCTTGGGCCAAGCGGCCACTACCTTATCCGGCGGTGAAGCGCAGCGTGTAAAACTGTCCCGTGAGTTATCTAAACGCGATACTGGCCAAACACTGTATATCCTTGATGAGCCAACTACCGGCCTGCATTTTCACGATATTGCTCAATTGCTGGTGGTTTTACATCGTCTACGCGACCACGGGAATACCGTAGTGGTCATCGAACATAATTTGGACGTGATTAAAACCGCTGACTGGGTAGTAGATTTAGGGCCGGAAGGCGGCAGTGGTGGGGGATTTATTTTAGCGGCCGGTACGCCGGAAGATATTGTTAAGGTTAAAACGTCTTATACCGGGAAATTTTTGAAACCATTGCTGACAAATGCTGTGAAAGTCAAATAGTTGAGTTGGTGTAAAAGGGCGTTGTATTTTATTGCAACTATTCAGCACATTTGTCGTTTTCTTCCGTCATCCCCGCGTAGGCGGGGATCCAGATGGCAACCGTTTTAAAGCTATTACGGTCTCCACTTAAGTAAAAACCCACTATTTGCCGCTGGATCCCCGCCTGCGCGGGGATGACGGGAAAAACATGCTGAATAGTTACATTTTATTTTAGTCAGGCATCATCGATTGAAAATAAGAATTCTGGAAGTTTGACAGCGATTAGCAACCCAGTTGCTAATGGCACCAATGAATCCCCCCTTTTTTTTGCGTCCAACGGGGTTTTAACCTATCCAAAAATATTTAGCTCATCCCATAATCCGTCAATTTTAGTTTTTACGGCGGCGGACATTTCAATGGGAGTGCCCCATTCTCGTTGAGTTTCGCCCGGCCATTTATTGGTGGCATCTAACCCCATTTTTGATCCAAGGCCTGGGGTTGGGGATGCAAAATCTAAATAATCAATGGGGGTGTTGTCGATTAGCGTGGTGTCACGAATAGGGTCCATACGCGTGGTGATGGCCCAAATCACATCTTGCCAGTTTCGCGCATTTACGTCGTCGTCGGTCACAACTACAAATTTGGTGTACATAAACTGACGTAAGTATGACCAGACACCTAGCATGATACGTTTGGCGTGCCCCGGGTATTGTTTTTTTATAGTGACAATGGCCATGCGGTAGGAACAGCCTTCTGGCGGCAAATAAAAATCCACAATTTCGGGAAATTGTTTCCTCAGCAGGGGCACAAAAACTTCGTTAAGTGCCACACCGAGCATGGCGGGCTCGTCTGGTGGGCGTCCAGTGTAGGTGCTGTGATAAATGGGGTTTAGTCGATGGGTGAGGGTAGTAATGGTGAACACTGGGAATTGTTCCACTTCGTTGTAATAACCGGTGTGGTCACCAAAGGGCCCTTCGGCGGCCATTTCGCCTGGCGCTATGTAGCCTTCCAAAATAAATTCGGCACCGGCTGGCACTTGCAAATTATTGGAAATACTTTTGACAACCTGGGTTTTACTGCCGCGCAATAAACCCGCAAAAGCATATTCGCTGAGCGTGTCCGGTACGGGTGTTACCGCACCCAAAATCGTTGCGGGGTCCGCCCCAAGGGCCACCGAAACCGGGAAGTTTTCACCGGGATGTGTTTGCTGCCATTCGCGAAAATCCAATGCGCCGCCACGGTGGCTCAACCAACGCATGATGACTTTATTCTTGCCAAGCAGCTGCATGCGATAAATGCCGAGATTTTGTCGCTCTTTGTGCGGCCCGCGGGTAATGACCAGAGGCCAGGTAATTAATGGGCCTACATCGCCGGGCCAGCAGGTTTGAATCGGCAGTAGAGTAAGGTCCACTGCCTCACCGTGTAGGATGACTTCCTGGCAGGCCGCTTTGTTTAACTCCTTCGGAGTCATATGTAACACCTGTTTAAACAGAGGCATTTTTTGCCAGGCATCGCGAATGCTTTTGGGGGGCTCGGGTTCTTTTAAAAAAGCCAAGAGCTCACCCACCTCGCGTAACGCGCCCACTGAGGTTTGGCCCATCCCCAATGCCACTCGCTCTGGCGTACCGAATACATTGGCCAGTACCGGCATGTTAAAACCCACGGGGTTTTCGAACAGTAAAGCGGGGCCGCCTTGGCGCAGGGTACGGTCGCAAATTTCTGTCATTTCGAGACGCGGATCGACTGGTGTACGAATGCGTTTTAATTGACCGGCATTCTCTAGTAAAGTAATGAATTCACGTAAATCTTGTGTGGCCATGATGGGCTCGCAATTGGGCAAATTAGGGGCAAAAAAAATCTCGCAATTTGGGTGAAATTTGCGAGATTGTTACAGTGGCCTAGCGGCCAGCTGGGATTTATTTGCTTTTCATGGACTGGAAAAATTCGTCATTGGTTTTGAAGAGTTTTAGGCGGTCCACGAGGAATTCCGTGGCAGCCACGTCTTCCATGTCATTGAGTAGTTTGCGCAGAATCCATATGCGATGCAGGTCGTTTTCACCGATTAATAAGTCTTCGCGGCGGGTGCCGGAACGGCGAATGTTAAGCGACGGGTAAACGCGTTTCTCAGCCATTTTGCGGTCTAAATGCAATTCCATATTGCCAGTGCCTTTAAATTCTTCGTAAATCACTTCGTCCATTTTGGAACCTGTGTCTACCAGTGCTGTGGCGATAATGGAAAGGCTGCCGCCCTCTTCGATATTACGCGCGGCGCCAAAAAAACGTTTGGGGCGTTCTAGGGCGTGGGCGTCAATACCGCCGGTTAATACTTTGCCGGAGGAGGGGATTACGGTGTTGTAGGCGCGGGCTAAGCGAGTTACGGAATCCAGTAGAATAACGACGTCTTTTTTGTGTTCTACCAAACGCTTAGCGCGTTCAATTACCATGTCGGCAACTTGTACGTGTCGTGCGGGGGGTTCATCGAAGGTGGACGCCACGACTTCTCCGCGTACGGAGCGTTGCATTTCGGTAACTTCTTCAGGGCGTTCGTCAATGAGTAAAACAATCAAATGACATTCGGGATTATTGCGGGTTATCGCCTGTGCAATATTTTGCATCATCATGGTTTTACCGGCTTTAGGCGGCGCCACGATTAAACCACGTTGGCCTTTGCCGATAGGGGCGACGAGATCAATGATGCGGCCGGTAAGATCTTCCGTAGAGCCGTTACCCACTTCCAATACCATGCGCTCTTGGGGAAATAAGGGGGTGAGGTTTTCGAAAAGTATTTTGTTGCGTGAGCTTTCGGGGCGGTCGGTGTTTATGTCGTTAACTTTTAGCAAGGCAAAATAGCGTTCACCTTCTTTCGGTGGGCGAATTTTTCCGGAAATGGCGTCACCGGTGCGCAAGTTAAAACGGCGAATTTGGCTGGGTGATACGTAAATGTCATCGGGGCCAGCCAGATAGGAGGAGCCTGCCGAGCGTAAAAAACCAAACCCGTCTTGTAGAATCTCTAACACGCCATCACCGTAGATGTCGTCGCCGCCCTTGGCGTGGCGTTTTAGCAGGTTAAAAATTACATCTTGTTTGCGGGAGCGCGCGAGACTTTCCATGCCCACGGCGGCGGCCATTTCAATGAGCTCTTCGATAGGTTTGGTTTTGAGATCGGTTAGATTCATGTGTTTTTTTAGGTCTTGTTGGTGGAGGTACGGGGTTGGCAGGGTGCAAACAAACGACAATTGCATGAGCAAATCGGATTGCAAAAGATCAAGCAGGGATCACGAAGGGGCAGGAGGTGGGCTTGAACTTTATTACGCCTAGTCTGAGACCGGTTGACTTTGGGGGCCGGCTATAGGCGAGGTTTACTGGGTATTGCCAGAAAACTTGCTTGAGTATAGACACTATTCACTTGTGTGCAAACAATTAAAGCGAGCAGGTAAGCTAGATGAAATGTGTTTTTGTGTAGTAGCTAGCATACCTAGCCACCAAAATTGCCGGTGTGCGCACAATCGGGGTGGCTGGTTTTCCGCGGGTTTAGAGTGCGGATTCGATAAATACTTTTAACTGGGCTTCAGAGAGGGCGCCAACTTTGGTGGTCTCTGCTTTGCCGCCTTTAAATATGGTCAACGTAGGAATGCCGCGAATGTTTAACTTAGACGCGGTTTCTTTGTTGGCGTCAACATCCATTTTAACAATTTTGATTTTCTCACCATAAACCCCGGCGAGTTTTTCGAGAATAGGGCCGATCATTTTACAAGGACCGCACCAAGGTGCCCAGAAATCCACCAGTACTGGACCAGAGGCGTTGATCACGTCCGCTTCAAAACTGGCGTCACTTACAGTAACGATAGAACTCATAACCTTGTCTCCGAATTGGGCAAATTATCCGGCCATAATAAGGAGTGCCTGCCGTTGTGACAACCCCTTGACCCTAGTGGTAAACGTGTCGTTGATGGCATTAAGCTGCCGGTGTTTCGCATATGGTGTTGGATGTGCGAAACACAAGCCTAGCACAGCAATTAAACTCAAGCTTGTTAAGCGTCAAGTTTGGACTTGTTGGTTTAGTCAATTCTATACCGCGGTGCACCACCTCTCTGGGTTGTCAAAAAGTGAGGGCTGGATGTCGAGTGTGTAAAAGTGAGGCGATGTCTAGGTTCCCTTTTGGCTAGCGCCTATTGTGGTCAGATCATCTGAAATTCGGCTAACTTGCCTGATCAACGGACGGTTTAGGTCAGGAAATTAAGGTGATGCGTTTAGGTTGCGGAGCGTCGCTGTAAATCCCGCTCTTGTAATTGTCGATAAAAATCACACAGCTGTTGCGCCTCACGCTCTATTCGGTAGTGTTGTCTCACGCGTTCGGTGCCGTTGTTGCCCATGGTGACGAGATGTTCAGGCGCAGCGAGAAGGCTGGCGAGCTTGTCGCGGATCGCGGTGTAGTCGTCGGCAGGGACGCAGTAACCGTCTACACCATCACGGATGATCTCTGGCCAAGCGCCGGCCCGAGTGGCTAAAACGGCCGCCCCAGAAGCCATAGCCTCCAGTACTGTTAACCCAAAGCCCTCTTGTTTGCTGAGCGCGCAGACCAAGCTCATGGCGCGGAAGAGTACTGGGATTCTCGCAAACTCCTGTTCACCTAAAAATTGAATACGTCGTTCTAGTTGTTGGCTAGCGACCTCGGATTTCAGTGCTGCTACATAGGCGGCGTCTTGTGGGGCGATGCCGCCAACGATGACGAGGCTGAATTCTGGGTGTGAAGGAAACAGTTCGATACAGGCTCGCACCAAGTGGTGAATACCTTTTTGCGCACGCACACGGCCAAAAATACCGATGCCGTAGTGGCCGGGCATGCCCAGTGCCTGCCAGTCGGCGGCGCGATTAATTGCGGGAAAATAGTCGTGGGTGCGAATGCCGTGGGGAATAATTTGCGCGCAAGGGATTTTAAGGTACGCCGCCGCGGCTTCACAGGTGCTAATGACCGCATCCATCTTGCGCATTAACCAGCGTGTGAAGCGGCTATGGTGGCGCTGCGCCGTAGAGGTGAACAGGATCAGCAGCTTGGCCCGAAAGATCTTTTTGAGTACTAACGCCTGCAGCATTTCGTTGTTGCGCCTAGCGTGAAACACGCGCCAGCGGCCGTCGGGTAATGGCGTGCTGCAGAGTTTTATGGCTTCGATAAAGCTTATGGCAAGCTCAGGGTTTGGCAGGAAATGGGCGCCGAGGACACGCAGATGGAGTTGGTCTTGTTGATAGTCGAGCGTTTGCAGCAGGGTGGAAGTCACACCCGAAAAGCGGGGATTGGAGTTGCCGAGTATTACCTCGACGGCGCATGAGGCGCTGAGCTGGGGCATAGGGCGTGAGCCTTATAGAAGTGGGCAGCGCATTGTAAGCCAGCTGTATCGAGCCGGTGCTTAAATTAGTTGGTTAAGGAGTTTGGCCTAGGGTCATTTCCCGACTAGTCTTATAAAAACTGCGAGCACTATCAACGATATTGCCGATATCACCGCCGCTTACACTTTTGCCAATTGTTGTTTGGACTTTACCTATGTCACAAAACGGATTCAAGATCTTGGTCTACCTAGCCGCCCTAGCCTTGGGGTTGGTGGCTATCTACGGAACGGGATCGCCCCATGCGGCGGCTGGAGTGCTGGTTGTGGTGGTTGTGATGGTGCTGTTAGATTTTCCGACGCCGCAGGTGGCCAGCGATACCCAGAGCGCCCAGGGGCACAGCCAGCTGTTGCAGCTGGTGCAGCAAGTGGATCACAAAGTACACACCGAGCATAAAAAAGTCTGCGCCAATTTAACCAGTCTCTCTCAGGAAATTTGCGAATCCGTAGAAGGCTCCAGCGTGAAATGGCATGCTTGCTTTCAACGGCTTTCCCAGAGCGCTAACGCCGAAAAAGCCCTGTTGGACGGCATAGTTAACAAACTCACGCGGTCTTCGGTGGGAACAAATACCGGCGGTGAGCAGGTTTCACTCAAACATTTCGCTAACGAAGTAGGGCGAATTCTCGACACTTATGTGGGGCTCTTCATAGATGTCAGCTCCAGAAGCGTGTTGGCGGTTCACAAAATTCAGGACATGGTTAAGCATTTGGATGGCATGTTTGGCCTGATCAGTGATATTCGCGGCATTGCCGATCAAACCAATTTGCTGGCGTTAAATGCGGCTATTGAGGCCGCGCGGGCGGGTGATGCGGGGCGAGGTTTTGCGGTTGTGGCGGACGAGGTGCGCAAACTCTCCAAGGACTCCAATAGCCTAAACGACGAAATTCGTCAACGTGCCCAAACCGCCAAGGAAACCGTTACTCAGGTAGAAAAGGTGGTGGGGGAAATTGCGTCTATGGACATGAGTATTGCCATCGACGCCAAGGGCTACCTAGATTCCATGCTGCAGGAGTTGGAGCGGGTGAATGTGGCAGTGGCCGAAAGTTTGGCGCAAGGTGCTGTAATT
>CAMCXE010000093.1 GCA_945882995.1 Thalassocella blandensis | reverse complement strand
GACAGCACGGTTAATGTGGTGCGCATTTTTTTGCGGGTGAGGTTTTTAAATATGAAATAGAGGTAGTACATAATCAAACCTCAGCTACGTTAGCGCCCGCTTCGATCTCTGCGGCCAGTGCACCCTTATCCATGTGCAGGATGCGGTGTGCATGGTCGGCGGCGCGTGGATCATGGGTGACCATCACAATGGTTTTGTGCTGGGTGCGGTTAAGCTCTTGCAGTAAACCCAGAATGGCATCGGCGGTGGTGCGATCCAGATCGCCGGTGGGTTCGTCGCATAATAATAAACTGGGGTCGCTGATCAGCGCCCGTGCAATCGCTACGCGCTGCTGTTGCCCACCGGACAATTCACTGGGTAAATGTTTAGCGCGGTCCGACAAACCCACTAATTCCAGCGCCGCCGCCACATGGGCTTTGCGTTGCTTGCTGGATAAATTGGTTAGCAGTAACGGCAACTCAACATTTTTTTCCGCGGTTAACACCGGCATTAAATTGTAAAACTGAAAAATAAACCCCACGTGGCGAGCCCGCCATTTCGTAAGTTGCGCGCCACTAAATTGGTCTATGCGTTGGCCGTCAACAATTAATTCGCCAGAGGTTGGCGTGTCCAACCCGCCGAGCAAATTTAATAAGGTGGTTTTGCCAGAGCCGGACGGGCCCATGAGCGCCACAAAATCGCCGCGGTTGATTTGTAAATTTAAATTGGACAGCACCGTTACGGAGTTTTTGCCTTTTTTGTAGAGTTTGCTGACATTGTGTAAATCCACCAGAATGTCTGCATTTGTGCCTTGTACTGACCGCTTTTCGATGGGTTCAGGCTGCTGGGTAATGTCGTTCATAATGACTCCAGAATAATTTGAAATGGCTAGCGTTGATGGTGGAAGTTGCGCAGCCGCGCCTTTGGTATGCCGCCTCTTATTCAGCCGTAACGCGAGCGCCAGGCTGTAATTTATCATCGACTTGGGTCACAAAATTTTCACCTGCTGAAAGTCCGTCTAGCACGTAAACATCTGCGCCCGCACCCGTTTTAATTTTTATTTCCCGTTGCTCAAGTGTGCCCGCCCTCACGATTAGCAAATATTGGCTGTCGCCCAGTGTACGCACTGCAGTGGCGGGTATGCGAATACCCGTGACAGGCGCCGCGCGTGGTGTTGTTGGTTCGCTATCGAGAAAGGCCACTTTTACACCCATGTCAGGCAGTATTTTTGGGTCCAATTGCGCAAAGCCGATACGCACTTTTACCGTGGCTTTTTGCCGGTCGGCGGTGGGAATAATAGCGATAACTTTGGCTGGAATTTTCCAGTCTGGGTAGGCCTCTAAAACCGCTTCAGCCAATTGCCCCGGCACTACGCGCTGGATATAGGCTTCATTCACGTCTACTTCAACTTCCAGCGACGTCATATCCACCAGCTTACAAACGCCGATGTTGGAGAAGCCCGCCGCGGAAAGCATTTCCCCCTGTTGTGCCGTTTTAACTGTAACAACGCCGGCAAAGGGCGCGCGTAAAATTAAATCATCGAGATTTTGTGCGGATTGCTCCAGTAATTTTGTACTCACCGCTACCAGTTGCTCGCGGTTAGCTAATTGCGCCGCTACGGAATCATAATTGGCTTGCGCGGTGTCCATTTGCGACTGGCTGATAAGTTGTTGTTTGCGTAGATGGTTAGTGCGTTCGAAGGTTAATTTCGCCTCATGCAAACGCGCACGGACTTCCGTCACTTGGGTTTTGCTGGCAGCCAGTTGCGCCTGTATCACCGCGTGATTTTTTTGCACGTTGACGTCATCAAGTTTGGCCACAACCTGATCTTTTTCCACGCGCATCCCCTCTTCAATATAAAGCTCCACCACTTTACCCGTAACTTTAGAGGCAACATTAGCCGAGCGACGCGCCACGACATAACCGGTGGCATCTAACACGCTGGTAGTGGTGGCCGATTGACTCGGCTTGCGAGCAACTTGGACTTTTACACTTACTGGGGCGGCACCGTAAAAATGCCATATGCCTGCAGACGCCACTAGGAGTAAGCCTATTAAACAGGCGATTAACCATGGCGTGAGACTACGCGGGGCAGCAGGCGCGTTGCGGTCGATGTGTAGCTGGTTTAACAAATCATTTTTGTCGTTCACGTGTTATTCCTTAATGGGGAATAGGTGTCGCGGTTAGCCTGCCCACAACTCGTGTAGTAAGTTGTGGGGCGCTGCTCTGGCTCAATAATTAGTCGGCCGCCTAGCATACACCATATTGGGAGTGAGCCCTAAGGTCTGACATGGCGTCAGGTCCTGCGGAGCTTGCTAGGCAGAGGCAATTGCGGTGCGTCATTCTGTGGATGGCATCACCGCTTGCGCTGCGTCAATAGTGGAACACAAAACCACTTAAAAGGATTTGGTCTGCGTGGTTAAGCGAATGCGCAGGCGCTGTGACAGCTGTATTGTTTGACTCGAAAAATTTGGAAATGGAAAAATTGAGTGGATCCAATTTAAGCGGCTTAAATTGCGGCGCAACAGGTCAGCTCCAGCTTGCGGGTTGGTGGGTCGTTATATTCTTGATGCGCAAAATTCCGCTCACTAAGTCACCAATGAGACTACGGCAAATGCTCGTTAGTGATTGGGGGGATTATCTTGGGTTGTATTTAGTTGTTTTTTTGCAACTATTCAGCACATTTTTCATTTTCCTCCGTCATTCCCGCGTAGGCGGGGATCCAGATGGCAACCGCTCTAAAGCTATTGCAGTCTCCACTTAAGTAAAAACCCCCTATTTGCCGCTGGACCCCCGCCTGCGCGGGGATGACGGGAAAACATGCTAAATAGTTACGTTTTTGTTAATTCACATTGATAGTTGTTTGCTTTGTGGGGGCCTAGCTTATGCGTATGACTTATTTTTTCGGTAGCGTCATTCTTTATGCCGATTGTACCGCCAGGGGTTTTTATATATTTTTTTATAGGGTAGTTGTGAATTGCGGGGTTGCCTTCACAAGAGTAGATAAATTCTACCGCAAAAAAAATGCTGGTTTCGGATATAAAAGCTGGCAGTTTATTAAGTGCCGAATTTACGTCTTCGTTTAGGCTGGGCCGCCTAGATCATCGCGTTGTTTTTAACCTAGAAACCTCAGTTGGATCACCAAAGTCTGCGCAACCCCCGGGCAGCGCCTAGCAGAAGTTAAATTTGGCGAACAACCAACCCGGTTGCCCGCCAAATTTAACTTTCACTAATCGCACCAATGGCTTACACAGCTTTTTGGCGCCCAACTGAGGTTTCTAGGCTGAAGGTTGCCACTGGAGAACTGGCACCGCTAGATTAGCAACAACTAATTACAGCCAATCTTAGTTTCAGAGTAAGCGATATCGTCAAACCACACATCCGTTGGTCGAACTAGGGCCGGTCCAAAGCCCTTCCAGCCAAAATATACGTAACTTAAATCCGCTGGCGTAATGGTGTCTGCTACGTTGCCATTATCCCAATCGGTGGGTTTATTCGCTGAAAAGGTGAGGTTGTCATTTACCCAGCCTTGGAAAGTTTCCACCTCGGGTTGCACCGATATTTCAACACAGGTCCAGGTATTGGCTGGGATTTTTTGGGTGGAGTTGCCCACAGAGGCCTTAGTGGGGCCGTCTTTAGGATAACGTTGAAACCCGGCCAAGCGCCCTCTAACTACCGGGCCAAAACGCAATTCATAGTCGCCATTTACGGATGACTCACGGCTGGTACCCATAAAGTCTCCATGATCTTTGTAATCTGCCGCAGGATCACCACCAATGGACGCAGAACTGTAAATCCAGGCTCGGGCGTAAATTTTTGTAATTCCCGCCGGCAACTTTCTGAAAATACGCGTGGCCGTGGCATTGGCCGCAGTGACTTTTAAGTGAACTGAGTTAGTGCCGGTGTGAGCATTGGTGCTATCGATAGTGGCGGAGGTACCGCTTGGCAACACCCTAGACCAGCCTGCTGGCGCTCCACCAGTTGTGCCGGCTTCAAAATCCTCGCTGAATAGAATGGCGCCGCCAGCGCCGCTGGAAGACGAGCTGCTGGAGCTAGATGAGCTTGAGCTAGACGAAGACGATGACGAGCTCTGGCTCGGGTTCACGCTTGGGCAGTTGCTGCCCACATAAACACCAATATTGTCCAGTTTAACGCCTACGGGACTGGCGGCCATGCCCAAGTTAAATGCAAGTCGCGCGGTAGCATCAGTGGCTGTAGCAAAAAAAGTGACCTTGTGGTTGGCCCAGGTGGTGGACACGGGCTCCATCATGCCGCCTCCGGTTAAAGAAGCGTAGGCTGGTGAATCTCCATCGAAATCGATATGAATAGAGCGATCCGCTGCGGCCACAGCGCTGAAGCAGGCGGTGTAGGTTACACCCGCCGTTAATGCCACTGCGTGGGTCATCTGGACTTCCCAGGCAGCCACTGTTGCAGTGGGTATTGAAAAGTCCGCCACACCACTAAACGTTACGGTGTTGGTTAGTGTTTGAATACGGGCAACAAAATCCCCCGCCCCAGCCGCAAAGGTGCCGTCGCTTGAGAGCAAGCTAACCAAAGTGGCGTCTGCCGAAGAACCGCTGGAACTGAAAGATGAGCTGCTGGACGAGGAGCTATCGCTACTTGCGCTTGAGGAGCTATCGCTACTTGCGCTTAACGAAGAGCTGCTGCTAAGCGGACTGGAGCTCGCCGCGGCGCTAGGAGAGCTTGAGGCCGAACTGGAGCTGGAAGAGCTGCCGAAACTGGCGGCACCTTCAGCGCTGGAGGATAAACTGGAGCTAAAAGAGCTAGTGGAGTTAGCGGCACTGCTAGAACTAGAATTGGCGGACGGCTCGGAGCTGGACAAGGCGCTACTTAATGAGGAGATGCTAGAGCTTGATGACGCACTGGAACTAGGGCTGGCTAACGAGCTACTCGAGGCAGAGCTTGGGTTTGATGAGCTTCGAGCGGCCTGCCCGCCACTGCCACAAGCCGCAATTGCTGAGCAAAACAGCGCTAAGGTAAACGCGCGCTTGGGAAAACGGGTTGCGGATGGCAATGTAAAGGGATGCATAGTGTGCTCTCAAGGCCGGAACGGCGGGGTTCGAAAAATTTGGAAATGGGCTGAAGTTAGGTAAGGCCGTAGCCGCAACCCGTAAAGACCGGCTCTAGAAAAGCCCACCTCACTTCTAGCCATTGACTGTTGGCCTTGGCAGGCCGAATTGAGGGGGCGCATAGTTAATCAAATACCAAATTAATGCTACAGACTGGCGCACATTCCGGCAAAAATTAAACGGCTAGTTGAGCTAGAACGGCTAGACAAACTGCCACAAGCCACCAGTAACCTGCAGGCCACACCCAACAACAGGCGCTGCAGTAGGGGTTTTGGTGCCGATATTGCCAGGGTTAAAACCCGCGCAAAGCACCGCTAAAAATACCCGCCGCAAATCGGGGCTATCCCACCCACTGACCAAATAATGGATTATGGGCGAAGCGGAAAAGCGGATGGAAATGATCCCATAAATAGCCGGCAAATAGCATGGTCGTCTATTCGGATCTCGCCCCATTTTTTGAAACGACTTGCCTGTCACCGCAAGAACGTGCCCATAAAAGCCCCTCACCACGCGGCTGCACGCTTTTTTGGAGGATCTAAGAGCCTAATCCCCAGCGCAATTGAGCGGTTGCGTACGCTAAGGTACTATCGCCACCACTCAAGCGGTAATAACCAATAACCAACCGCACGCGAAGGAAATGAGCAGGACCTATGGCCGATCCAACCAATTTTGATTTTCTCAAAGAGCACGACCCCATATTTCATCAATTGGCGGCGGCGGCCGAGCGATCATTTATCAGCGACCCCAACACCACGCTCATTAAATTGCGGCAGTTGGGTGAAGCCATTGCGCAGGATCTCGCCTCGCGCTGCGGCATTTTGTTTGATGAGCGCAGCAGTCAGCTGGATTTACTCAACCAAATTCGCCAAGAAATTCGCCTAGAACCAACAACCCTAGAGCTGTTCCATTTTCTGCGAGTGGAAGGCAATAAGGCCACACACAAATTTAAAACCCAGCATAAAGATGCCATAGCCGGTATGAAGATTGCGCGGGAGTTAACGGTTTGGTACCACCGTTCCTTTGGCAAACAGGGCGCTAGTTTTAAACCGGGCGCATTTTTACCGCCCCATGACCCGTCCAAACAGTTGCGTGAGCTACAGGCGCAAATCGAAAACCTAAAAAATGAATTACTCAACGCTAGCCAGCAAGTGGACACCAATAGCCAGCTGGCAACCTTAGTGCTGCGCGAAAAAGAAGAGTATGAAGAACTTGCGCAGCACATGGACATAGAAGCCCGACAATTTGAGCAGCAAGCCAAGGAAAGCGAACAAAAATTAATAACACAACAACACAATTTCGATCTTCACCTCAAACAGCTGCAAGATGAGCTGGCCAAACAAACCGAAGCAAATAGGAAAATCGCGCACAACACGGTGGTACAAATAAGCCAGCGCACCCAAAAAGCCAGCTCACAAATTACGCTGAATGAAGAGCTCACCCGCATTATTATCGACCAGCAGTTAATGGATGCCGGTTGGGAAGCCGACACCCAAGAACTCACCTATCAAAAAGGTGCGCGCCCAGAAAAGGGCAAAAACAAAGCCATTGCTGAATGGCCTACCACAGGCTTACAAAAAGCCGACTACGTGTTGTTTGCGGGGCTAATTCCTATTGCCGTAGTAGAAGCAAAACGCGAAAACGAAAATGTGGCGGGGAAAATTCATCAAGCTGAACGTTATGCGCGCGGTTTTACCATCACCGAATTCATGTTATCCGCCTGGGCCGCACAAGGCAGGACCATTGCCTGGGCCGATGCCGCCGAAAGCCATTTTCACATTCCCTTTGTGTATTCCTGCAATGGCCGCCCCTTTGTAAAGCAACTGAAAGAACAGTCCGGCACTTGGTTCCGTGATGTGCGCGAACCCTCCAATACGGCAGAGCCATTACAACAATTTCATGCACCAGTCGGCTTATTAGATAAGTTAAAACGCAGCCGTGAAGCCGCCGAGAAAAAATTGGCCGCAGAAGGCTACGACTATTTAAAACTGCGCGACTACCAACAAAAAGCCATTGCGGCGGTGGAAGTTGCACTGGCCAACAATCAACGAAGTTGCTTGCTGGCCATGGCCACCGGCACGGGTAAAACCCGCACGATTATTGGCTTAATGTATCGGTTTTTAAAAGCCGAACGCTTCAAGCGTATTTTGTTTTTGGTGGATAGAACCTCCCTCGGCACCCAAGCCTTAGATTCGTTTAAAGAAGCACAGCTGGAAGAAAATAAAACCCTATCGTCGATCTACAACATCGCCGAGTTAGGCGATATGGCCGCCGCGGCGGAAACCCGCGTGCAAGTTGCCACCGTGCAGGCCATGGTGAAACGCCTATTTGCCTCCGACAACCCACAAACCATCGACACCTACGATTGCATTATCGTGGACGAAGCCCACCGCGGTTATACCCTCGACCAAGAAATGACCGAAGGTGAATTATTACATCGCGACACCTCGCAATACCTTTCCAGCTATCGCCGCGTGTTGGATTATTTTGATGCGGTAAAAATAGGCCTAACCGCCACACCCGCCAAACACACCACGGAAATTTTTGGCAAGCCGATTTACACCTATTCTTACCGAGAAGCCGTGGCCGATGACTGGCTAATCGACCACGAACCGCCCATTCGTTATGAAACCTTACTGAACACCAAAGGCATTCATTTTGAAAAAGGCGCAACCGTTAGCGCCATTAATACCGCCACCGGCGAAATTGAAACCGCCGATCTAGACGATGAGGTGAGTTACGAGGTGGACTCGTTCAACCGCACAGTAATTACCGAAGGCTTTAACAAAGTGATTTGCCAGCAACTCGCCAAAGAGCTAGACCCGTTTGGCGATGAAAAAACCATGATTTTTTGTGCAACCGATTTACACGCCGACATGGTTAAAAACCTGCTGGATGCTGCTTTTAAAGAAATCCACAACGGCAGCTACAATGAAGCCGCGGTGCGCAAAATTACCGGCAAAAGCGATAAGGTTGAACAACTCATTCGCAACTACAAAAACGAACGCTACCCCAACATAGCCATTACCGTGGATTTATTATCCACCGGCATTGACGTATTAAAAATTTGCCACATTGTATTTTTGCGCCGCGTTAAATCGCGCATTCTTTACGAGCAAATGATTGGCCGCGCCACGCGCCGCTGCGACGAGATTGGCAAAACGGTGTTCAAAATTTACGACCCCGTAGATATTTACGCCGCCCTGCAAGACGTAAGCACCATGAAGCCCCTAGTGCGCGACCCCAATATCACCCTTGAACAGCTAGTGGACGAACTGAGCAACCCCGAAATACTGGAGGGCAGTTTAAATACCCCCGGCGTGCAAGCCGGCACCAGCCATGCGCAGGACGTACTGGCCGAACTCAGCCAAAAAGTGATGCGCGTAATGCGCAAAGCCACCAAACTGGCCGAAAACACACCTGCGCTACAACACAAACTGGATGAGTTAGAAGGCTTGTGGGGCGTAGCGCCGGCCAAACTGCACCAACACCTGCATGACCTAGGCCCCCAACAGGCGGTGCAATTTATTCAGCGCATGGGCGGTTTAATTAATCACGTGAATGACATAAAGATCATTTTAGGTTCCGAGCGTATGCCATTAATTTATGAAGGTGCCGACGAATTTATCGAACGCAAACAAGGTTTTGGTATTAACGAACAACCCGCGGATTATTTGCTCAGCTTTAACGACTTCATCAAAAACAACATCAACCAATCCGCGGCGCTTGCCGTAGTCGTCAACAAACCCAAAAACCTCACCCGCGAGCAATTAAAGGAAATTAAATTGCTGCTGGACAGCAACGGCTACAGCGAAACCAAACTCAAAGCCGCCTGGCGGAATAACACCAATCAAGAAATTGCCGCCAGCATCATCGGCCACATTCGCCAAGCCGCCTTGGGCGAGCCGCTAATTCCTTTTGATCAACGTGTGCAACAGGCCCTACAAAAAATCTACGCATCACACCCTTGGCTGCCGCCACAGCGCAAATGTTTAGAACGCCTAGGTAAGCAGCTGGTGCACGAAGTCATCATCGACCACAACTTCGTCAACCACGCCTTCGCACAAGAAGGCGGTGCCAGCCGTGTCAATAAGCTACTCAACAACCAGTTGGATGAAGTGCTAAGCACCCTAGCGGATGGGCTTTGGGGTGAGGCGGGTTAAAATAAAACCCGCTTTTATTTTACTTTTTGCATAATTTTAAAATAGCATGCCGGCTTATTTTAGCTTTGTGCGGGGTTACTCACTATGAATCGCGGACTAACTGGGTGTTATGTGCCCAGCATTGCTGGGGGTTTTGCGTGTCAGGCGTTTATTCCTGCGCCCTTACCGCCCAATCCACCCCTTGAAATCAACGGCAAACTGCAGGCCCGCTTGGCGGAGGCGCATCTTGCGCTTGGCCGTTTAGATGCCATCAGCTGCCTATTGCCAGACGCCCAGCTGTTTCTTTACAGCTACGTGCGTAAAGAGGCAGTCATGTCATCGCAAATTGAAGGCACGCAGTCATCACTCAGCGACCTAATGCTCTATGAAATGGCCGCCCAGCCCGGCGTGCCCATGGACGATGTGCAAGAAGTCTCCTGTTATGTTAAGGCCCTAACGCTAGGTGTAGAGCGCATTAACCAAGGCAACCCCATTACCATTCGCTTGGTAAAAGAGTTGCATCAGGCGCTGATGACATCCGGCCGCGGCATTGGGCGTGGCCCCGGCGAGTTCCGTAGCAACCAAGTGTGGATTGGCGGTCACCGAGCCGACGAAGCCACCTTCGTACCGCCCCCCGCCAACGAAATAGCGGCCTGCTGGAGTGAGCTGGAAAAATTTGTAAACGATATGCCGGAAGCCACCGAGCCGGTGATAAAAGCCGCGCTCATGCATGTACAGTTTGAAACCATTCACCCCTTTATGGATGGCAACGGCCGCTTGGGGCGCTTATTAATTCCCTTGATTTTGGCCCAAGCCGGAGTTTTACAAGAACCGCTTTTGTACCTCTCGGTATTTTTTAAAAAACATCGCCACACCTATTACCAGCGCTTACAACAAGTACGCTTAACCGGCGACTGGGAAGGCTGGCTATTATTTTTTGTGGATGCCATTACCGCCACCGCCACCCAAGCCGTGGCCACCGCGCAGCAACTTAACCAATTATTGGCAACCGACAAAGCCAAACTTACACAACTAGGCCGATTAGCCGGTTCCGCCAACCCAATACTGGAAGCATTCTTTAACCAGCCCATTGTTAGCATTAATTTGCTGGCAGAAAAAACTGGCCTAACACCGGCCACTATAGGCAAAGCCTTGGATGCCATGGAAAACACCCTCGGTATAGTGCGAGAACTCACCGGCCAAAAGCGCAACCGCGTTTACGCCTACAGCGCCTACATAAATATTTTGAATCAGGAATAAATTACTCCCCCACTTCGCAAAAGGAAGTCGCCGCAGGCAGCAAGTAAACACCCCCTTCGCAAAAAGAAGTCGCCGAAGCAGGGAGTCAAAACCCCCTTTGCAAAAGGGGGTCGCCGCAGGCGGGGGGATTTAATCAATGCAAACCACAACGAGAACAAAATGACCAACAACGACATAGTGCAAAAACTCTGGAACCTCTGCGACGTACTGCGCGACGACGGCATTAACTACAGCGACTACGTAACCGAATTAGTCCTACTGCTATTCATAAAAATGGAATTCGAAAACACCGAGGCCGGCCTGCTCAACAAACACAAATTACCCGCAGGCTGCCGCTGGGGCGATTTAAATGCAAAATCCGGTTTAAATTTATTAAACGACTACAAACGCATTTTGCTAACACTCTCCACCGGTAAAGATTTAGACAACAACCCCGTAGTAACAGACCCACTAATTCTCGCCATTTACAACGACGCCCAAACCCGCCTGCGCGAGCCACGCCATTTAGAGCAACTCATAAAAACCCTAGACGGCATCGACTGGTTTAGCGCCCAAAAAGATGGCCTAGGCGATTTATACGAAGGCCTGCTAGAAAAAAACGCCAACGAAACTAAATCCGGCGCCGGACAATATTTTACCCCGCGGGCACTTATCGACAGCATAGTGCGCTGCATAAAACCCCAAGCCGGCGAAACCCTACAAGACCCCGCCGCCGGCACCGCCGGCTTTTTAATTGCCGCAGACAGATACATTAAAGACGCCACCGATGATTTACACGACCTCAACCAAAAACAAAAAACCTTCCAATTAAATAATGCCTTTATCGGCGTGGAATTAGTGCCCAGCACCCGCCGCCTAGCCTTAATGAATTGTTTATTACACGGCATGGAAGGCGACAGCGAAGGCGTAGTGCATTTAGGTAACGCCCTAGGCGATGTAGGCAAAAATTTACCCAAGGTGGATGTAGTACTCGCCAACCCACCCTTTGGCACCGCCAAAGGCGGCGAAGCCAGCATTACCCGCGACGACCTAACCTACAAAACCAGCAACAAACAGCTGGCATTTTTACAACACATTTACCGCACCCTAAAACCCGGCGGCCGCGCCGCCGTAGTACTGCCAGACAACGTATTATTCGAAGCCGGCCAAGGCAGCGACATCCGCCGCGACCTGATGGATAAATGCAACCTGCACAGCATTTTGCGCCTACCCACCGGCATTTTTTACGCCGCCGGTGTAAAAACCAACGTGCTATTTTTTACCAAAGGCACCAGCCAAAACCCCAAACAAGAAGAAGGCTGCACAAAAAATGTATGGGTGTATGACTTGCGCACCAACATGCCCAACTTTGGCAAACGCACGCCTTTTGGCGAACAACATTTAAAACCCTTCGAAGCCGTCTTCGCCCCAGCCCTCACCGGCAAAACCGCAAAAATAACCTCGCCCAAAAGTGGCACCGCACCAACCCCCTCTCCCGAGGGAGAGGGCTGGGGTGAGGGCGCTCGCACCCAAGGCGAATGGTCATTTATGAATCAAGAAGCCGATTTCAATTTAGAAAATTCCCGCTGGCGAGTATTCACCCGCGACTACATCCGCGACACCAAAAACGATTCCCTAGATATTTCCTGGCTAAAAGATAACGACTCCGTAGACGCCGCCAGTTTGCCCGAGCCAGAGGTATTGGCCGCAGAGGCTATGAGTGAATTGACCGAGGCATTGCGGGAGTTGGATGGATTAATGGCGGCACTGGGGGCGGGGGATCAAGCGAAGGTGCAGAAGGATTTATTGGCTGAGGTTTTGGGGTTGGGGGATGGGTTGTGAGCCAATTTTCTATGCCCTCTGAATGGGTTTTGTCAAAGCTAGAAGAATTAGTGTCTCAGTCTTTTACTGGATTAGTCAGATCTGCTGCCGAGCAAGGAATAGAAAACAGTTATTCGTATTTAAAGATGAATAATATTAGTGCGTCAGGAAAATTTGATTTATCTGATTTGGTTAAAGTTAATGCGTATGAAGTTGACGTAGAAAAATATTCTCTAAAAAAAGGGGATTTTATTTTTAATACAAGAAATAGTGTTGAGCTCGTGGGGAAGTGTGGTGTTTTTAAAATCGATACTCCAGCTCCAATTCTTTTCAATAACAATCTACTGAAAATTAAATTTCTTAATATTAAACCAGAAATTGTCGCACACTGGCTGAATTCCGCTATCGGTAAAGATCAGCTCAAAAGTATTACCTCAGCTACTACAAGTGTTGCAGCGATATATCAAAAGCAATTAATGGCTGTTGATGTGCCTGTCATTCCTCTCGCCGAACAACAACAAATCGCCCAAAAACTCGATGAACTTCTCGCGCAGGTAGACACCCTAAAAACCCGCCTCGCCGCCATCCCCAAAATCCTAAAACGCTTCCGCCAATCGGTGCTTGCGGCTGCGGTTGGGGGGAGGTTGACGGAAGAATGGAGGGGGAATGTTAAAATTGTCGAATCAGCTAGTGAATTGAAAATTCGATGGCTCGCAGAGAGAAAAAATAATTTTGAATTAGCTCAGCTAGATAGGTTAAGTCGTGGAACAATCAAAACGCCTAGGAAATTTATTTCGCCATTAAATCCCGATATTGAAACAGCAGAAGTCCGTTTTCCTGACGAATGGGAACTCGTGAGTGTTTCGGAGTTTGCAGAATGCTTAGATAGCCAAAGAGTGCCTGTAAAAAAGGATCAGCGTGAGAGTTCAAATGGGTTATACCCATATTTTGGTGCAAATGGAGAAGTAGATAGAATAGATGAATACATTTTTGATGATGACTTAGTAATGGTTACCGAAGACGAAACCTTTTATGGCCGGATAAAGCCCATTGCTTATAGATATACAGGTAAATGCTGGGTAAACAATCATGCTCATGTTTTAAGAGCGCCAAATAAAATTGCTAATGACTTTCTCTGCTATACCTTGATGTATTACAAGGTAATTCCTTGGTTAACTGGCACAACAGGTCGGGCAAAGTTAGGGCAAGGATCTTTAAATGTGTTACCAATGGGGATGCCTCCTGAAGTTGAACAAGCCGAAATAGTCCGCCGCGTAGAACAACTCTTCGCCTACGCCGACCAAATCGAACAACGCGTAAAAGACGCCCAAGCCCGCGTGAATCACCTAACCCAAAGCCTATTAGCCAAAGCATTCCGCGGTGAACTCACCGCCGAGTGGCGAGCCCAAAACCCAGAATTAATTTCCGGCGAAAATTCGGCGACGGCCTTGTTGCAAAGAATTAAGGTGGAGCGGGAGGCTTTGGCGGGGAAGACGAAAACAAAAAAACCAAAATCCCCCTAGCCCCCTTTTTCAAAGGGGGGACGACTCCCCGCTTGCGGCCGGCACAGTGGGGATAACTTCCGGCTGGCTGTAGGATGGCTCCCCGCTCCCTACAAAGCGCGGCACTACTCCCTCCCTTTGAAAAAGGGAGGGCTGGGGAGGGATTTGCCTACGCCGACCAAATGCTCGCCCAAGCCCGCGTGAATCATCTAACCCAAAGCCTATTAGCCAAAGCCTTTGCAAACCACATCCCTGTGGTTTGCCCTTCGGGCCAGCC
>CAMCXE010000092.1 GCA_945882995.1 Thalassocella blandensis | reverse complement strand
CAACCCTTCGGCGCGCCTAGCAAAAATTAACAATAACCAACAACTAACCCAGTAGTCGGTCATTGTTAATTTTCAGCGATCACTTCAAAGGATTGTTCAGCTGTTGCGTACCCCGCTGAGGCTTCTAGGTTTAGGAGTTTGCCTCCCGCTTTTTTTGAAGTAATTTTTCGAGCTTACGCTTCTCCCAATCTGCTCCAAAAATCTCGATCCCCACAAAAGTTTTGAGGCCGTGGAATAGTAGTCCGAGGCCCCAGCCAAAGGCGGCCCATTTGACCCACAGGTAATGTGGCACGGTGAGAAGATTGATAACTAGCAATAAGCTGATAACAGCTACGTACCTAATAAGGTGTGCGTAAAATCGTTTAATGCGCTTGAGTTGGAAAATGGCGGCTTGCTGGTCGCTGGGTGTAGTGATCTCTGATGTCATAGGTGCCTCGGGATGAAGTTGATTGCGAGGAACACCAAAAGCCGATGCGAGAGCGTTCTGAGACTCGAGCCCCGCGGGTTGTCCGCTCTCGAGTCGCTGAATAGTGCGGATATTCAAGCCACTAATGTGTGCCAGTTGATCCTGCGACCAGCCTCTTTCGAGGCGTAACTTGCGAATACTCATAGCGTTCTCCATCGTCGGTGTTCGGGAGTTAGTGTGGCCTAAAGCCTAGCGGCTGGTGACGACAGATGGCCGACACCTGTACGACATGTATTTAAAATCAATAGGTTAGCCGTAATTCATCGCGCTGCAGCCCGCAGGTTTTGTAGTCGGTTTATTCTATTCGGGCTGCCGCTACCGAGAATAAATGGCGCCGAGCACAGCCTCGTGTCGCGCACCGGTGACACTTGGCAAATTCCCCGAAAGCCCTGCCAGGCTGCGCATGGCTAACCAGGCAAATGCGATAGCCTCCACCCAGCACACGTCTATACCTAACTCGGCTGTGGTCGCCAGACGGACCTGCGGTAAGAGCGCTTGCAAACGTTGATATAGGCACCCATTCAAAGCGCCCCCGCCACAGAGGAATAATTCCTTAGCGGATGGGCAGTAGGCGATTAGCGCGTTAGTCACAGTGCGTGCGGTTAATTCAAGTAGAGTGGCCTGAACATCTTGATCGCTATAGACAGAGGTGCCGGATTTCAAAATGGCTTCCAGCCAAGCGGGGGTAAACTCTTCTTTCCCAGTGCTTTTGGGCGGAGGCATCGCAAAAAAAGGGTGATCCAACAACTGGAACAGCAGGGGTTCTTGCACCATGCCACCAGCGGCCCAAGCGCCGCCTTGGTCGTAAGCCTCGCCGCGGCATCTTTGTATCCAGTAATCCATGAAACCATTGGCCGGCCCCGTATCAAAACCCAGAGCCGTCTGGTTGCTGGGCAGCCAAGTGATATTGGCAATGCCCCCTAGGTTCAGGACGGCGCGCTGAATAGAGTCGTGGCTAAAAAAAGCCTGGTGAAACGCTGGGGTAAGCGGAGCACCTTGCCCGCTACAGGCTATATCTCGGCGTCGAAAATCGGCGACTGTGGTGATGCCTGTCAGCTCCGCGATGGTGTTTGGGTCGCCAATTTGCAGTGTGAATGCGGTCTGATGGGGTAGGCGAGGGCGGTGGCGGATGGTTTGGCCGTGGCTGCCAATTGCCACAATATCACAGGCTTTTACCCCAGACATTTGTAGTAGCTGCATTGCGGCCTTGGCAAAAAGGCCGCCGAGCTGTCGGTCGAGACGGCCCAAACGCTCTATTTCATCTGGCCCTGTGGTAAATAAATCAGAAATTTGCCTATGCAGAGCTTGGTCTATAGGCAGGCTGGTTGTTGCAACCAGCGTTAAGGAATCGGCAGCGAAATCCACCAGCGCCGCATCAACCGCGTCGACGCTGGTGCCAGACATCAAGCCAATAAATTTGGCCATGGAATTTTAGAGGGGTTGGTTTGCGGCGTTAACAGTGGTAGTCGCCACTGGATTGGTCTGTGTGCTAGCGAGTTGAGCAATTAAGGGTTGAGTTTGAGCAGTAAAACGCGCCATTTCACCCTTCGCAATGGGCTGGGCTTTGGGTAATGCAGCGGTTACTGGGTTGACGACTTTACCATTTACATAGAATTCATAGTGCAGGTGTGGCCCAGTTGCGAGGCCCGTGGAGCCCACGTAACCAATTATCTCACCCTGCTTTACCAAGGACCCCTTGCGCAGGCCCTGAGCGAAACGGCTCATATGACCATAGAGCGTGGTGTAGGACTTATCATGTTGAATGGTTACGCAATTGCCGTAGCCATTGTTGATTCCGGCCATCGTCACCCTACCATCTCCCGCTGCTCGGATGGGCGTACCCGTAGGTGCGGAATAGTCAGTGCCCTTGTGCGCGCGGATTTTGTTCAAAATCGGATGTAAGCGACCGAGGCTGAAGCCTGAGCTGATATGGGAGAACTCGACTGGGGTTCGCAAAAAGCCCTTGCGCAGCGCTCTGCCATCTGGGCTGAAGTAGGCGCTATCGCCATTTTTGTCTTGGTAGCGCACAGCTCGGTAGGTGCTGCCGTCATTGGTAAATTCAGCGGCAAGGATTTTACCCGTGCCAATTTTTTTACCGTCCACATAAGCCTCTTCGTAGATAACCTTAAACGTGTCGCCTCGGCGCAAGTCCAGAGCAAAATCCACATCATAGGCAAAAATTTTGGCTAGCTCGCCTACCATTTGGTCGGTGATTTTGGCGGCTTTACTGGCTTCATATAACGAGGACTTAATTACCCCGGTGCTCACTTTGGTAACTATCTGCGGCTTGCGTACCAAATTAGTATAGGCGAACCGCTCTTCGTGTCGGTCAAACGTATGCGTCTGTAGTAAGTCGGGTGTGTAAACTACCTTATCCAGTGCGCCGTTTTGATTAATGGTAAAGGCAAGTTTGTGGCCGGGGCGCAGCTGTTTCAGGATTTTAGCGTCTTTGGATTTATCGAAAATTTCGGCTAAGTCTTGGCTGGTGAGGCCGGCTCGCTTGAAGATGCCGGCAAGGTTATCGCCCTTGCGCACTATTTCAATTTTTTGTGCGGAGTCATTAGTTTCTGTATCGCTAGACAGATCAAGCTCATCAAACGCGAGGGGGTTCGCTTGAGGCAGCAGCGGCGCAAAGCCGTCATTGATCTGCCCAACATCAACCTGCGCAATATCACCTTCGCTCGCCGTTTCAGGTTCGATGCTGGACGGCATTTTGAGCAGAGCAACCAAGGTAAAAACTAGGAACCCTGCTGTTACCAAGTGCCAGTGTGGCAGGCAAAGGTTGTAGCGATTCTGTAACTTGGATCGGATAGCTTCTATTATTTTCATTAGGGGAGCGTTACGACAATTGATCACAGGGGGATTTATAGCAGAAATAATCCGACTAATCACCTCTAAGCTGGCAAAGTCATAAAATGATTTGGAATAAGCACCCCGCGCAATTTGAGAGTTGACCTTCATTTCGGTAATGTTGCGCCCCTCCCGCAACTTCCTTTCGATGTGAGACTTTTTTGTTATGGCTGTACCCAGCGCATTATTGCAAGACCTTCAGGCTCGTGGCCTTATCGCCCAAATGACCGGGGACGAACGCCTTCATGAATTCCTTAGTGAGCCGCGCACCCTTTACTGCGGCTTTGACCCCACCGCAGACAGCCTACATATCGGCAGCTTAGTGCCACTGCTAACGCTTAAGCGCTTTCAGTTGGCTGGGCATAAGCCTATTGCGCTAGTAGGCGGCGCCACGGGTTTAATTGGTGACCCTAGCTTTAAAGCGCAAGAGCGTAAGCTGAACACGCCCGAGGTGGTAACGGGCTGGGTGGAAAAGCTGCGCCTTCAGGTTAGCCAATTTATTGATTTTGAAGCGGGCTCTAGCTCCGCTCTCATCGTGAATAACCTCGACTGGACCGAGGGTATGAATGTGCTGGATTTCCTGCGCGATGTGGGTAAGCACTTTTCGATTAACAACATGATCCAGAAGGACTCTGTAAAGCAGCGTATCGAGCGCGAGGGCGAAGGTATTTCGTTCACCGAATTCACCTACATGCTGCTGCAGTCTTACGACTTTGCGCGTTTGTTCAAGGATTACCAGTGCACCTTACAAATCGGCGGGTCTGACCAGTGGGGCAATATCACGGGCGGTGTTGACTTGGCGCGACGCATGTATGGCGGCCAAGTTTTTGGGTTGACTCTACCCCTGGTCACCAAAGCTGATGGCACTAAGTTTGGCAAAACGGAGTCCGGCACTATTTGGCTTTCACCCAGCAAAACTTCGCCTTACGCTTTTTATCAGTTTTGGTTGAATAGCGCGGACGCCGATGTCTACCGGTTTCTGCGTTACTTCACTTTTCTTTCTCCCGCTGAAATAGATGCGATTGAGGCCGAGGACAAAACGTCTGGGGCCAAGCCCCGTGCGCAGGGTATTTTGGCTACAGAGGTGACGCAGCTGGTTCATGGTGACGCCGGCTTAGCCGCTGCCCAGCGCATCACTCAGGCGCTATTTGAAGGAGCGATAAGCGATCTCACGGAGCAGGATTTTAGTCAGTTGCGGCTTGATGGGTTGCCGTTTTCCTTGCTGCAGCGGGCCGATTTGGCAACCAAAAGTCTGGTGCAGCTTTTGGCTGAGGCTGGGTTGGCCGCTAGTGGTAAACCCATCAAAGATGCCTTGATGAATGGCGGCCTGACGATTAATGGACATCTAATCGCGGCTGAGGCCAACCTGGATGTGCCGCAGGTGTTGGCCGGGGAGCTGGCGTTTTTCGGCGGGTTTTATCTGGTTAAGCTGGGCAAAAAAAAATATCACCTACTCTACGTTGAGTAAAAAAGGACTCTAGATATTTGACTTTGTTCCGTGCGGCTCGCTACTATCTTCGGCTGCGCCAGTGAGCGGCGTCTGCTGTTGCTGAGCAAACAAACTTGGTTTGTAACCAATAAGACATAATAAACGGGGCTGAACAATGAAACATGTGGAAAAATCTAAGCTAAACGCGCCTCAGGCGCCGATCTTTAAGCGCTCACTACTGGCGATGTGCATCCTCGCTGCCACCTCGCAGGGTCAAGCCTTTGCTGCTGAGCCAGCCTCTGCGGCCGAGCCGGAAGAAGTTGTTGTTACGGGTATCCGCGCCAGCTTGCAAAAAGCGCAAGACATCAAAAAAGAAGCTGCCACGGTAAAAGACGTAGTGACCGCCTCTGACATCAGCGCCCTACCAGACAAATCTGTTGTGGAGGCCCTTTCTCGCGTACCGGGCGTGGCTATTGAGCGCTTCGCTGGCCCCGGCGACTCGGACCACTTTGGAGCTGAGGGCTCTAGTGCCACCATCCGCGGTTTGAACCGCACACGCAGTGAGTTTAACGGTCGAGATTCCTTTAGTGCCAGCGGCGGCGGCGGCTTGAACTTCGGCGATGTGCCTCCGGAGCTGATGGGATCGGTTGAAGTTGTGAAAAACCTGACCGCCGATTTAATTGAAGGCGGTATTTCCGGTTCGGTAAACCTCAATACTCGCAAGCCATTTGATCATCAAGGCATGCAGGCCGCAGGTACAGTGAAAGCTGCCTACGGCGATATGAGCGGTGAAATTTCCCCTTCACTTTCAGGGCTGTTTAGCAACACATGGGACACTGACGTGGGTGAGTTTGGCGCACTGTTCAACCTGTCGGCTTCTCAGTTCCTGCAGCGCTCATCGGGTGTGGGTGTACACAACTTCTATGAGAGAGGCCAAGGGGCCGATAAAACTTGGTACAACGCCAACATAGCTTCCGTACCAGGTAAGGCCGCTATACTCAACAAAGATGGTACTATCAAGACACCTGCGACGCCTGCAATAATAAGGAATGATTATAGGGGCAAGGGCTATCCAGTTAAGCCATTCACCACCGTTGACGCTTTGCCGGATGAAGAATACGGTGGCTATCCCGTGGGTCCTTACCTCCCCAATCAGAAATCTGCGGACCTGCAAACCTTATACATGCCACCCTCTGTTACGTTCCGTAACCAAGACTCGGATCGCCAACGTACCGGTTTTGCCAACTCTTACCAGTGGAAAAGCCCAGACGAGAAATTGCTGGCAACGCTGGAATTTATTCGTTCTGACTCAAAATTGGCCTGGACTGAACGCGCCATAGAAAATAAAAACTCCACCGGCGCTCAGTTTAAGGACAACCGCGGTGTGTACACTCTCCTACAGTCACCGGATTTTTTTACGGCCGGACAACTGAAAGACGCTCGGGCTTTGCTTGCCGGAGCTGAGCTTGCCGACGCAGATGCGCCTACGAAAGAAACCGCGGCTGACCTTGCCCTCGCTCAAGCTGGCGTTAAAAAAATTGAGGACGGTAATGCCCGCTACGCTAAATCACCCTTGCGGGGCGTTTCCAGTATTTACGACAGTTTCGATTCTAGGGGGCGATTTGATCACGGCATCATCTCCAACGTAGGCTATATAGCCTTGACGCGCAATAGGGAAGAACGCAGCATTGTGAATGACCTGAGCTTTAATTTGCAATATAAGCCCACGGATCAATTAACCCTTTGGGGCGATGTGCAGCGCATTGAGGCGAGTAACAAGGTTTATGACTTTGTAATACATAACCAAATGGATTTGGATATGTATACCGACCTGCGAGGCAAAACGCCATTCATTGATGTGTTGGGCAAAGCTTCTGTTATTGATGGTGACGGCATTTTTCGAAACTCTACAGTGACTGATGCCAAAAACGTAGTGGTGCGAAGCGCTATGGACCACGCCGGTGACAGCGTTGGGGATTCTTGGTCTTTGAAGGGCGATGGCGAATATACATTTGAAGATGTGGCTTGGATAAAAAGCGTAAAAACCGGCGTTCGCTACTCAGAGAAAAATCAAACCCACCAAGACGGCGACTACAACTGGGGTGTGGTAAGCCCGGAGTGGAATGGCGCTACAGATGCGGATGGGAATCCTGACCCCTATGCAAAAATCACGGGAGCAAACCACCCTGAATTCTCAGAAGTTTATGATTTTGGTACTAAATTTCATGGCGGTGGTGTGCTCAGTGGACAGACCAGCTTCCTCTTTCCTAAGGAATCATTGGCCAAAGATCGTAATGCGTTTTGGAATCTGTTAAATGGTGACTTGGATCCTAGCCGAACCGGGGTTCAAGGTTATTACAATAACATACAGTATTACAAACAATATAATGAGGACGGTAGCCTTGTCCTTGTTTCAGCCAAAGACGCTGACGGCAAAGTTATAAATGATCCGGTCACAAAGCTGCCTGTGCCAGCCCTTGATAAAGACGGTAACACCATCCCCGATTTGAGGCAGGAAAACTTGGTAGCTGCTGGCTCAGAAGACCCCGTTTGGGTTCTGCCGCAATTTAGGGGTAATTACGCAGCGAAGAATATTACCGACGTAATACCGGGTACTGACTACCGTAAGTCAGATACCAACGAGCTTAGCCAAACGCGCACGGCGGTATATGGTCGTTTAGATTTCGGTAACGACGAACTTCCGGTTAAGCTCAAAGGCAACGTTGGCGCCCGTTATGTGGCTATCGATCTTGAGTCCAAAGGTTATACCGCCTTTCCTAAGGTTCCTGGTGATGGCTTTTTTGCAAAAGAGAGGCAAGCAGAGCTCTTTAAGTATACGAACGGGGTTACATGGGATCCAGAGAAAGAAAAGTTTGCCAATGGAGCAACAGACAAGGCCATGTACAACGTACCAACCTACACGTCGTTGTTGCCCAGCTTTAATATGACTTTTGGTTTCACCGACGACTTTTTGATTCGATTTGCCGTGTCGAAGGCAATTTATCTGCCTACCCTGGATAATCTAAAAGCCAGTGTAGATGTTGACGGGACCTATGGTCAAAGCGACCTTGAATGGAAAACTAAGCCGGATGGCAAGCCAACGGGCGAGCCCGATCTGTTCTCGGTGTCGAAGGACAACCCCAACCCACCGAATTTGCATGAAAAGACACCACTATTAGATATTAAGAACGTTGTTGATCCAGAAATTACCGGTTTCACCGTGGATGCTGACAGCAACCCCTACTTGTTGCCGGAAGAGGCTATCAACACAGATTTAACTGCAGAGTGGTATTTCTCTTCGGTGGGGTCTTTGACATTAAGCTTGTTCAATAAGGATTTAACCAACCTAATTGAGCGCTCTACCCGAGATGTGGTGCTTCTTAACCCGTCTAATGGCGTTGCCTTGCCGGTGACTTACACTGGGCCGGACAACGTTGGAAACGCATTGATACGCGGGTTCGAAGTGGCTTACCAACAAACCTATGAGTTCTTGCCAGAGCCGTTTAGTGGTTTGGGTATTCAAGCTAACTTCACGGTGGTGGAAGCAGCACAGACTACTGACTATACTCCCCGTCCGGGCCGTTACCGCGACTTCAAAAATATGGCGCTTGCGGGTTTGTCTGAGAACACAGCGAACTTCACGGTCTTTTACGAGAATGACAAAATTTCTACCCGGTTTGCTTATAACTGGCGGTCAGAATATTTGTTAACACGGCGTGACGAGATTACCAAATCGCCCGTGTATGTGCCGAATACTGGTCTCTTGGATTACAGCTTCCGCTATACGATCAACGACAGCTATAAAGTTGGATTTGAAGTTAACAATGTGTTGAATGAGCAGTCTGAAACACGAGTTCAATACGATGAGGCTGGCAACACCGACCCGCGTAACTTCTTCGTGAATGACCGCGCATTTGCGTTAACTTTTAGCGCTGCTTACAACTAATTAAGTAGCTGTTCGGCCAAAGCGCACAACTTGTTGTGCGCTTTTTTTTTGACAAAAAATAGTTAATTTTGGTGAGTTATTTATCCTAAAGCGGATGAGCAAATGCGCAATATCGTAATCGTAGGTGGTGGGACGGCGGGTTGGATGGCGGCGGCGGCGCTATCAAAATTTTGTGCGCCGGAGCAGTACAGCATCACCCTGGTTGAGTCGGAAGCGATTGGCACGGTGGGTGTGGGTGAAGCCACTATTCCGCACCTGCGATTTTTTAATGAAAAATTAGGCATAAATGAAAATGAGTTTATGCGCGTAACCCAAGCGACGTACAAGTTGGGAATTGAATTTGTGAATTGGGGGAAGCTGGGCGATGCCTATATTCATCCCTTTGGTGATTTTGGGTTGCCACTCAATGACGTAGAGTTTTACCACTATTGGTTAATGGCGAATATATCCAAACCGCAAAGGCCGCTATTTGATTATTCCCTCGCGGTGCGAGCGGCTCATAATGGTCGGTTTGCGCACCCGCGGGAAACGGCAAACCCGCTTACGGGTACCTATTCTTATGCGTTTCATATCGATGCCAGCCTGTATGCCAAATACTTGATGGGCTTTTGTGTTGAGCGAGGGGTAAACCGAATTGAAGGGAAAATTCAGCAGGTGCTGCGTGACCCTACTACGGGCAACATTACGGCACTTTGTCTTGAAGATGGCTCGCAGCTAAACGGCGATTTATTTATCGATTGTTCGGGTTTTCGCAGTTTATTGCTGGGTGACGCCTTGGGTGTGCCGTTTGAGGATTGGAGGAAATGGTTGCCCTGCGACCGAGCCATCGCGGTACCCACGGTCAGTGAAGGCCAGCCCCGGCCCTATACCCGTGCCGTGGCGCATGCGGCGGGGTGGCAGTGGCAAATTCCATTGCGGCACCGGGATGGCAACGGCCATGTGTATGCCAGTGAATTTATGTCGCAAGAGGATGCGCAGGCCATTTTGCTCGCGAACCTCAAGGGCGAACCTTTAGCGAAATTTAATCGCTTAAAATTTGTGGCGGGGCGACGCAGCCAGACTTGGAGTCACAATTGTGTGGCGGTTGGCTTGTCGTCAGGTTTTCTGGAACCTTTAGAGTCCACGAGTATTTATTTAATTCAGCTGGCCATTATGAAATTGGTGGAGTTGCTGCCAGCAGTAGACGACTACACCGCAAGCCGCGCGGAGTTTAATCGCCAGCTCTCTCATGAATATGAGCGCGTACGGGATTTCCTTATTTTGCATTACCATGTTACGGAGCGAGAGGATTCTGCGTTTTGGCGCTATTGCAAACATATGGAGGTGCCCTCCAGCCTAGCGGACCGCATTGCATTGTTTAAAGAAATTGGCAATTTGGATGCGTATCACCAAGGCTTGTTTTTGTCGCCGAGTTGGGTAGCGGTGATGATCGGCCAAGGCTGTTTACCTCAGCTCAATAACGTAAAACTCGAAGGGCTTGGTATGCCGGGTTTGGAAGTGGCCATGAGTAAGATGCAGGCTGAAGTTGAGCGTATTGCCTTGCAAATGCCGAGTCATCAGCAGGCCCTTGGCAAAGTGGCGGATACCGAAGCCGGTGATTGGCAATGGCCTGCGGCTGCTATGAGTCTGTATGGAGTGTTTTCCTAATGGCTAAGCTAACGACGGACATTATTCTGTTAACGCGCGGTGCGGCCGGGTATGTGGCCGCGTTAAGTTTGGTAAATGAGGTGCCGCATCTTGCCGCTAAAATCCGTATTGTGGATTTGATGGTGGCTCCGTCCAGCGCTTGGTTTAATTTATGTAGCTCGGCGTTTGGTTTTCATCAAAGCCTTGGTGTTGCCGAGCAGGAATTTATTGTTGCTACGGGCGCTAGAATAAAATACGGAACCCGCGTGGAAATGCTGGGCAAAGTTGCGGGATTTTTTTCTGACGCCGCATTTGGGGCGCCGCTTGAAGGATTAAGTTTTTTTCAGTTATTCACGAAGTATGTGCAACAAAACCCAGCGGCGACATTGCGCGATTATTGCCTGGTTGCTCAGTTGGCGGCAGCTGGGAAATGCCGAATTCGCACACGCCAGCCCGACCCCTTGGACGACCTTATTAACTGTGGCTATGTTGTCGGTGACCAGGCTTACACGGATTTTTTACGTGCATTGTGTAAGCAAAAAAATATCGCTTTCTTCGCGGTAAAAAATATTGAGGCCGATGTTGCCGGTGACACTATTCAGGCACTGACCTGTGACGGCACAAGACTGCTGGGTGACCTGTACGTCGATTGTTCCGAGGGTAGCGGGTTGGCGGCGGCGCTGGGTTTAGCTACGCGTGAAATTTTCCACTCGGCGGCGCCACTGCGTGTGGTCACAACCTATGACGTAAATCCTAGTGCTAAGTTGGAAAATTTCGGAGCGTTTGTTGGCTTGGCGCCGGAGGGTTTGCGTTACGAATGGTTGGTAGGTAGCGGCATTGGCCAGACCTATTGCCTTGAAAAACCCAGCTATGGTGGCGCGCCCGCAGAGCAGGGTGAAGTTGCGGGTTTTGCGGCTTTAGACAGCGCATGGGTTGGCAATTGTGTTTTTTTGGGTGCGGCTAGCGCGACCTTGCCCGGTTTTATTGTTGATGATTTGCACCGAGTGCGCAGCGGTATTTTGCGTCTGGTTAATTGCTGGCCGAGCTGCGACAATTTAAATGTGTTGGCAAAAATATTTAACCGTCGCACGCAGGAAGAGTTGATGCCGTTGGCGGCAATTGATGATTATGTGCTGCATTGTGCGTTTGGCGCCGCAGTGCCGTTGTTGCCGTTAGTTGAGCATAAACTTGCGTTGTTTCATGCGGTGGGCCGGGTGCCGATGCACGAGGCCGAAACCCTAACTAGCGACAATTGGCAGGTGTTATTTCATGCTTTTGGTGAGCGGGTTGCTGGCAGTGATTTATTGACCCAAGCGATGAGCGATGAAAGTTTGGCTGAAAAATTCCCTAGCATGGTGCGATTTTTTGCGTCGGTTACGGCGAAAAGTCCGAGTGTAAGTGATTGCTACTCCGCGGTACCAAAACGTAATGGGTGAGTTGACTTGGGGGGTGATCTGTTAAAAGGGATTCGGGCTATTTTTCTAGGGAATTTCCTAGCATCCAGAAACCCCACCCCAACCCTCCCCTTGAAAAGGGGAGGGAGCAGAACAGCATTGAAAATAAGCCGATGCCTCGATTTGCAGACTTTTTGCCCCTCCCCCTTTTTGAGGGGGAGGCTGGGAGGGGGTTTCGTGTCGAGGGGAAAATCACCCGAAACAGCGGGTCAAAACCCCTTAACTTAATGACCTTGGGTGCGCGGTGCTTAAGTTGGCAATTTTTTGGCCTCTGAGTCATTGGTTTTCTGCATCAATAAATACGCATAAATAATTAAAGAGGTGTGCAATGGGAAGTGAATCATCGGCGCTAAACCCGCTGGAAAATATCGTTATTGTTGGTGGCGGCACGGCGGGCTGGATGGCCGCGGTGGCACTGAGCAAGGTGCTGAGCACCAATACCAAAATTACGTTGGTGGAGTCCGATCAGATCGGCACAGTGGGTGTTGGTGAGGCGACCATTCCCGAAATTCGCAAATTCAATCGTATGATTGGGGTTGATGAAAACGAATTTCTGGCGGCCACTGGCGGCACCTTCAAACTGGGTATCGAATTTGTTGACTGGAAAAACTTAGGCTCTGCGTATATCCATCCCTTTGGTAAATTTGGTACCGAAATTGATGCGGTGCCATTTTTTCAGCATTTAATTAAAGCTTGGAAACTGGGCCACACTGGTGAGATGGCTGACTACTCGTTGGCCACACTGGCTTCTTATGCTAATAAATTTGTGCGGCCGGTAAATATTCCCAATTCACCTTTGCAGGAAATTGCCTACGCCTTTCATTTCGACGCTCATCTCTATGCAAAATTTTTGCGCAAAATGGCCGAAAAGCAGGGTGTGGTGCGCATTGAGGGGAAAATTACCCAGGTTATTCAGGACGCATCCAGTGGCGATATTTCGGCGCTGCAGTTGGAGTCTGGTCAGATAATTAATGGCGATTTTTTTGTGGATTGCTCCGGTTTTGTGGCCCTGCTGATGGAAAAAACGCTACAGGTGGGTTATGAAGACTGGAGTTATTATTTGCCATGCAATAGTGCGGTGACGGTGGGCAGCTCACGGTTGGACCCCTTGCCCTCCTATACCCGAGCCACTGCCAAAACCGCCGGCTGGCAATGGCGCATCCCTTTGCAGCATCGCACCGGTAATGGCTATGTGTATTGTGATCGCTATATTTCCGATGAGCAGGCGCAGGCTGAATTGTTGAATTCTATTCAGGGTGAAATTTTGGGTCAGCCTAAAAAAATTAAATTTACTACCGGGCGCCGCCAAAAAAGTTGGGAAAAAAATTGTATTGCCCTAGGGTTGTCCAGTGGGTTCTTGGAGCCGTTGGAATCAACGAGTATTCACTTGGTGCATGAGGCATTGGCCAATTTTATTGCGCTTTTGCCCGGCAAGCGCGTGGAGCCCGCATTGCGCGATAAATTTAATGCGCTGATGGAGGCGAGTTATACGAATATTCGGGACTTTTTGGTATTGCATTATTACGTCAATGAACGCACAGATTCAGCCTTTTGGACCGACCTGCGCGCAATAGATGTGCCGGCACGATTGCGTGAAAAGTTGGCGTTGTTTAGGGAAAGCGGGCGGGTGTTTCGCGATATGAATGAGTTGTTCGGTGATGTGAGTTGGTTTGCCGTTATGCACGGCCAGGGACTTGTGGCAAATGCCTACCATCCTATTGTGGATACCATGGATGATCGTGAGTTACTGGCAGAACTGGACAATATTCGCCATGTAATTGCTTCGTCCTGCGAGCAAATGCCGTTGCATCAGGATTATGTGGAGCGGACGTGTAAGTTTGGAATTTGAGCTTGGAGTGGAGCCGCCTAGGAGCGCAGTAAACGTGGTTTTTGGGGTAATGTCATTTTGGAGCTATTTTTCCAGAGAATTTTCTCTCATTCAGAAATCCCAACCCAATGTCATTAAGTTAAGCCTTTTAGCCTTTTCAACTAGAAACCTCAGTTAGGCGCACAAAAGCTGTGCAGCCCATTGGGGTGATGAGTGAAAGTTAAATTTAGAGAGCAACTTGGCTATTCGCCCAATTTAACTTTTGCTAGGCACCGCATGGATGCAGGAGATAGAGCGGCGCAGGAGGGTGAGAATGAAAAAACCTAAATCCCCCTAGCCCCCTTTTACAAAGGGGGGATGACTCCCTGCTTGTTGCAAAGTGAGGCGCAACCCCCTCCCTTTGAAAAAGGGAGGGCTGGGGAGGCAATGTCATTAAGTTAAGCCCTACCGCGCTCGTTTTGCACTGATATAGAAGCGTATTTTTCGAAGTTTGGCATTGGATCTAACGAAGGATCGGCCGGGCCTTACGGCGCACACCGTATCAAGCAGCAAGGCGATATAGTGTTCAAATAACCGCTCGAACTGCCCCCGAGAAACCATCTTCACCAATAGATGCTTCATTGCGGATAGCCCATGC
>CAMCXE010000091.1 GCA_945882995.1 Thalassocella blandensis | reverse complement strand
GGCGGTATTGCGTCTGAAAATCGGGTAAATGGGTAGTACTGACCGAAAAACGAACAAACTTTAACCAAATTGATTATATTTTAGCCGAAAATTTTATTGAGGAAGGAGCTGACGCTGGGTTCGAATTTTTAGTCCGACAGGCTGCTAGATTAAGCCTGCACTCAAAACACCTAGCCTTGGAAGTAACCCGCCGCCGTATAAGATAGCAAATCTCATTTGCGAACCATTATCATTTGGGTTATTGTTGGCAGCCAACCAAACCACTACCACATTACGCATCGGAGCTTTTCACTATGCCGCACCCTCTGAAATTGACGCTTCCCGCCATCATAACCCTCGTCACTGTATTTGGCGCCGCTGCCGCGCAAGCCGCCGAAAAACTGCCTTCCATGACCGAAATGTGGGAAACACTGAAACAGCAACAGCAACTTATCGAGTCCCTCAAACAGCAGCAGCAAACTACCGATGCCAAAGTGGAGTCCACGGCGGATGCGGTCGATGCCCGAGCCCAACACCTAGGCTCAGGCGTAGTCATGGGAGGTTATGCTGAACACCATTTTAATAACCCCCAAGGCGGCAAAGACATCATTGACGCCCACCGCTTTGTCTTGTTGATGGGGCATAGCTACAGCGACAGCGTTAAGGTGTTTGCGGAGCTGGAGTTGGAGCACAGCCTAGCTGGCGAGGGCAAGCCGGGCGAGGTAGAGCTGGAGCAAGCCTATGTGCAGTGGCAATACGCCGACCAACACCGCGCCACTATGGGCCTGTTTTTGGTGCCCGTGGGCATTATCAATGAAACCCACGAGCCGGATACCTTTTACGGTGTGGAGCGTAACTCCGTGGAAAAAGACATCATTCCAGCCACGTGGTGGGAGACAGGCGGCATGCTCAGCGGCGCCATTGCCCCAGGCTTTTCCTATGACCTAGCGGTGCACAGCGGCCTCAAAACTACCGCTAAAGACGGTATTCGCAAAGGCCGACAAAAATCTGCCGAAGCCACAGCGGAAACCTTCGCCTATACGGCCCGCCTAAAATACACAGGCCTGCCCGGGCTGGAGCTGGCAACATCACTGCAGTACCAAGCGGACCTCAATCAAGACCAAACCAGTCAAGGCGAAGCCGGAACCCTATGGGAAACCCACGCCATCTACCAAACCGGCCCCTTCGCGCTACGCGCACTTTATGCCGCCTGGCAGATTGATGGCGCCAGCTATGAGGCGCTGGGTACTGACACGCAAACCGGGCTCTATGTTGAGCCGAGCTACAAAATTACCGATCGCTTAGGTGTGTTTAGCCGCTATAGCGTTTGGAATACCCAGGGCGCTAATGATGCTGCCGAAAAAGAGGCCGTGGATGTGGGCGTGAATTTTTGGCTGGTTGAACGCGTGGTGTTAAAAGCCGATTACCAGTATGCGTTGACTACCACGCTCACAGACAGCATCAACCTAGGCATCGGCTGGTCGTTTTAAATTAGCCTAGAAACCTCAGTTGGGCACCAAAAAGCGGTGTAATCCATTGGTGTGATTAGCAAAAGTTAAAAATCACGGGTAACCGGGTTGTTTGTTCGTGATTTTTAACTCTTGCCAGGCGCTGCCCCGAGGGTTGCGCAGACTAAGCTGGTCCCCGTGGCTATTAGGTTTAACCCAAAACCGCCGTTAAGCCCGAAGCGAAGGAGCCTCCGCCGGACTACATGCGAGTCTTGGGTTTAGGTTGGCGGGAAAGTCTACCTCACCAACTCCAGTAACAACTTATTCAACCGAGTAACGTAAGCCGCTGGGTCAACCAAATGGCCGCCTTCCGCCAAACTCGCTTGATCGAACAACACCTTAGCCAAATCCGCAAAACGGTCTTCATCGGCTTCATGGTCAAGCTTCATCACCAGCGGGTGAGTTGGGTTGAGTTCGATAGTCGGTTTGCCGGCCGGAACTTTTTGCCCTGCAGACTCCAACAAGCGGCGCATTTGACTGCCAATTTCGTCTTCGCCCACCACCAAACACGCCGGCGAGTCGGTCAAACGATGGGTAATACGCACTTCTTTTACGTCGTCTCCCAACACCTTAGCCATACGCTCAACCAAACCTTCGAACTGTTTTTCCGCGGCTTCTTGGGCTTTTTTCTCGTCTTCGGTTTCAACCGAACCCAAATCTAATTCGCCCTTGGTGACGTCTTGGAAATGTTTGTCGGCGTATTCCTGCATGTGGCCTACCAGCCAATCGTCAATGCGATCGCTGAGCAACAATACTTCTATGCCTTTTTTGCGGAATACTTCGATATGCGGGCTGTTTTTGGCGGTATTAAAATTATCAGACACCACGTAATAGATTTTTTCCTGCCCTTCCTTCATGCGCTCGATGTACTGATCCAGCGATTGGTCCTGCTCTGGCGAATTAGTGAACGTTGTGGCAAAACGCAAAAGCTTGCCAATTTTTTCTTTGTTGGCGTAATCCTCCGCTGGGCCTTCTTTAACTACCTGGCCAAACGTTTTCCAAAAGGTGGTGTAATTTTCTGGCTCTTGTTTCGCCATTTTTTCCAGCATGTCCAGTACACGCTTGGTAATAGCAGATTTCATACTTTCGATATTCGGGTCTTTTTGCAGAATTTCCCGCGACACGTTTAATGACAAGTCATTGGAATCAACAACACCTTTAATAAAACGCAGGTAAATTGGCAGGAACTGTTCGGCATCATCCATAATAAATGTACGCTGCACGTAAAGTTTTAAACCCTTGGTGGCTTCGCGGTTAAATAAATCGAAGGGGGCTCGTGCTGGTACATACAACAAGCTGGTGTAATCCAACTTGCCTTCCACGCGATTGTGACTCCACGTCAAAGGCTCACTAAAATCGTGACTGACGTGTTTGTAAAATTCGTTATATTCTTCGTTGGTCACTTCACTGCGTGAGCGCGTCCATAGGGCAGTGGCGCGGTTAACGGTTTCATCTTCGGGGACTTGGGTTTTAGCGTCTTCACCAAAGTGCGCTTTGGTCATAATAATGGGCAGCGAAATATGGTCGGAATATTTTTTGATAATGGAGCGCAAACGCCAACCATCGGCAAATTCTTCTTCGCCTTTTTTCAAATGCAATATCACGGTAGTGCCGCGCTCAGCCTTTTCGATAGTGGCAATAGAATAATCCGCCTCACCACCTGACTCCCAATGCACCGCTTCTGTAACCGGCAAACCGGCGCGGCGGGTTAGCACTTCGACTCTTTCAGCCACAATAAACGCCGAATAAAAACCCACCCCAAACTGCCCAATCAAACGCGAATCTTTTTTCTGATCGCCGGATAAATTCGACAAAAACTGCGCGGTGCCAGATTTAGCAATGGTGCCCAAGTGGGAAATGGCTTCGTCACGGCTCATGCCGATGCCGTTATCGCTGATGGTGACGGTACGGGCTTCTTGGTCGAAGCTCACGCGAATACGCAGCTCAGTATCCCCCTCGAAAAGATCTGGGTTGTGCAGCGCTTCAAAACGCAATTTGTCGGCGGCGTCGGAGGCATTGGAGATTAGCTCACGCACGAAAATTTCTTTGTTCGAGTACAGCGAGTGGATCATCAGATGCAAAAGCTGCTTGGCTTCAGTTTCAAATCCACGGGTTTCTTTCACGGCCTCAAGGGTCATGGGGCGGGCTCCTGTTAGGTTGGCATTGGGAAGAACACCCGACATACGGGTGAATGCTTGCCTAAATGGGGCTGATGGTGGGGATTTCAATATGTCGGTTATGAGTGAGCAGCGCGCCCTGCCCAACCACGGCGATTGCAAAACGGCGCGAAGCCTGCATTAATGCCTAAAACCCACCAACACAGGCGCAGGCCCCTTATGCTCAACCCCTATGAAGCCCCCAAAACCGACCTAGACACTACGCCTGAAAACACCTCGGGCACTGGCAAGCTGGCCACCATCCCTGAAGGCGTGAAGGGCTGGTGCTGGGGTGCGTTTTTTTTGGGTTGGATCTGGGCGATTGGCAATAAAACCTGGATTGGCCTCTGGGCCATTGTGCCTTACCTTGGGTTTTTCATGCAGATCACTTTAGGTATTAAGGGGCGCGAATGGGCCTGGCGCAACAAGCGCTGGGAGAGTGTAGAACACTTTCAAAAAGTGCAGCGCCGCTGGTCCATTTTTGGCCTGATCCTGTTCATTATTTCCATGGCTGGGATGATAGCCGCCGTTGCCCTGCCCGCCTATCAAGAGTACTTGCTCCGCGCTCAGGGCTAGCCAAAATTGAGAAAGGCCTGACGCTCGGCGCGAGAACCACGCCGAGCGTCGAAATTGGCTAGAGCTTCTCTAACTCTGCCAACTTCTCCAAATCCCGTACCGCGCCCTGATCGGCACTCGTGGCTAACAGTGCATAGGCGCGCAATGCGGGAGTTACCTTACGCGGCCGCGGTGCAGCGGGTTTCCAGCCTTTGGCGTCCTGTTCGGCGCGGCGCTCGGCCAGCTCTTCTTGGCTGAGCAACACATTAATGCTGCGGTTGGGAATGTCGATACGAATACGGTCGCCGTTGCGCACTAGGCCGATAGCACCACCGGCAGCGGCTTCTGGAGCCACGTGGCCAATGGATAAACCGGAGGTGCCGCCACTGAATCGACCGTCCGTCAGCAGCGCACACTGCTTACCCAAACCCTTAGACTTTAAATAGGACGTGGGGTAAAGCATTTCCTGCATCCCAGGGCCGCCTTTGGGGCCTTCGTAACGCACGATCACCACTTCGCCCGCCAGCACTTTACCTTCCAGAATATGCGCCACGGCTTGGTCTTGGCTTTCGGTAATGTGTGCGGGGCCCTCAAACACCCAGCTGGATTCGTCTACCCCTGCGGTTTTCACCACACAGCCATTTTCGGCAATGTTACCCACCAACACGGCTAAGCCGCCCTCTTTGGAAAACGCGTGTTCCACACTGTGAATACAGCCACCGGCGCGGTCGGCATCTAGACTGGGCCAGCGCGTGGACTGGCTAAACGCGGTTTGGGTGGGAATGCCGGCGGGGCCCGCCTTAAAGAATTGGATCACCTCGGGGCTGGGGTTGCGCATGATGTCCCAGGTATTTAGCGCCTCCAGCAGGGTGGGCGCGTGCACAGTGGAGCAGCCGCCGTGCAGCAAACCGCCACGTTCCAGCTCGCCCAAAATAGCCATAATGCCACCGGCACGGTGTACATCTTCAATGTGGTATTTGGGCGTGTTGGGCGCCACTTTGCACAGTTGCGGCACCTTGCGGCTTAAATGGTCGATATCTTTAAGGTCGAAGGCGACCTCCGCCTCTTTAGCCAAGGCCAGAATATGCAAGATGGTATTGGTAGAGCCGCCCATAGCAATGTCGAGGGTCATGGCGTTTTCAAAGGCTTGTTTGTTGCAGATATTGCGCGGCAAAACGCTGGCGTCGTCGCCTTCGTAGTAGCGTTTAGCTAAGCCCACAATGCTCTGGCCGGCCTTTAAAAATAGGGCTTTGCGGTCCGAGTGGGTGGCTAGTACCGTGCCATTGCCGGGCAAACTCAACCCCATGGCCTCGGTTAAGCAGTTCATAGAATTGGCGGTGAACATGCCAGAACAAGAGCCACAGGTAGGGCAAGCGCTGCGCTCGTAGGCAGCCACTTCTTCGTCGGTAGCCGTGTCGCTGGCGGCAATCACCATGGCGTCTACCAGGTCGAGCTTATGCTCAGATAACTTGGTTTTACCCGCCTCCATAGGCCCGCCGGACACAAAAATTACGGGGATATTGAGGCGCATGGCGGCCATCAACATGCCGGGGGTAATTTTGTCGCAGTTGGAAATACACACCATGGCGTCGGCGCAGTGGGCGTTAACCATGTATTCCACCGAGTCGGCAATAATGTCGCGGCTAGGCAGGCTGTAGAGCATGCCGTCGTGCCCCATGGCAATGCCGTCGTCCACGGCTATGGTGTTGAATTCTTTCGCCACACCGCCTGCCGCCTCGATCTCCCGTGCCACCAATTGCCCTAAATCTTTCAAGTGCACGTGGCCAGGTACAAACTGGGTGAAGGAGTTCACCACCGCAATAATCGGCTTTTCAAAATCGCCATCTTGCATACCGGTGGCGCGCCACAAGGCGCGTGCGCCAGCCTGATTGCGGCCGGCCGTGGTGGTTTTGGAGCGGTAAACGGGCATGGGGTTGTCCTCTAAACTCAAGTGGTCGATAAAAACCTAGCGATCTCGGCGGCGTTCGGTTAAGGCCGCTTAAGATGGATGAAGCTCCTCAGCCGCGGCGCAAACCACACAGCGAGCGCCTTAAGCGGCTTGGCCTCGGGGGTAACTGAGAGCTCTAGGTTAAAAAGGCAGCAAGCATACCAAATGGGGCGGGGAAACTCGCAAGTTTGGCGTTAATTAGCGCAAGGAAGCTGCACAATCCTGCGTTGCGTTCACCGATGCCGGTGCGCAAACACCCAAAGCACAGGGCTGGCCCCGAACGCACATGCCTTAAATGACACGACGCAGGCGCGAAATTTTCCTGCAACTGGGGTTGGGCAACTGGAAGACATGTGGTTGTATAAAAACGAAGTGACGGAATTAGACGCACACACCCTGTGCCAATAAGAATGTTGGGAAACAAGGGCGTTGACCGCCCACGCCGAGTGAGCGCCCCAAAATGTGTGGCTACACTAACCCGCTAACTGGCGATAAAAATTACCGGCGCAGATAGTATTTTTTCCGAAGGCTTGTTGCGAGCAACCAGTCACACCGCGGCGCTTTATCCGGAAGCACCCGCGACATTTATACCAATCGACCAAAAATAAAATAGTACATTCGAAACTGCATTCAGATAAACACAACTCCGTCCATGGAGTTGTCTATTTTCGCCTATCGCCTCCTTTTATCTCTTGCTTGCTGTCGCTGCTGCGCGAAGCGCTAAATAACATCGTCTAACGCCGACCCGAACACTGTTGATACGACCAGCACGATTAGCACCAAAGCCATCAAGTTTAAAATACCCATAAATCACCTCGATATAAAAAATTATTTTGAATTTCCATCCGCATTGATAGTGCCGCAACCCCGAACACCCAGCCCATTTTCTTTTGCAGATGGAGTTAACTGAATTGTAGCTGAGCCAATTAAATACAAGGGTGAATTAGCCAGGAACGGCTGGATTGAATACTGATTACAGCGATATTTTTAATGTGCAAAATATTCTATGGGGAACAATTCATAGTTATAGCGTTAAGCACGTCACATTTATTTGCCCCACTACATATAAATAGGATTAAAAACACCGCTCGATTTGGCGACGACTTACGCAACGCTCCGCCCCACACCCCTTAAAAGCCTTGGCCAGGGCTCACCTAAGGTATCCCGTATTAGATGCCTGAAATTCCACGCCTTTGGCCGACTCTATTTGGCAGTAACATCCGGCCCTGCGCGCGCACCGTCAACCGCAGTGACGCGCCCTAAGCCAGCAGCTGTAGGTTCGCAGCGCTTGTGTGCAGCCTATTAAGGGCTCGATAGCAGCACTCACAAAGTCGAACAACATTCGCCCAGTGCACCCGCACGCAGAACCGCTTGGCCTAGGCTGTAGGCAATGCCAATAACGCCATGGGCAAATGGCCTCCCTTTCGCGAGCTCGGCCATAGCGCTGCGCTAACTGATCCGCAGCCCGAGGTGGCCGCCAAATAGCCCTACCGACCGGGCCTACAAATCGAGTTGAACCTTGCAAACATGGCTCATGGGCTTGTCGGCACAGCTGCAGGGCAACCACTTCAACACCACCTTGTTGGCGTTTGCATTGAAATATATGCGCCCAGCCTACGCCAGCGAATCACGGGGCAATTAACCTAGAAACCTCAGTTAGATCACCAAAGTCTGCGCAACCCCTTAGCGCGCCTAGCAAAAGTTAAGATTCACGAACAACCAACCAGGTTACCTGTGATTTTTAACCTTCACTAATCACACCAATGGATTACACCGCTTTTTGGCACCCAACTGAGTTTCCAGGTTTAAGCCACCGTTCACTGCATGCACCGCAACGACCCACGTCCATGCAACGGCCACTCAGCCTTTTCACAAATACTGCGCAACTCTCGTTAGAGGCCCCAATGAACGATGCCTGCGGACCAATTCGCACCAAACAGGTGCTCAATAGGGGCGAAAATTAATTCCACACGCAAACCCAAAAACCTAACGAGCCAGCAATGCCCCACTTCGGAACCAGCAATGGAATTTTTGCACCCAGTCAAAGCGAAGCGGGAAGGTTAAATACCCCACCCACGCAGCCCCATACCCATAACTCATTGAAAACATGCCGAAAATAATTCAGTGGCACCACACTTGAATTAGCCAAATCGAAGACCAAACATTTTCGCCACCTGCGGGGTAATTGTTTGAGAACCGTATTTGAGTAAAGGCGCTCGGCACTGGCTGAATTACTTTTTAATTGCCGCCGCGAACGCCTTTCTTTTACCTGCGAAGCCGATGAAAGCTTAGCGTTAGAAAATGTAGAGAGGAAAACAGATGAAGATTTTGAATTCAAAACGTCGTTTTTTGTTGAAAAAACTGGCTTTATCTATAGGTGTGTTGGCACTAGCCGGCAATGCTGCCGCCGCCACCGGTAAACCCGAAAAATGGGAATTAAAATTCGGCTTTATCAAGCTTACCGACATGGTGCCACTGGCCGTCGCCTACGAAAAAGGGTATTTCGAAGACGAGGGTTTATTTGTCACCCTAGAGGCGCAAGCCAACTGGAAGGTTCTATTTGACCGCGTAGTATCCGGCGAATTGGATGGCGCCCACATGCTGGCCCCCATGCCCCTTGGCGCCGCAACCGGCGTTATTACCAAAGCCGAAATTATTACGCCATTTACACTCTCCTATAACGGCGCCGCCATTACTGTTGCCAATAGCGTGTGGGCCGAAATGAAAAAAGGTGTGCCCAGCGAAGGCGGCAAACCCAAACATCCCATTAGTGCAACGGCTCTTAAGCCGGTATTGGAATCCTACAAAAAAGCCAGCAAACCCTTTAATTTGGGCATGACCTTTCCGGTAGGAACACATAATTATTTAGAGCGCTACTGGCTTGCTGCGGGCGGTATCAACCCCGGCTTTTATGCCCCCGACAAAGGCGACAATAGCGGCACCCTCAATGCGGAAGCCATGTTGTCGGTAGTGCCGCCACCACAAATGGTGCCCACCATGGAAGCCGGTACCACTGTAGGTTATTGCGTAGGTGAGCCATGGAATCAGCAAGCGGTATTTAAAGGCTTAGGTGTGCCGGTAATCACTAGCGAAAATATTTGGCCCAATGGCGCAGATAAAGTGTTTGGCCTGACCAAGGCATTTGCTGAAAAAAACCCCAACACCACCATCCGCTCCGTAAAAGCTCTTATTCGCGCATCGGCTTGGCTAGATGCTAACAACAATGGCAACCGACCCGAAGCCGTAAAAATTATTGCTCGCCCAGCCTATGTGGGTGCGGACGAAAAAGTTATTGCTAACAGCATGACGGGTACCTTTGAATTCGAAAAAGGCGACAAGCGCCCCATTCCTGATTTCAATAAGTTTTTTCGCGGTTATTACGGCATACCCTATTACTCTGACGCGGTTTGGTGGACCACACAAATGCGCCGCTGGGGCCATATTTCAGAGCAAAAACCAGATAGTTGGTACATGGATATCGCCAAAAAAGCCTACCGTCCAGACATTTACGTAACGGCGGCGAAAGAGCTAATTGCGGAAGGCAAAATGAAAGCCAGTGATTTCCCTGATTTTGACAAGGAGACTTACATTAAACCTGCTCAAAAAAGCCCGCTGGATGGCATCGAATACGACGGCACTAAACCTAATGATTATCTTGAAAAATTTGCGATAGGCTTGAAAGGCGCGCAAAAAATGTAAGCGGCAAAATGGCGCTGGCTTTTTGCTGGCGCCTAGCTCCATGGCTCAAAGTGGATGCAAACCTCACTCGCGGCAAAGGGCTGTGCCGCATTTTTCAAGATGGTCAATTTTATAACGATGTAGAGAGAATTTCTTATGTCCGCTAGCCCAACGGTGCCACACAAAATGCCTCGGCTTGAATTAAGCACGCTACTTACAAAAACTCTGCGAGCCATAGTGTTGCCATTTTTTGGCGCAGCAATTTTTTTACTATTGTGGGAGGTCACCTCAAGTAAAATTCAGACTTCGTTAGGGCAATTCCCAGGGCCTGGCCAAGTAGTGAAACAGGTACATGGCCTTTACTTAGAATTCCGCGATGACCAAGAACGCGCTGCCGCCTTTTATGTGCGCCAGGACCAGCGTATTGCCGACGCCCGCGCGGCTGACCCCAATTATGCTCCGGAATATCGCACCTATGCTGGCAAGCCCACCTTTGTTAAGCAAATCTTTACCAGCTTAAAAACAGTATTTACTGGCTTCATACTCGCATCACTCATTGCCATACCCTTAGGTATTGCCATAGGGTTAAGTGCCAACCTCTACGCGGCGATTAATCCATTAATTCAGTTGTTCAAACCCATTTCACCACTGGCATGGCTCCCGCTGGTAACCATTGTCGTGAGTGCGGTTTACACCAATAGCGATGGCATTCCCAAATCCTATATCACCTCGGCTATCACCGTAATGCTCTGCTGCTTGTGGCCCACCTTGCTCAATACGGCGGTAGGGGTCACCTCGGTGAGCACCGATTTAATTAACGTTAGTCGCGTATTGTGCCTTAACTGGACTCAGCATGTACGCAGCATTGTCTTACCCTCCTCGGTACCCATGATTTTCGCCGGCTTGCGTTTATCGCTCGGCATAGCATGGATGGTACTTATTGCCGCCGAAATGCTGGCGCAAAATCCGGGTTTGGGGAAATTTGTATGGGATGAGTTTCAAAATGGCAGTTCTGAGTCCCTCGGCCGCATTATGGTCGCTATATTCACCATAGGCGTAATTGGCTATTTATTGGATTTGTTGATGTTAACTCTGCAGCGCAGCGTGGCCTGGGATAAACAAGCCATAGTTCGTTAACCTTTATACAACGTATTTTACCGTCTGTGCGACACTGATTTAACATCGAGAATCCTTATGAAAACCTTATTAGAACTTACCCAAGTTGGGATTGAATTTAAAACGCCTAAAGGGTCATTCAAGGCGCTAGAAAACGTAAACCTGAAAATTGGCACCGGAGAATTTGTGTCGCTCATTGGCCATTCCGGCTGTGGCAAATCCACGGTGTTGAATATTGTGGCGGGGCTATTAAAGGCGACTACAGGTGGCGTAGTGCTCGAGGGACGAGAAGTTAATGAGCCAGGCCCAGAACGTGCCGTCGTTTTTCAAAACCACTCGCTGTTGCCTTGGCTCACCGCCTATGAAAATGTGGAACTGGCCGTAAGGCAAATATTTCGCGGCAAAAAAACCCGCGCCGAAATGAAAGACTGGATTGAGCACAATCTCACGTTGGTGCATATGGATCACGCCATGCACAAACGCCCCGGTGAAATTTCCGGCGGCATGAAGCAGCGCGTTGGCATTGCGCGCGCTTTAGCGATGGAGCCCAAGGTACTACTATTGGATGAACCCTTTGGCGCGCTGGATGCATTAACCCGTGCGCACATGCAAGATTCCCTCATGGAAATTCAAAGCGACTTAAAAAACACGGTAATTATGATTACTCACGATGTGGATGAAGCCGTGTTGCTTTCCGATCGTATCGTGATGATGACCAACGGTCCAGCAGCCACAATTGGCGAAATTTTAACCGTTGATTTACCGCGTCCGCGGGATCGTTTGGCGCTGGCGGACGATTCAGCCTATAACCATTTGCGTCACGAAGTGTTGCGCTTTCTGTATGAAAAACAGCGCAAGGTTGACGACTTCACACCGCGTTCTTCCGCAGCCAAACCACCGGCGCAAATTGTTGAGCCTAAAGCTGAATCTGTGCATGCAGGTGAGGCGGACGCTGCGCCCCAGAGTGTTGTAGAACAGCCCCAAGAAAAAGTGGCCTGAGCCACAAACAGCGTTTTGCAAAATTTTAAACCACGGCTTTAGCCATGGAACCCTAAAAAAAATTCACATTAACGGCTAAGACTTTGGAGTGATCAATGAAAATACACAATCAATATCGAGGATTTTTGTGCGCGGCACTGGTTATTTCGCCGCTGACATCATTCGCAGAAGATGCAGTGTTCGATGCAATTTCCGGCGGCAAAGTAACGGGGAATATGCGCTTGCGCTATGAAGATGTAACGGTTACTGCGCCTACCATGCTCGGCGGGAAACCTTTCAGCCAATATGATGCTAACGCCATTACGCTGCGCACCCGCTTAGGTTACGAAACAGCACCCTACGAAGGCCTAACGGCTTTTGGAGAATTTGAAGATACTCATGTTATTGGCGGTTATGACGCTTATGCGCCATCGCCAGGCACGCTGAATGCAGCTGGCACTGGGTACACTTACGCACCCATAGTTGACCCCGAACAAACCGAAATTAATCAGGCCTACTTTCGTTACCGTGGTGTACCCAAGCTAGACGTCACGGCGGGCCGGCAGCGCATCGCACTAGACAACCAGCGTTTTATTGGCAACGTAGGCTGGCGGCAAAATGAGCAGACCTATGATGCCTTTAGCGCAGGCTATAAAGGAATTACAGACTGGAATTTTTACTACGCCTATATCGATAGAGTGCACGGCATAGCGAATGTAAAACCCAACTTCAATTTTAGTGCCGACACTAACGATAATTTGCTTAACGTTGCCTATAGCGGTTTTGTGTTAGGCAAAATTACGGCATACGGCTATTTTTTGAAAAATGAAGAATCGGCTACGGCGTTAACCAATGTGGCGCCGAATGTTAACGCACTCAACCCAGGCTTGCGCTACAAGGCCAACGACACCTTAGGGGTGCGTTTTGATGGCAATTATGCGCTGCCTACGACTTTGCCACTGCGCGCACTCTATACCGCCGAATATGCCAAACAAACCTTTACCAACGCCACCGATGTGGAATTTGAAACCGATTATAAATTTGTAGAGGGCGGGATGGGTTTAGTGACCAAAATTGGCGTGCTTTCTGCCAAACTCGCCATGGAGGTGATGGGTGCTGACTCGACGGGCAGCAAAGCGGCTTTTCAAACGCCTTATGCCACAAAACATGCATTTAATGGCTGGGACGACATGTTCCTAGTTACGCCGACCTCCGGCTTGCAGCGCACATTCGCCACCCTAGGTGGGGATTTACAACCCTACGGCGTAAAGGTGATGATAAGCTACAACCAATTTACAAAAGACGTGGGTGACGGTGATTACGGCACAGAGTTGGATGCCCAAGTATTAAAGTCTTATGGCTCTAAATATACACTAGGTATTAAATATGCTGCCTATACAGCTGATAAAGCAGTTCTTACCATTGGCCCCAATCCGAATATGGACACCAGCAAATATTGGGTATTTGGCGAACTGGCATTTTAGTGCATCACCCAAGATGCAGCGAGCTTAAAAACGCGCTGCATCTTATGCAGGCTCCATGATCAGTTCGTTACTACGCAAATAATCTTATAAATTACTCCGCTAGCCAGCCATTGCCACGCGCGCAAACTCGGCTTGATGTCCAACAGTCCTTAGGTTCAAACCTCAGGGCTGTCACTTCCTGAACCTAGGTGAATTTCACCTCTGATATTTTTGACTATAAAGGCGGATAATCCCCCAGCAGAGACTCGCTACCACGCTTCACGTTCGAGGCGTAGCCTGAGCGCTCTAACCTGATGGATACCCCTGCCTTATGTCTGAAGTCTCGCCATGCCTATCCTGCGGCGCCTGCTGCGCTATTTTTCGTGTGTCGTTTTATTGGGGGGAAGCACAAAGCGCAGGTGGGTGTGTGCCCGACGAACTCACCACGCGCATTTCGCCCCACTTGAGTTGTATGCAAGGCACTGAAAAAGCGCCCACACGGTGTGTTGCTTTAAACGGTGAAATTGGCGCAGCCGTCGGTTGTAGCATTTACGAACACCGCTCCAGCACCTGCCGAGAGTTTCCCATGAGCGGCGAAAATGGCATCCACAATAACGACTGCGACCGTGCCCGCGCCCTCCATAACCTTCCCCCATTGGTTGTTCTGGAAGTGAGTTAGGGTTGTAAATACTAACTGCAACAAGGTGTTTCGCGCCAAATACTGCAGCTAACCTTCCAGACAGCAGGCTACACGCGCCCTGCGCTCATGAAGGCAATTTTTGCGCTGCAATTAAATTTAACTAGAGATTAGAGTCTCAAACCCGAAAAAAATTTAAAATAATGCTTGACAATGGTGGCCAAAAAAATTTCGCGCACTGAATAACATTTTAAAAAATATTATTCAGGGCGCGTCCTTCAGAAAGTTTTCGACAACTATTCTGGAGGACAAATGAAAGCCAAAGAATCTACAGCCATACTAGCCGAGATTTGTGATTGGATCACAATTCTGGCGCAAAGCCTACCACCAAGGGCCATCCGAACATTTC
>CAMCXE010000090.1 GCA_945882995.1 Thalassocella blandensis | reverse complement strand
GCAAAAATACCCTCCCTCCAAGGCGATTTTGAGGGTCGCCGTGGCGTGACATCCTGTCCCGTCACGGCTCAAATGGACGTCCTGTCCATTTGCCCCTCAAAATCACCTCTCCACTCGGCCAAAAAACGGGCTGGTCCCGCTTCGGCTGGATCGTGATTGCAACACTAGAATGCATTTTGGCAAGATGAAGGCTCCTACCCTATTGGCATTACTACTCCTCCCATCGACCCATGTCGTGCATTTTTTAATCAAAATTGCAGTTTTACCCCCAGCTCCCATTCGCGCCCGGCGCCAGGTACGCCGAACGCATTGGTGGCATTGAGTACCGCGGGCTGGGTGTAGTCTTGGTTGCTGAGGTTGCGCAGGTTGGCATACACCTGCCAGCGCGGGCTGAGTTGGTAGTGGAGGTGGGCGTCGAGCAGGGTGTAGCTGGCTAGGTTGTGATAACCCTGGGCGGAGGTGTCGGCATCCTGTACTGGGCCGTGGTAGCGTGCGCTAACACTGGCGGTGAGAGGTGTGTTGGTGTAGATCAAGCTGGCGCTTAGGGTGTCTAGGGCGTCATTGTTGGGGTTAAGTGCTGAGCTGAACATATGCGTTAGCTGATAGCGCAACTGCCAGTGGTCGGCCAACTGCAACTGGGTTTCCAACTCGATGCCCTGCAAATGCTGAGGGTCTCCAGCGATGAAACTGCGCGGGTTGGGCGTGTTGGCCAGCACCACCGGGTCTGTGATCTGGGTGTCAAACACACTGGTTGTCATGTAGTAATAACCGCTGGTGTGCAACCAAACCAGCTCAGTGGTTTTGGCAATTTCGGGTTTGAGGTTGGGGTTGCCAATTTGCAGGGGGTTATTTTGGGTGTAGAGCTCGTTATAAGCGGGGGCGCGAAAGGCTTGGCCGTAGAGGAGTTTGAAGGTTTCGCTGGGCATAGCTTGCCAGATTAGCCCTAGCCGCGGGGTACTGGCGCTGCCGTCGTCGGAATAGGCGTCTTGGCGCAGGCCCAGAATATAGGTCCAATTGGTGGACAGGCTAGCTTCCCACTGAGCGTAGGCGGCATAAAGGTGCCGGCTGCCGATTTTGTACTGAATGACTGCTGGCCCCCGTGGGGCTGGCGGGCTCCAAAAAACAAGGTCCGCCTTGTCTACACTGGCGCCTACGTAGTCTAGGCCGAGCAGCGCATTGGCGGTGCCGCGCTGCCAGGTCAAGCGGTTTTCCATACCCGTTTCGCTGCCTTGTATCTGCGAGTCTGCCAATCGCGGTAAGGCGCTGATGCGTTGGGTCTGTGTTATGTCGTAGGGCGTGTAAAACACGCGACTGGCCAATGCCCAAGCTGAGTTAAAGGCGTGCTGGTAGCTAAGGCCGATCAGGCGGGTGATGTCGGTACGCTGGTGGATGCCGTCACCTAAGGTGCCCAGCAAATAACCGTTCTCCGAGCTGCGCTCGCGGTGCCGCGCCTGTAATCCCCAGTCGCCCCAATGAGCCTGCGCATACAGCGTTTGTTGCTGGCGTTGCGGTTGGTCGGGGATGCGCTGCCGGCTAAAGGGGTCGAAGGCGCTGCGTGGCTCGCCCTGATCGCTCAGCCCTTGGGCAAACACCGAGCCTTGTAGGCCGTTGTCAAAGCTGTGGCTGAGGTTAAGCGCCGCCTGCTGCTGTTGATGGCTGGCGGTGCTGAGGCTGGCTTCGTTCAAGCCGGTGGCGCTGATGATATTCACCACGCCCAAAAAGGCATTGGCGCCGTAAATGGCGGAACCCGGGCCGCGCAAAAACTCCACGCGGGCCACATTGGCCAACGCTAATTCACCATCGCCCCCCATGTAGCTGCCTAATAAATCGTGGTTGAGGCGCTGGCCGTCCAGTAACACCAATACTTCGCGGTTGGCAAACGTCAACCGGCGGCTGCGGCTGGCAAACGTGGGTAGGTTTTGGTCGGAGCCGTAACTTTGATACCCGGGCACATAGTTCATCAGCTCCTCTAGCGTGTTAACGCCCAGCTGCTGAATTTGCTGGCGGCTGAAGACGGTCACGGAGGCGGGCACGCTGCGTAGGGATTCTTCGGTGCGCGTGGCGGCGGTGACTCGCACTTGAAGTAATTCCTCCAGCGATAGGCTTAGGTAGTCCTGGGCTAAGGCTGGGCTGGCGGCGGTGGACAACAGCAGGGCCAGTAGGGCTGGGCGGGTGGATGGGTTTAATAGTGACATGCTGCTGCTCCTCAGGTTTGTTAGGTACAACCTACGGTGACGCATGGGTTTTGCTGCTGGGGTTTGCTGGTTCCCCGGCTCCTGTTTGGGGCTGCCGACTATCTTCTGCGCGGGTCGTGACCCGCCCTACCAACTGCCGACTATCTTCTGCGCGAACGCCGAACATCCTTTGCGCGGGTCATGACCCGCCCTACAAACTGTCGGGTTAAAACCCGACCTACGAATTGGGCTCCTGTGGAATGCGCGGAGCACCGTAGGGTGGGCAAAGCTTGCGTGCCCACGCCGTTCTTGCATAACAATTTTGGCAATTTTAAATACCCGGATCGTGCGTGGCCGCCATGTTTCGACTCTCCATTGTGTGGGCACGCTGCGCTGAGTCTCCACTGCGTGGGCACGCTGCGCTTTGCCCACCCTACGAACTACCCGACCTACGACTTAGGCTCCTGTGGAGCGCGCGGAGCACCGTAGGGTGGGCAAAGCTTGCGTGCCCACGCCGTTTTTGCATAACAATTTTGGCAATTTTAAATACCCGGATAGCGCGTGGCAGCCATGTTTCGACTCTCCATTGCGTGGGCATGCTGCGCTGACTCTCCATTGCGTGGGCACGCTGCGCTGACTATCCATTGCGTGGGCACGCTGCGCTTTGCCCACCCTACGAACTGCCCGCACTCTGCCCCGAATCTGGCGTCGGGCCTGCCCTTGGGCCTGCGTCTGCCGCTGGCAAAGGCGCTACCCTGGGCAGGGCCACAAAAAAGGTGGTGCCTTTGTCTACGGCGGATTCCACCCAAATTCTTCCGCCGTGGCGCTGTATCACGCGCTGTACCGTGGCCAAACCAATACCGGTGCCGCGAAATTCCTGTTCGCTGTGCAGGCGTTGAAAGGGGGCAAACAAATTCTGGGCGCGAGCCATGTCGAACCCCGCGCCGTTGTCACGCACAAAAAACACGGTTTCCGAGGTTTGATCAGCAGCGGCGGCGGCACTACCCAGCTCAATCTGGGCCTGAGGGAGTTTGCTGGTGAATTTCCAGGCGTTGTCCAGCAGATTGGTGAGGGCAATGGTGAGCAGTGGCGCGTCGCCTTGTACCCATAAGTGCGGCGGCAGCAGGCAGTCCACCTGCCGCTGGGGCTGGGTGCTGCGCAAGCTGGCGATGATGGGGCCCGCCAGGGCCACTAGGTCCACCGGCGCCAGTTGCATGGTGGTGCCGCTCACCTTGGACAGGCGCAGCATGTCGTCTATCAATTGGCTCATACGCTGAATATCGAAGCGGATGCGCTGTAAATAGGTTTGTGCCTCTGGCTCCAGCTGCGTCGCATAGTCTTCCAGCAGGGCTAGGCTCCAACCGTCGATACCGCGCAGCGGGGCGCGCAGGTCGTGCACCACGGAATAATTAAAGGCCTGCAAGGCTTGGTTGGCCTGCAGGAGTTCGGCGGTGCGTTGGGCTACACGCTGCTCCAACAGCCGTTTGTGCTGTTGCAGCTCGTCGGTTTGCACCGCCAAGCGGTCCAGCATGGCGTTAAAACTGCGGCTCAGCTGTGCCACTTCTTCGTCGTCGCCGCTGGCCGCCAGCGAGCGCAAAGCGTAGTTATTCTTGATGCCGCTGATGCCAATAGTGCCCACCCGCTCGGCCACTTGGGTGAGGGCGAGCAGCGGCTGGGTGAGGTGAGTAATCAAGCGTTGCGCCAACACGACGGCGAGCGTTAATGCCGCCAGCGCGGTAAGCAACTCCACCAGCAGTTGGCGCAACAATTGGTTGCGCAACCCGGCGCGGTCCAGTTCTACCACTAGCTGCGCCACTTGCTCCCCCTGCCACATCACCGGCAGGGTTAACTGCTGCGGCCAAACACCCGCACCGCCGCCTGGGCGGCGGTATTGCGCTAACAGCTGCGCATTGGGCAGCAGCAGGCGCGCGGTCAGAATGTCGGGGGTGGTGCGCAAGGCATTTAAGACCTCGGTGGCCGCGCGTTCATCGCCAAACATACTGGGCGAGGCACTGTTGTAGGCCGTTACCGCCGCCAAACTGCGTAGCGCTTGGGTTAAGCCCGCCGACAGCGTGTGGTACTGCACCACAGAGGTAATGAGCGATGCACACAGCAGCGCCATACCGGAAATTAACAACACCAACCGACTGATTTTGCGCGCAAGGCTGTTGGCAGTACTCATCTGCGTTGCTCCATGTCGGCCAGCTGGACGCCACAGGCTGTGCCAAAAACCGCCGATGGCAACCTGTGTTCAAGCCCTAAGGTGATAACGGCAATGCGCATAACGGTTCTCCAGCTGCAACATAGGTTATTTGACCGTGGTATAGCCTTGTGCCAAGCGCTCGATAGCGGCACCAAAATCCTCGGCGGCATTGGTTTTGTAGAGTAGCGTCGCTATGCCAGCCGCTGTCGCCTGTGTTTGCAGGTGCTCGTCAATGAAGCCAGAGGCAATGGCGATAGGTAAATTGGGGCGAATGTCCCGCACCGCGGCGGCCACCTCTAACCCGGACATGCCGGGCATGGTGTAGTCGGTGACCACTAGGTTGAAGCTGTGAGGAGCGGCGCGGATGGCCGCTAGCGCCTCAGCTTGCTGGGTATAGCCACTCACCTGAAAACCGCGCCGGCGCAACAAGCGCTGCATCATGAGGACGAGTGATTCGTCGTCATCGAGATAGAGAATGTGTAGTGGTGGATTGCCAAGCGCGGGCGGTGCGATGGTGACCATGAGCCTGCTCCTGTTTAGGGTTAAGGGCGATGCCATTAAATTAAGTGCCAAGCTAATTTTTCGAATGATTCTTGCAACTATTCAGCACATTTTTCATTTTCTTACGTCATCCCCGCGTAGGCGGGGATCCAGATGGCAACGGCTCTGACACTATTACAATCTCCACTTAACTAAAAACCCACTATTTGCCGCTGGATCCCCGCCTGCGCGGGGATGACTACCCACCAAACCGCTTTAATTTAGTTGTCACCACTGGATCCCCGCCTGCGCGGGGATGACGGGCAAAACATCCTGAATGGTTACTGATTTGCAACTATTCAGCACATTTTTCATTTTCTTACGTCATCCCCGCGTAGGCGGGGATCCAGATGGCAATCGCTCTGAAGCTATTACAATCTCCACTTAAGTAAAAACCCCCTATTTGCCGCTGGATCCCCGCCTACGGGGGGATGACGGGCAAAACGTGCTGAATGGTTACTGATGTTTAGGCTTCATTTCGTCCGCCTCGGCACCCTCCACCACGCCATTCGGCAAAGCGAAATAAAAGGTGGCGCCTTTGCCCGGTGCGGACTCGGCCCACACTCGCCCGCGGTGGCGCAGCACTATGCGTTGCACTATGGCCAGGCCAATGCCGGTGCCGGCGAATTCCTCGCTGGAGTGCAGGCGCTGAAAGGGTGCAAACAATTGTTGCCCATAGGCCATGTCAAAACCCGCGCCGTTGTCACGCACGTAAAAAACGCTTTCGCCGCTGTCGGCCACGGGCGCCTGGCAACCAAACTCAATGCGCGCTGCCGGCGTGTGGCGGGTGAATTTCCAGGCGTTATCCAGCAGGTTGAACAGCGCCAATTGCAGTAATTTGCAATCGCCGAAGGCGTGCAGATTGTCCTGAATGCGGCAGTCCACCTGCCGCTGAGGCTCGGCACGGTGCAGTCGGTCAACAATCTCCTTCGCCTCCGCGGACAAATCCAGTGAGGCGGGGTGCAAGGCGGTGGTACTGGCATTAAACAAGCGCAACATGTCGTCAATCAGTTGGCTGAGGAACTGCACGTCGCGGCGAATACGCTGCAAGTAGTCGCGGCCGGTGGCGTCCAGCAGTGTGGCGTAGTCCTCCAGCAGCACTTGGCTCCAACCGTCAATGCTGCGCAGCGGGGTGCGCAGGTCGTGCACGATGGAATAGTTCAACCCCTCCAAGGCTTTGTAGGCTTGGGTTAGCTGGTCGGTGCGTTCCAGCACGCGCTGCTCCAAGCTGCTGTTGAGTTCATGCACAGCGGTTTGAGCGGCTTCGAGCTGAGCAATTTGCCGTTGCTGGGTGGCAAGGGCGCGGGCTAAATGGTCGGTCATGGCGTCAAAGGCGCGGCCCAATTGGCCCAGCTCATCGTCGCCTTGCAGCCCCGTGCGCAGGGTTAAATCCCCCGCTACTATGCGCCCCGCGGTATCGGCCAGCGCGGCCACCGGCCGCACTATGCTGCGCGCAAACAGTAACGCCAGTGCCACGGCGGCCAGCGCCGCGGCCAGGCCGGTTTGAATGGACGTTCGCACAGTGGCATAGAGACCCGCGAAGGCTTCGTCTTCATCCTGTTTGATGACCATTACGGCATTCAACTTCGGCAGCCAGCGGTACATACCTACAGCAGGCTTGCCTCGGTAGTCCACAAAACTCACCATAAAGGCTTCATCGCGAAGCGCTAGGGCTCGCTCCACCGGCACAGTGGCAATATACGCCTGCCCAGGCTTTAAGTTTGCGTCTCGCACCTGCGTGAGTAGCAGGTGGTTGTCACCCACTAATAGGGTTTCACTGGTAACGCCGCTGACTGGGCGCGGCACTAAACGCTGTTCTAAATAGTGCATGATGCCGCTGGTACACAACACCCCCAGCACCTCGCCTTGGGCGTTGGTAACAGGGGTGGCGGTAACTAGAGTGTTGAAGAGTTCGGTGTTGGTGGCAAAAGCTAGGGTTTGGAATTGCGTGTTGGTGTGCTGCAGCCCGGTTATAAAATAGTTTTGCAAGCCGCGGTATTCACCGATCATCTGCGGGTTGGAGCTGGCCACCACGCTGCCGTTGCGCGCCACCACATAGACTACGTCGGAGCTGGGTTCTGTTTGTAGCAGCTGAGCGAAGGCGGTATTCAACTTGACCTGCAGTGCCTCGTCATTCGGCGCCACCAGCACCTGCTCAATCAGGCTGTGTTGGCCGGCCAAAAACAGGGTTAAATCCTGCTCTTGGGAGCTAAGCCATTCATTGATGATGGTTTCTTGCAGGGTTGCCGCGGTCTGAAATTGCTGGCTAATTTGGGTGCGTGCCAACAGCTGTTGCTGGCGGATAATGAAGCCACAGGCCACCACTAAGGGGATAAGGGCGGCAGCCAAAAAAGCCACTAAGTAGCGCCGCGCCAGCGAGGGGCGGGTTACGGCTAGGGCTTGTTGCCACACGGAACAATGCGCCTGTGCACTCATCGTTGAGTTTCCTGTCATGTTGCTGGTGGGCGCGGCATGTTGCGCCCAGTTTTTGCGCAGGTATTCTGCGTCCTGCTGTACTACGGGCGCGGCAAGCGGCGCCCGTAGGTTTGTGTTTTTACGTGTCGCTAAACACCGGCCGCGGCACGCAAAGTCGCATAGTTGCAAAGTCGCAAAGCTGATTTTATGAGTGGTTTTTAACTTCTATTTCGCCCTCCTGGGCGAGTGACTTTTTCTTTGCGTGGCCAAAGAAAAAGTAACCAAAAAGAAAGGCCACCCGACTTTTTGGTTTTTGCTGCGCAAAAATTCCCTCCCTCCGAGGCGATTTTGAGGATCGCCGTGGCGGGACATCCTGTCCCGTCACGGCTCAAATGGACGTCTCGGCAACTGCTCCTGCGTTGCTCTAATTCGCCGCATCCATGCGGCTCCTGTCCATTTGCCCCTCAAAATCACCTCTCCACTCGGCCAAAAAACGGGCTAGTCCCGCTTCGGCTAGCTCGCAGTTGTTAAAGCAGCGCTCCACGCAAGGCGCCAATACCATTAAGTTAAGGATTGGAGCTGGTTTTCTGAGGTATTTCCTCTCCTCCCGAAACCCCACCCCAACCCTCCCCTTGCAAAGGGGAGGGAGAAAAACAGCTTTGAAAACAAGCCGATTCCTCGATTTACAGCCTTTTTGCCCCTCCCCCTTTTTAAGGGGGAGGCTGGGAGGGGGTTGCTTGTCGGGGGGAAAATCACCCGAAAAAGCGGGCCACAACCCTTAACTTAATGACACGACTTGTTTCTTCCCATCCAACACCGGGCGCAGCAAGCGGCGCCCCTACTTCGGCGGCTTCTCGAAAGTCTCCCGCGTTAGGGTGTCTTGTGGGCTGTACACCACGCGGGGTACTTTTTGGCCGGCCAGCAAGCGCACGGCGACCTCCACAGCAATCACTCCCGCTTCGTAGGGGTGGGTGTCGATGGTGGCGCTGAGGGTACCGGCGCGTAGGGCGGGGTAAGCAATGGCCAAACCGTCGGTGCCAATTACGGCAATGTCGGTGCGCCCCGCCGTTTCAAGGGCGCGTACCACGCCTAGAGCCATTACGTCGCTATTGCAGTAAAAGCCCACTAGGGTCGGGTAGTTGTGCAGAATCTCGGTGGCGTGGTTCATGGCTTTGTCCAATGACCAGTCGCCCACCACATCCGCCACTATGCGAAACGGCGGCTGGGGCAATGTGTCTAAAAAGCCCTGCGAGCGCTGGGCTACAAAGGTTCTACCCACCATGCCGCGAATCACCGCCGCATCACCGCCACTGGGGAAGCGCTGCTGTAAATAGCGCGCCGCCCGCACGCCGTCCTCGTATTGGTTAGGGCCTACAAAATGTTCGGTATCATCCAGCACATCGTCATTCACCACTATCAGCTGTATGCCCTTGCGCCGCGCGGCTTCTACCCCGGGTTGCAAGTTGGTGGGCGCGAGCGGTGATATAAAAATCACATCCGGGTTTAGGGCTACCAAGGCCAACAGGCTATTTAGCTGCCCCTCATAGTCTTGGGCGTTACCTGAAGCGCGAATGTCGATGCTGCCGCCCAGACGTGCGGTTTCCGCCACCATGCCGTCCGCTACTCGCTGCCAATAGGGATTGCCCAAAAACTTCAACACCGCGCCGGCTCGCCAGGCACGGCGCGGCTTGAGTAGCGGCCCTAGGCGCGCCTCCAACTGCGCGGCGGCAATGGCGTCGGGCTCTCGGTCTGGGTCGAAATGCGGGGCGCCACCTTGCTTGGGGGGGCGCACCGTCTCCCCGGGCTGGCACCCCACCAGCAGCGCCAACAGCAGCGTAACCCAGCCGAGGCGGATCACTGTGCACCCCCTAACACGAAGTAAAAACGTGTGCCTTGCCCCGGCGCACTGGCCACCCAGATGCGCCCGCCATGGCGCTGCACTATGCGTTGCACAATGGCCAAACCAATGCCCGTGCCGGGGAAGTCTTCCGCACTGTGCAACCGCTGGAAGGGGGCAAACAATTTTTGCGCGTAGCTCATATCAAACCCCACGCCGTTGTCGCGCACCACATAACACCGCTCCCCCGTTTCCGGCGCTAACTCGCTACCAAACTCGATACGGGCGTGGGGTGTATGGGCGGTGAATTTCCAGGCGTTATCCAGCAAATTGCTGAGGGCGATTTCCAGCAGTGCCGCGTCGCCTTGGACGAGTAAGGGGCTGGCAATTAACACCTCCACATGGCGTTGGGGCATGCGCTCGCGCAACCGCTCCACAATGGTGGTGGCCAAGGCGGCCATGTCCACAAGGTCCGTGTGCATGGCGCCAGTACTCACCCGAGAGAGGCGCAGCAGGGCTTCAATCAGCTGGTTCATGTGTTGCACGTCGCGGCGAATGCGCTGCAGGTACAAGCGGCCTTCGTCGTCGAGGCGCTGGGCATAGTCCTCCTGCAAGGCCAAACTCCAACCGTCTATGCCGCGCAAAGGCGCCCGTAAATCGTGGGACACCGCGTAGTTAAAGGCTTCCAAGGCGGCATTGGCGCGCTCGGCGGCTTGGGTTTTGGCGTTTAGGTCCAGGTACAAGGCCACCACGCCAGAATTGGTGGTGGCCAGTTCCTGTTCCACGCCGGCCAGCGCGGTTTGCTCCCCTTGCCGCGCGCTGAGCAGGGCGCGATGTTGGTTAGCCAATGCTTGCAAGGGTGTAACCGCCGGCAATGCGGCCAGTGCCTGCCGGATTGCCTGTACACGCTGGGCGGTTAACGCGCTCGAGGTGGCTAAGCTTTGCCCAAACTGCACCTGGGTGCCCTGGGCGTTAGGCCCGCAGCCGGTGTCCACCGTAAAATAGTCGGGCAGTAAGGCTTTACAGTTGGCCAATTCCAACTCTGCATCGCCATTGCCACCGCCGCCCTGCAACACCGCGTCCTGTTCGGTTATGCCACGGCCTTGGTCGCTCACCTTCACGCTTAGCCAAGCGGTGGCGGTGGGCGCGCTGGCGGTGGGGGCCGCATCCTCTAGGCTAAAATCTACCCGCCCCCCCGGCCCAAAGCGCAACGCATGCTGCGCAACCTGCAAAAGCACCACACACAGGCAAGCTTGCTGCAGCCGCGTTAGGCCCAGCTCCTCACTTAACAAGGCCGCCTGCTGGTGGGCTAGCGCCACATCATCGGCGTTGCGAATGTCCTGTCCAATCAAGGCGCGGCTCATAGTGTCACCTCCGCCACAGCAGTCTGCCCCGCCACCACCTTGGCCACCAGCACGCTGCAGTCGTCCTGGGGCTTGCGGTGGTCGCGGTACAGCACGCCGGCAATGGCCGCTGGGTGCTTTGCGGCCAGCCCTGGGTAATTCGTTAAGCTCCAGTGACTGTCCAACCCGTCGGAATGCAGGATGAGTAGGCCGTCTTCCACTGGCCAGTCATAACTGAAGGGTTGCATACTCACCGCCGCAAAACCCGCCGAACCCGGGTGCGACACCAACCCCAAGGAGGCGTCCCCACACAGGAGGCGCCCGGCAATATTGCCAAGGCCCGCATAGGTTAAGCGCCGATGGGCAAGGCTGAGTTCGACCACCGCCACCGCGGCCGCTTGCGGGTGCAAGTGGCAGTGAATCTGATTTAACAGGGCTTCCGGCCGGCTGGGCGCATATTGTTTGAATAGGCACACCGCCAAATTGCCCGCCTGCGCCGCATTGGGTCCGTGGCCTAAGCCGTCCGCTAGCATTAACAAGGTGGCCTCGCTGCCTACCTGCATGGCCCAAGCATCCCCACACTGGGTTTGGCCTGGCATGGGCAGGCACACAGCGCCCACCAGCACGCGGCCTAAACGGCTAGGCGCGGGGGGCTGTTGCCAGCGGCGGCTGAACACTACGGTGCCCTGCCCTAGCTGACTGTAGCAGTCGAACTCCGTGGACAATCGGCGTACCGCGCCCAAACCCACGCCTAGGCCTGGGCCTAGGTACTTGCTGCGGGCGCTTGAATCCTCATGGGGCTCACTGAAAAACGGGGTAAGCGGTGGAATACCCGGCCCGGCATCCAGCGCCAGAATATCCAGCCCCCAGCCACCGGCCTGCTCCAGCGGGGCAAATACCAACTCACCACCGGCACCGGCGGTGTGCTTCAGCAAGTTGGTGCCCAGCTCCGCCACCACCAGTAACACCTCCGCCCCGGCCACTTCGTCAAAGCCCAGCGCTTTACACAAGGCGGTGGCCATGCGGCGCGCTTGGCCAAGGTCACTGGGGTCCTGCATGGGGCACAATTGCGGGAAGCGCATAAGCTTATCTCCACTGCGTAATGTGTACCTGTGTGCCCTTGCCGGGCTCAGCGGTTATCTCGAAGTCGTCCACCAGCTGCTTAGAGCCGGATAACCCCAGCCCCAAACAACCGGTGGTGGAATGGCCGCCTTGCAGGGCGAGAGGTAGATCCGCAATACCCGGCCCCTGATCCGCCACCCGTAGGCGCAGGCCCAAGCGCTCGCCGTCGCGCAGCTGCTGTAATTCGGCGCTGCCGCCCCCCCCATGAGTTACGCAATTACGCGTCATTTCGCTGGTGGCCGTCACCATTTTGGTCTGCTGTAACAGCGTGAAGCCATTGGCCCGCATCCAGGTGCGCACCGCCAAACGCACGCGCACTACGTCCTCGGACCCGTTCAGGCTAAACCGCTCAAGTGTTGTGGTGTCCATGTCCGCCCTCCTGCCCACTGGCTAACGCCAGCCGGCGCAACAGTGCTTGGCCTTGCTCCAGCGTAGCGACAGCGTTAACGCCCTCAAGCCTTAGGCCCATGTCCACCACCGTTAAGGCTACGTCGGGCCGCATGCCCACCATCACTAAAGTGGCGCCTAACAGCCGGCTTTGCGTGGTTAACGCCACCAGCGTGCGGCTTAAATAGGAGTCCACTAGGGTTAGTCCGGAAATATCCATTAACACGCCCTTCGCCCGAGTTACTTGGATGCGCTCACAAAGTTCCGCACGCAATGCCTCCAACTGTTCGTCACTCACATCGCCCTGTATCGTCACCAATAGCAACTCGGAAAACGCGATAATTGGTATAGATGTGGTCATAACGCCTCCTAATAAGCCTGCGGCTCCATGACCACAACCTGACGGTGGGTTTGCGCAAAGGCTTGGGCCAAGGCATCAGCCAGAGTGGCGCGGGTATCAACACTGCCAAACGGCACCCCCAGCGCCACCATGGTTTGGGCAATGGGTGCACTAATGCCGCTGATAATGCATTGCGCCCCCATCAGGCGCGCCGCCGCAGCCGTTTTTAGTAAGTGCTGCGCCACCTCAGTGTCCACTGCGGACACCCCCGTAATATCCACAATGGCTATAGGGCTGCCCTGTTTAGCAATGGCGCCCAATAGGTTTTCCATCACCGCCTGCATACGGCTAGAGTCCAGCGTGCCAATCAGCGGCACCGCTAAAATGTCCTGCCACAGGTTTAGCACGGGGGTGGAAAGCTCTAACATGTCCAACTGCTGGTGTTTAATCACGGTTTCGCGGCTTTTCAAGTACAACTCCATGGTGTACAGGCCCAGCTTGTCCAGCAGCACATTCATGCCCCAAAGGTCATCCACCAGCGTGCCCACATCGGCGCCCAGCTCTTCACGCACCCGCGCAAATACCGGCTGTTTGAGGGAAAACACAAAAGTAGCGGTTTCACTGGGCGTAAAACCAAGTTTGGCGCGCTGGCTCGACAAATCGGCCAAAAAATCTAGGACTGGCGCCCAAGGCGTGCCGGTGATATCCACCAGCCCACCATCGCGGCAGGCCAGGGTAAATAACGCCAAAAACGCTTGGGACTGGGTGCGTAATGCTGCGGTGGACATTAAATCTTGGCGCGACGTAAGCGCGGCCACCTGCTCGCACATCCAACCTTCCAAAATGGCCGGCTCGTGATGGGTAAAAATTTGGTCTATCGACTGCTGAGGGGTGGTTGGCATAGCCTGTTCTCCCGTTTTACGTGGATGAATACCGCATCCTGGCCCTGTTGTGCCGCCTGGATTTGGTCTGGCGGTGGTGGGTTAACACTTAACCGTCTAACACTTAACGATGCACATATTCATGACCATAACCACACGGGCGGCTAAACCAATGCCATTAAATTAAAGATTTTGGTTGTGGTAGGGGCGCCGCTTGCCACGCCTCTACCCTTTTGCCTTAACGTAATGGCATTGCACCGCTAGGGGTAATCCGACGGCGGCCCAATATTTGTGATCAGCCAATACAAACCCACTTGCTCCACTAAGGCGCTGAATTTTTCATAATCCACTGGCTTACGCAAAAAGCTATTCACGCCAATGTCGTAAGCCGCACTAATATCCGGCGCGGCGTCCGACGAGGTCAGTACAATGACAATGGCGGCGCGGGTGCGTGGGTCGGCGCGAATGCGGCGCAATACATCCAGCCCGCTCATTACCGGCAATTTTAAATCCAACAAAATTAGCGCCGGCAAATCCGCCACGGACCGCTCAAAATACATACCCGTGCCAAATAAATAATCACACGCCTCGCGCCCATTACGCACCACCACTAAGGGGTTGGAAATGCGCGACTTTTTAAACGCTCGCTTGGTAAGCTCCACGTCGCTTTCGTTATCTTCCACCAATAAAATAGCTTTGTTTCGCATAGGTATGCCCCGCGCAATAGTTATCGTCCGTTAGGCTCACTGTGCAGCACAGAATCGCTTGGCTCAACTATATACCCATATCACCAATCACCAACCCCTGCAGAAGAACTAGGCGACACAATTTAACAATTAATATTTTCTCGCCTTAAAAATTGTAACTAGTCAGCACATTTTTCATTTTCGTGCGTCATCCCCGCGTAGGCGGGGATCCAGATGGCAACCGCTCTAAAGCTATTACAATCTCCGCTTAAGTAAAAACCCCCTATTTAGGGCCGTGGAAATAAATAATCATCCCAAATCCACCCTATGCCGGTATGCGAATAAACCATTGCTCTAGCAGCCTGTCGGACTTTCCTGGCCCGTCGTTAGGCCCCATGAGAAAATAGGCCTCCCACACCACAGAATGCCGCCATGTCCCGCTTCATAACCATTGATCGCAACACCAACTTCCTGCTGCCGCCCTCCATGGACGATTGGTTGC
>CAMCXE010000089.1 GCA_945882995.1 Thalassocella blandensis | reverse complement strand
AGGTTGGGCAGAGCGCAGCGAAACCCAACACAGCACAAACCACAATAAAACAAACACCCAAAAAGGCAGTACTTATCCCGGCAAAATCTCCATTCATTGAAGTAAGAATGTTGGGTTTCGCTGCGCTCTACCCAACCTACCTGCTACTCACACTGCTGCAACACATCACTGCTACACGCCACATCTGCGAAGCTTACACCCATGCGCTCATAATAATGTAACGATGAATAAGGCCATTCTTTTGGCGATAATACATAGCCGTGTTTTACGGGGTTATTGTGAATATAATTTATGTGATTCACATAATCCGCTTCGTCGCGCAGCGTGTGCTCCCAGTAACGCCGCTGCCAAATGCCGCGCTCGTGTTTATGGAGGCGGCTTTGACTAATAGCTTCAACCGGGGGAAGTGCGCGAGAAAAATAACTTTTAATTTGGCGCCAACGCATAGGGTAATCACAATCCCCAACCGGCAAGTGCCAAATACAATGCAAGTGATTTGGCATAACCACAATGGCATCAATGACAAATGGATGCGCCGCCTTCACCGATTTAAACGCCGCCCGCAACACACCAACATGCTCCACCAATAATCGACTGCCAGGGCTTGCCAACTTCACCGTGAAAAAATAATACCCACCCGCCACAAAAACCCGACGATACCGCATTAAATATCTCCGTTTTCGTAAGTTGGGTGGGGCCGCCTAGGTAGAGCGCAGCGAAACCCAACACAGCACAAACCACAATAAAAAACGCCCAAAAAAGCGGTACTTACTCCGGCAAAATCCTCATTCTTTGAAGTAGGAATGTTGGGTTTCGCTGCGCTCTACCCAACCTACTCGCTTACGGGTTTTTCATCTGTCGCACCACTCCACTTTTGTATATCCATTTTCCTGCAAAAAAATATCCATTTCCTCACACGTAGGTTTGTTACTTTTAGCATAGTCTAGCGTATTTTTTCCTACTTTAATTCTACACTCTCTTCCTCCATGCCCCGAATCAATAGCCGTATAATAGATTTCCCCGTTAATAGTTTGTATGGCCCAACCCGCAAAAGGCTCGTGGTAAGTGTTTTCATCGGTTTGTAACATAGCATCTACAATCCTATTGTAAGTTCTGTGACGACTTTTTTAAGATCTGTTCCTAGAGGAAAACTCATTACCGCTTCCGTAACACCATTCAATGTTTTCATTCCCGGAGTCCACTCTTTATTTGCGCCACTATCGACATCAAACGGACTTTCATTGCCCGTAGGTGGTTTTAATGCAGGCACGTCTTTTCTCTCAATAAAAGCAACAATATTTTTACTAGGGTCAAGAGCTCGCAGGGTGGATTCGGAGCAAAGCGACAATCCACCATTTGGGTGTGTCACAAAGCCAAAAATACATTTCCGTCGCATCGCAAAATTGTTTATTTTCCAGATGGCGGATTGCTTCGCGAATCCGCCTTACGGGCTTCATTGCGCAATAAAATTTACCCGCCGTACGAGGCAGATCGCTCAAGCTCTATTGCCATAGCCGGATCATAAAAAACCTCTTTTGCGAACGCGCGAGCCTCAGTTTCATCCGCGAAATTTGAGCGATTAATACCTAAATACCTATCCATCGCATCAATCCAAGAAATTTCACCATCACTAAAGCTCGCCAGCAACTCAGCCATAAACGGCCTACGGAATTCACAATAGAGAAGTTGGTCCCGAAACAGTTCATCAACCTCTACATTTGGAAGAGTGTTCTGGCAGTCAAATATGTTCGTCAGCACGCTATTTATAAGTAAATATTTTTCCATATATCTATTCCACCGGAAATATTGTGTAAGCTGTCCACTCGCCACTGGCTGGATCACGTTTGTAAACACCTCTGAGCTTGGTGAAAAACTAACAAGCCACCCACCATTTCAGCCCAGCCAAACCGGCCTTCTAGAAAAATGTGGCAGAAAAATGTATGACGCGCTGACACTCGCTCCACCGGCTTTGTGAACCATAGCTAGACTATTTATATTTTCTTCGAAGAGCAACCGCCCCGATTCACAGACTACGGCATCAAACCGGTACGGCGGGGCCAAACGCTTCATTAAATTCCCTGCTCGATTGATCAAAAATTTTCCGTGTTGATCAAACAACTTGCCCCCCACAAATTAAAACCCATTGACAAATCCATCACAACCCTCCCACCCACACCCGTAGATGTTAGCGACAATCCACCATTTGGATATGGCACAAAGCCAAAATACATTTGCGTCGCGTCGCGAAATTGTTAATTTGCCTGATGGCGAATTGCTTCGTAGGGCGTCACCTTGGTGGGCTGCATGAAGATTTCCGCAGCATCGGACATGGCTCACCAAGGTCACGCCCCTCGGGATGTAAATTAATGCGGGTTAGGGGGCCGCCATTTGGTTTGCCCTTCGACAAGCTCAGGGCGAACGGCGGACGCCGTTTGTGGTGAGCGCGGAGCAGTCGAACCAGTTTCAGCTAAGGTGGCAGGTAGAATTTCTACCCGCTGTGCGTGGACGGCGATGTTGTGACTCTGTATCAAGTTTTTTTGCTAGGCGCGCCAAGGGGTTGTGCAGACTTTGGTGATCCAACTGAGGTTTCTAGGTTTAACTTTGGCTCGGCAGGCTAGGAGGGCACGCAGCTATTGGTGATTCAACCGAGATTTCTAGGTTCAACACAACCCCCACAGAATCCGCCATAATTCCGCCCTCCTTTGGCCGCAGCCCCATCATCATGTCTAGCACCACCAATTCTGTTGCGCTCTACCGGCGCCTGTTAGGTTACACCCGCCCCTATTGGCGCTTAGGGTTTATTAGTTTGCTGGGGTACTTGTTATTCGCCGGTATGGAATCGGTGATGGCGCATTTAATGAAATATTTCATTAACGGCCTAGAATCTCGCGACAAACAAATGATTATATTTGTGCCCCTGGCCATCGTAGGTGCGCGGATTGTGCATGGCATAGGGTCTTTTTTTGGCAACTACTACATCGCCCGGGTGGGGCTTGGGGTGGTGAACGATCTGCGCAAGGAGCTGTTTGGCCAGCTGCTGTATTTGCCCAGCCGCTACTATGACGCCAATAACAGCGGCGAACTCATCTCGCTGATCACTTACAACATTCAGCAAGTGTCTGGCTCGGTCACTCAAGCCATTAAAACCGCCATGCGCGATGGTTTTACGGTGTTGGGCCTGCTGGCCTACCTGCTGTATACCGACTGGAAGCTCACCCTCATTTTAATTGTGATTGCCCCAATACTGGCCGGCCTAGTGCGCTTGGCCAGCCGCTATTTTCGCGGCCTCAGCCGCCGTTTGCAGGTGACCATGGGGGGCATTTCCCATATTGCCAACGAAGCCATCCAAGGGTTTCGCTTGGTGCGCAGTTTTGGCGGCCAGCGTTATGAAAAACAGCGTTTTGATCAAACCAGCGATCAGAGCAACAAACTCAGCACCAAATACGAACGCATTGCCGCCTTGCAGGGCCCAGTATTTGATTTAGTTGTGGCCATTGACCTGGCGATTTTGCTGTTTTTAATTCTCACTTTTTGGGAGGAAGACACGGGCACGGCAGTAGCCTACTTAACCGCCGCCGCCATGATCGCCAAGCCCCTGCGTCAAGTGTCCACCGTTAATGAAACCATTCAGCGCGGCCTAGCGGCGGCGGAAACCATATTCGCCGTGGCGGACATGGCGCCGGAAAACGACAGCGGCCGTGAGATTCTTGAGGTGAAACAGGGCCGCATCGAAATTGAAAACTTGAGCTTTAGTTACGACGAGGAGCACCCCGCACTCCGCAATATCAACTTAGTGATTGAGCCAGGGCAAACCGTAGCGCTGGTGGGGCGCTCCGGCAGTGGTAAAAGCACCCTCACCAACCTGCTGTTGCGGCTGTACGAATTTCAACAAGGCAGTATTCGCATTGATGGCCATGACATTCGCACCCAAACCCTGGCCAGCCTGCGCGGCAACATCGCGCTGGTGAATCAGCAGACGATCCTGTTTAACGACACGGTGCTGCGCAACATTGCCTACGGGGCGGACCCCGCCGAGGTGACCCCTGCACAGGTGGAGCGCAGCGCGGACTTAGCCTGTGCCACCGACTTTATAGCCGCGCTGCCGGAAGGCCTAAACACGCTAATAGGCGAAGACGGCACTCGCCTCTCCGGCGGCCAGCGCCAACGTATTGCCATTGCTCGGGCCTTATTTAAAAACGCACCCATCCTCGTGCTGGATGAAGCCACCTCGGCGCTGGATAACGAGTCGGAAAAAGCCATTCAAACCGCACTCAACAACCTGCAACTGAACCGCACAACCCTGATTGTGGCGCACCGCTTAAGCACCATCGAGCATGCCGACAATATTGTGGTCATGGACCAGGGCCGCATTGTGGAGCAGGGAACCCATCAGCAGCTGCTGGCGCAAAAGGGCTATTACGCCTCGCTGCACGCCGTTCAATCCAGTGAAGACGCCTAAGCGTGCGTGCACTCTACAGCCTGCTGCTCACCCTAAGCCTGCCGCTACTGGTTGCCCGGCTCTGGTGGCGCGGGCAGCGTTTACCAGCCTACCGGCAACGCATTGCTGAGCGTTTTGGCGCCGTAACACGAGCCGCGCAACAGCTGGACCCCGCCAAGCCAACGCTGTGGATTCACGCCGTATCCGTGGGTGAAACCATCGCCGCCACTGGGCTCATGGAACAGTTGCTCGCCACGCAGCGCTTTAATCTACTAGTCACCACCACCACGCCCACAGGGTCCGAGCGACTGCTGGCCAGCTTCGCTGGACGGGTTGTGCATGTGTATGCGCCCTATGATGTGCCCTGGCTGGTGGGGCGATTCTTGCGCGCCATGCGGCCCAGCGCTTACGTGGTAATGGAAACCGAGCTCTGGCCAAACACCTTAGCCGCCTGCCGCTGCGCCGGTATTCAGGTGTTACTGGCCAATGCTCGCCTTTCCGCCAAATCGGCCAGGGGTTACGCGCGTTTTGCGGGGCTCAGCCGGGAAATCATGGCCAACCTCAGCGGTGTAGCGGCGCAAAATGCGGTGGACGGTCAACGGTTTATGGACCTAGGCCTAGCGCCAGATAAACTGCAGATCACCGGCAACATCAAGTTCGACGCCAGCCTCGCCCCCGCAACCCTCGCCGCGGCCGCCCAACTCAAAACCAGCTTCAACGGCCGCCCTGTGGTCATTGCCGGTAGCACTCACGAAGGCGAGGAAGCCATGCTGCTCAGCGCCTTTGCGCAGCTGCGGACGGCACTGCCCAATGCGCTACTTATTCTGGCGCCGCGCCACCCAGACCGTTTTGAATCCGTAGCGCAGCTCTGTATTGAGCGGGGTTTTACTTTGGCCAAACGCAGCAACCCGCTGCCGCTAACACCGGATGTGGCCATTCTGCTGGGTGACACCCTCGGCGAATTAACCCTGCTCTACGGCACGGCGGACGTGGCCTTTATCGGCGGCAGTTTGATTCAGCGCGGCGGCCACAACATGCTAGAAGCCGCAATCTGGGGCATACCGGTGCTGAGCGGGCCATGGGTATTTAATTTTCAAACCATTGCCGACAGCCTAGCGGCGGCCGGCGGTTTAGCCGGGGTACACACCGCCGAGGATGTGGTTAGCGCGTGGCTAGAGCTGCTGGGCAACCCCGTGTTAAGGGCAGAAAGGGGCGCAAAAGCACAAGCTTATGTGGAGCAAAATCGCGGGGCTTTGGAGCGGCTGGTTACCATGGTTAACCGGCTGTTGAATTAATGGCTCCCGAAAAACAGTCAGTTAATATTATCAGTGCAGACGCCTCGCAAATTTAACGCGGGCTTGCCTAGGGTGTTACAGCAATTCAGTGGACGAACTGCCAGCCTTCACCCCACCCCGACTAGGAATAAAATACCCCACCACACCACTCAGCAACGTGCTAAAAATAATCAACAAATGCAATTGCACACCGGCAAATAAAATCCAGTCGCCACGCAAACCCAGCATGGCTGAAATGCCCAACATGCTAGCTTCGTAGGTGCCCAAGCCGCCGGGCGAATGAATGGGAATTATCGAACCCAGCTCGCCGGCAAAGGTAGCGCCCATGGCGCTCCACCAGTCGACGTCCGCAAACCACAGCATAATAAACGTAAATACCACCAGTTTAGTGCCCCAGCTTAACCAAGAGAGCAACCACATGCGCAACAGGGTAAAAAAATTGCTGGGTAGAATATCCAACACCTGCACAAATTTTTGCTCAAATTTATAGCCAACAAATTTCGGCGCCAGCTGCTGCAAATATTTTTTAAGGGGGAATAGCGCTAAAGGTGCCAATATTAACACCGGCATTACCCACAGCTGCCAAGTGTGCGCGCTACTGAACATTAAAAAACATAAACAGCCCAGCACCATTAAAATCTGAAAATCCATAATGCGGAATAACACCAACAAGGCCGTGGCGCTTGCCAGCGGGGTGCCGAATTCGCGGCGCATCAACAGCGGAAAACTGGCCTCGCCGGTGCGCATGGGCATTAAATTATTCAGCAAATTATGCGTTAACATAATTTTTAAACAGCTGGCCAGTGGGTAGTCCGGCGATGGCGAAAAAAAATCGTGAATACGTGCCGCTCGCACCGCATAAGTAAAAAACATCAAGGCCAAACACAACACCAGTTTAAGCGGCGACACCTCATGCCAGGCCAGCAATATTTTTTGCCAGCCATAGTAATGTTGAATAACCCAGGCATAGAGCCCCACCGCCGCGATGGAGAAAATATGGATAAGCCAGGTTTTGTTGAGCTTTTTCATTAGCATAAAATTATCGTATAGTAGGCGGCTGCAGGCGCGCCCCTTGTTAAGCCTGTTAGTCTGTCCGCACACCCTTCCCCGCCCATGCATTTATCAAGGTTCACTATGAAAGAGGCCGTAGCATTACAGCCATCCCCCCTGTTCGACAAAAATCGCCCCGAGTACGCCGTGCACCTGTCCATTGTGGTGCCGCTCTACAACGAGGTGGAATCCGTGGGCGGGCTGTTGGACGCCATTACACAGGCCATGCAGGGCTACCCCAAGGTGTGGCAGCTTATTTTGGTGGACGATGGTAGCACCGATGGCACGGTAAAACATGCGCGCAGCCTGCTCACCCCGGGCATGAGCAACGTCCACCTTGTGGAATTGAGCCGCAATTATGGCCAAACCGCCGCTATGCAAGCGGGCATCGACTTCGCCCAAGGCGAATTTGTGGTCACCCTCGACGGCGATTTGCAAAATGACCCCAGTGACATTCCCCACATGGTGGAGCACCTGATCAACAACGACCTAGACCTGCTGGTGGGTTGGCGCAAAAACCGCCAAGACAACGTGGTGGCACGCAAAATCCCCTCGTGGCTGGCCAACCGCTTGATTGTGAAAGTCTCCGGCGTGAACATTCACGACTATGGCTGCAGCCTCAAGGTGTATCGCGGCGACGTCATCCGCCAAATTAAATTAATGGGCGAAATGCATCGGTTTATCCCCATTTGGGTGGCTGGTGTTGTACCGCCCAGCCGCATTGGGGAAATTCCAGTAAAACACCATGCGCGTCAATTTGGTGTGTCCAAATACGGCATTTCACGCTCGGTGCGGGTATTTCTCGACTTATTATCCGTGATGTTTTTCCGCCGCTACCTGGCACGCCCGGGGCATTTTTTTGGAACCATTGGTTTATTTATCGGTTTTGTGGGTATGTCCATGCTGTCGTGGTTGGCCATCGACAAATTTATTTTCGGACATGACATAGGCACTCGCCCCTTGTTACTCACCGGCGTCGTCAGCGTACTTATGTCACTACAATTTATTACCACGGGCATTTTGGCCGAAATGATGTCACGCACCTATTTTAATAACGCTGGCACCAGTAGTTATGCCGTGCGCAATGTTTATACCGCCGAATAAACCGAATGCCCTCCCAGCCTAACGCCTCACCCCAACCGTTTAGTGGCCGCCTGCCTTGGCAGGCGCGTGTGGATCGTTTTTTTGAATTCGAGTATTTGCCGTTTATTCTTGGGCTCATGTTTGTACTGACCCTTGGCGGCGTGCCCCTTTTTGATTTGGACGAAGGCGCTTTTAGCTCTGCCACCATGGAAATGTTGAAGCGTGGCGATTTTTTAACAACCTATATGGGCGGCGAGCTGCGTTTCGATAAACCCATTTTAATTTATTGGCTGCAAGCCGCCTCCGTCAGCCTGTTTGGGTTGCACGAATTTGCGTTGCGGTTACCCTCTGCACTCTGTGCCACGGGTTGGATGCTGGGCATTTTTTATTTCGTAAAACAATTTCTTGATGTAAGCCGCGCGAATACCGCGGCGGTGTTAATGGCCACTTCGTTAATTGTGTCGATTATCGGCCGCGCCGCCACGGCCGATGCCCTATTAAATGTGTTGTTGTGTTTAAGCTTGCTGGACGCCTATCGATTTTTTATGGCGCATAAAAATGGTGATAGAAATAGTGCAAGAATCGCTTGGCGTGCCTACGCCTGGGTGGGTTTAGGTGTTTTGGCCAAGGGCCCAGTGGCCATTGCTATTCCCATGGTTACCATGAGCTTGTTTGCAGTTTTTACCGGCAGCTGGTCCGCTTGGGGCAAACTGGTCTTTAACCCCATCGGCTGGGTTATCTGCGCCACCATTTTTCTACCCTGGTATCTGGCCGAATATGCCGTGCAGGGCCAAGCCTTTGTGGAAGGATTTTTCCTGAAACACAATGTTTCCCGCTTTACCAACACTCTCGAAGGCCACGGTGGCCATTGGTATTATTACGGGCCAATGAGCCTGTTAGTGTTTATGCCGGCTTCCGGCTTGTATCTCAGTTTGTGGCTGCGCGGCAAACAGCTACTAGCCTCGCATTTTGATATGTGGTGCTGCTGTTGGTTTGGCGTGGTATTGGTGTTATTTAGCTTTTCTAAAACCCAATTGCCCCATTATTTATTGTATGGCTCCACACCCATATTTATTTTAATGGCCAAATATCGCGAACAATTACGCAGCCCTTGGGCGGTGCTTTTACCCGCCAGCGTGTTTTTGCTGGCATTTCTAGCGCTGCCCGAAATTGCCCAGCACCTAATTGCCACCAGCAAAGACGCCAAATTAGTAGCCAGCCTGCGCGATGGCTTAAACAATTTTGACCTAAGCTATCGCTTTGAAATCGCTACAGGCCTAGTGGCGATTATCGCCATCAGCCTATTAGCCCCGCTGCGCGTCTGGCAGCGCCAACTGCTGGTTTGTGCCGTATTTTCTGGCGTAGTCATTCACAAAATATTACCCACTGCCGCGGCCGTACAACAACAACCTGTGGTGGAAGCCGCGGCATTCGCCAAAAACCTTACTGCGCCTATCGTGATGTATCATCAAGATATGCCCAGTTTTAGCGTACACCTGCAGCGCGTGGTAGAAATTCGGGAACCCGCCGCTGGCGAGATTCTATTTACCGCCATTAATGAGCTACACCGCTACCCCACCGCAAGCGTTCTGTTTTCAAAAGGTAGTGTAGTACTGGCCAAAATTGGCGCAGTTACCGAACCCTCTGTTGCGCCACCTCCAATGACTGACCCCAGCCACTAGCGGAACCCCGTATGCTTTTATTCCTCGCGGCGCCGCTTATTGTGTTTTTCGGCGTACAACTGGTACTCAATTATTACGACTGCAATATTCCCCTCTTCCAGTTTATTAATGGCGCTAATTTAGGCCCTGATTGGTTATGGCAAAACATTACATTTCTGGGCGATAGTCTTCCGGGTTTTGTTTTGCTGATTTTTTTTATACGCCGCCATCCGCCCATTTTATGGCAAGGCTTTTTAATTACACTCGCACTGGGCATTGGCGTACAAGCGGCCAAACATTTGGGATTAGTTTCCCGCCCCGCCGCCGTGCTAGACCCACAACATATTCACGTCATTGGGCAACTACTGCGGAATTATTCGTTTCCCTCCGGCCATTCGGTTGCTGCCCTTGCCATGGCCGCCCTGCTCACGCCCCTGCTCCCCAAGCCCGCGCGCTATCCCCTGCTTGCGCTAGCCTGTGTGGTAGCCTGGAGCCGAGTGGTGGTAGGCGCCCATTGGCCCGGCGATGTAATTACCGGTGGCTTATGCGGTTGGTATGGCACCCACGCTGTGCTTAACCTCACGAAAAGCTGGACTTGGGGTTTTACCCAGCGTTGGGGCCAAGTGTGTATGCATGGCATTTGGGTTGTCGCTGCCGTGGCGCTCTGGTGGCATGACGGGGGTTACCCCATGGCCGAGCCATTGGCCCGCGTCTTATCGGTGAGTGCCTTGGTGTTTTGGGGATGGACTTGGTGGGTACGGCGTCGCGGTGGGGTGCTGAATTAACAATCGATACCTAAGGTGCTGTCACTGCAGCAATATCATTTAATCACGGTTGACTTCACTATGAACATTGCAGAACTCCATAAAATACTTCACCCAAAATTGAAACCTTTCTCTGGTGATGGTGAAAGTTATAGACACAGGCTCACCACGGATATGGAAGTTACAATAAGCAAAATCGGCTTGCTTAAATGGTGTGTGGAAATCCAAGAAAGGGGCCAGGTAAACTCGACCCAGTTGTTTGTATCGGAATCGGGAGCCTGCCTAGAGGTACTAAAAATTGCAAGATCAAGCTAAAGTACACAACGTTAACAAGACCAATCACAACGAGAGCCTTTAGTTTGCGGCTTCGCCTCCACGACAAAGCTGCGCGCTTTGGCAGCGATATAGACCATTTAAAAAGCTTCCTGCTGTTACAACCACGATCCTGCCGAAGCGGGACCAGCCCGTTTTTTGGCCGAGTGGAGAGGTGATTTTGATGGGCAAATGGACAGGAGCCGCATGGATGCGGCGAATTAGAGCAATGCAGGAGCAATTGCCGAGACGTCCATTTGCCCCTCAAAATCGCCTCGGAGGGAGGGTATTTTTGCGAAGCAAAAACCAAAAAGTCGAGTGGCCTTTCTTTTTGGTGACTTTTTCTTTGGCCACGCAAAGAAAAAGTCACTCGCCCAGGAGGGCGAAATAAAGGCTAGAAACCACTCGAAAAATCAGCTGCGCGCTGACCGAACACCCTCAATCACAACACCCACTGATACCGACACTTAAGCCGATCCATACTCCGCGGCACATCCTTAAATTCTTTAATTTCCAGCAGGCTGGCGCCGAGGTTTTCGATGGTGTGGCGGGAGGCTAGGTTATCGGGGTTACAGGTGAGGATAACACTGGAAAATTTATGCAAGCGGAGCAATGGGCGCAGTGTTTCGCAGGCTTTGGCGGCATAACCAAACCCGCGAAATGTCGGGAAAATGCGATAGCCAATGTGGCCATCGTATTCGGTAATAATACGGCTATTCGCCACTCTAAAATTTAAATGCCCAATATCTTTACCGTGCCGCACAATGGCAAAATGATAATAAGGCACCCAACGCTTTTGCGCGCAGGCGGGGAAGGTTTCCAGCAGCGTTAGGCCGAACTGACGATCTCCCAGCTGCGGCACATCAAAAAATTTATGCTTGGCATAATCGCCGATGGTGAAATCATGCCACACGGATTAGGCCTTACCCTTAAGGTGCTTCAACAATCGCGCCTTTAAGGCTGGCGGAATAGCATTAATAATTAAGCTGTCGTTTTCGGGGTCATACTGAATGGAGCTACCCAAACAGTCGGCGGTAAAACTCATACTCAATAATTCATTGCGGCCGCTTAATCGCACATACTGGCGCAGGGCAGAGGTATCCGCAATAAATTCATCATCGAATTTGACTTGTTGGGATTTTACAAAATCCGTAAAAGCCGCCGGCCGCTCGTGATGCACATGCGCAGCTAACTCCTGAATAACCACGGGTTTATCCTGTTTAGCCTGCTCTAAACAATAATCCACCAGTGTGTGGCGGGTAAAACTTGCGCTTTCTGCGTCTAATTCCCGGGCGAATTGATCCACAATTTCCAACAATTCTTGAGTTTGTGCCTTAGCGTCCACTTTGTCGCAGAACCCTAAAAAATTGGCGAATGCATCCGACAGCTCTTTTTCACCTCGCCAACGCAGCAGTGATAAATAATTGGTGCTACCCCCTGCCTCCCAGCCATTTAAATGAATGCGTGCGGCCAAATTAATGCCTTGCGTGTCTAGGGCCACGCTGTCACTTATCTCCAGGTTACCGTCTAAGTAAACGCCCGCCGCATTAAATACCACAAACACATATAAATATTGGTCGCCTTCAAGAATCTCCTGTGCAAAAAATAATTGCGCATGCAGCGGGCATTCAGTTTTTTCAATTTCCAGCTTCAAATGTTGTAAAGCGGTTTGCGTTAGGCTGGCAAAACTGAGTTTTTCACGCCTGTATTCACTTAGCCATTGGCTGAAGGGGCGCGCCGCCAAGTCGCTGGAAAATCGCCCATAGGCCTTGCCGGATTTTTTAATATAAGTGTGCTTCAATTCCCGCAGCACCTCCTCAATTTTGCCGTTTAACGCGAAGGGCTCCTGCCGTGCTTGCCACTGCAGCGGCGCAGTGGGCGCAGGGCGCGAAAGTTGATGGGCGATGATATGACTGAAGGCCATGGGTGTTTGCTCAAGCGCTGTAGGGCGCTCATTTTAGGGCCTGCCGACGGCGCTGGGTACACCTGTTTGCGCTACCCTTTGTCTGTTTTGCGCCAATGCTTTTGCTGCTCTGCGGTATGGGGCATAATCCGCCCCCCGCTGATAACCGCGGCGGCTAGGCTGGGCACTGCGCCGCAGCTATGTCGGCCTAGCAACCTGCCCCGCAGGTTGCGGGAAAACCAGCCACACACATCCAACCAACACAAGGCAAAGGCTATGACCGAGAATGAAAAAACCCTGATTGGTTCGGAAGAGTGGTGCAGCTTTCCCGAGCTTGGCATTCCATTAATCAAGGCTCGGGTGGATTCCGGCGCAAAAACCTCCAGTATTCACGCGGTGAACATCAACCCCTTTAAGCGTGGCGGCCATAGCTGGGTGAGCTTTGAAGTACACCCCCTGCAAAATTCGCGGCGTGTGGTAGTGCGCTGCGAGGCCCAAGTGGCGGATAAACGCAAAGTGCGCAGCTCCAGCGGCGAAACCGAAAATCGCCTGGTGATCAAAGCCCCCATGGTGCTGGGCAATCACCACTTTGAAATTGAAATGACACTCACCAACCGCGACTCCATGGGCTACCGCATGCTGCTGGGGCGTGAGGCCATGGTTGGGCGCCTGCTGGTGGACCCGGAAGAAGGTTTTTTGCAAGGGAATTTAGATAAGGCTCACATCGACAAAACCTACGAATCCTACCAAGTGGCCGAAGCCAGCGGCTTAAAAATTGGTATTTTGGCCAGCGACCCAGAGTTGTATAGCAACAAACGCATTGTGGAAGCGGGCGAAGAACGCGGCCACAGCATGTATTTTTTAAGCATTAAACATTGCTACATGAAGCTAGACGCCGACCGCCCAGAAATTCATTATCGCGGCGGCAATATTCTGGACAAACTGGACGCCGTTATTCCCCGCATTCGCCCCAGCATGACCTTTTACGGCTGCGCCCTTACCCGGCAATTTGAAAGCATGGGCACTTTTGCCTTAAATACGTCTTCCGCCATTACCCAATCGCGAGATAAATTATTTTCCCTGCAATTACTGTTAAAAAACGGCTTGGATATTCCCATTACCGGCTTTGCCAATTCCCCCAGCGACACACAAGATTTAATTGACATGGTAGGCGGCGCGCCGTTAATTGTTAAATTATTGGAAGGCGCCCAAGGCCGCGGCGTAGTACTGGCGGAAACCCGCAAAGCCGCCGAATCTGTAATTAATGCCTTTAAATCTGTGCAGGCTAATTTATTGGTGCAAGAATTTATTAAAGAAGCCAACGGCAAAGATTTACGCTGTTTTGTCATCGACGGCAAAGTGGTTGCCTCCATCGAACGCAAAGCCAAACCCGGCGAATTCCGCGCTAACATCCACCAAGGCGGCACCGCCAGCGTAGCCCGCATCACCGCCGACGAACGCAAACTCGCCATTAAAGCCGCCAAAACCATGGATTTAGCCGTAGCCGGCGTGGACATTATTCGCTCCAGCAAAGGCCCCTTATTGCTAGAGGTAAACTCCTCCCCCGGCCTAGAAGGCATAGAAACCGCCACCGGCCGCGACGTAGCCGGCATGATGATTCAAGCCATTGAGAAAAATTTGGGGTGGATGCGGGAGTTGGCGGCGGAGAAGCCTTAGTGGTCGGTGGCAAAACATTAGCGGCAAGTGATTAAGGTCAAGCGACTTTTCGCGCCCTATTGGTAGATGGGCTGGCCCCGACAGCGAATAAATCGATGATTTCATTTAACTAGAGATTAGAGCGTCACCCCACCTGCCAAATATCTAAATTAGCATGAAACTGCTTTCCGCATCACGGCGAACCCCTAATTTTTCCGCAAAAATCAAGGTTCGCGGTCAAATTGACTAAAATCGCTAATTTGGTGGCGCGAATTT
>CAMCXE010000088.1 GCA_945882995.1 Thalassocella blandensis | reverse complement strand
AGGCTTGCTGAAATTTACGGGTTTCGGTAGAGTTCATGGGCTTTCCTCATCTAGGTAAACGCGCCACCGATCGATGGCGCTGAGGAAAGTGTTGGCTATGGGGGTTCAGTTTGCCGCGAAGCGGCTTTGTTCAACAACACCCTGCAGCGCCATAAGTATCACAGACCTCCAGAAAATTGAAAGCAAAGCAATTAAAAGCATTGGAGCAAAAATTGCTATGCGACAACTGCCCGCACCTTCGCGCGCGCCAATTCATCGGAGACAATAAATGAACTTTAAAAGCCTCGCACTCGCCAGTGCAATTGCCCTGTCCACCTTATCAAGCGCCGCCTTCGCTAATCCCGTACTTTGGGTGGGCGACCTGAACAGCAAACTCGGTACCGTAGACGTAGCCACCGGCGCCGTTAATGTTATCGGCACCATGAGCACCTTTATGACCGACATCGCCTTTGACGGCGCCGGCAACCTCTATGGAATTAGCTTCAGTGGCCTGTATTCAATCAACAAAAATACCGCCGCCAGCACCTTTATCGGTAGCTTTGGCTCTTCGATCTCATTAAATTCCCTGGTTTTCGGACCTGGCGGCACTCTCTATGGCGCTAACAGCTCACTCTATTCCATCAATACTGGCTCTGGCGTTGCATCGCTTATCGGCAATGGCGACGCTTCCTACGGCTCCTCTGGCGATTTAGCCGTCGTCAACAATAAGCTCTACCTCAGCTCCGCAGTCGGCGGGGATTCACTAGTACAGCTGAACACCGGCACAGGTGCAGGCACACTCATTGGCTCCATCGGCTACGGTGCAGTTTATGGTTTAGCTAGCGACAACAACCTAGACCTTTACGGCCTTACCGGCACCACCATTTTTAAAATTAGCACCACCAACGGCGCTGGTTCGTTTTTGGTCAATTATGCCGGTAAGGGTTTGGGCGACGCTGGCGGTACTGCGTTTTATGAAGAAGCCGGTGCTTCCGTTGCAGAACCTAGCGCCCTATTGCTGCTTGGCTTAGGCATGGTAGGTTTGGGCTCTATTCGTACACGCAACAAAAAAGCCTAATCAACACTGGGGCCTAAATTATTAGGCCTCAACTTTTTATTAACATCCAGCTTTAGCGGCTGGATGATTTTAAAAACTCTCCACCGGCAATTTCACCACACCAATTTCCAACAATAGGTTCGCAAAACGTTGCTGCTCGCCAGTGGCGATCATTAGCGTAGTTCGCGGCGAGGCTATTTTGTCGTAAAACGCCCAGCGCTCCATTTCCTGCCACAAGGTGGCTGCCCCCAACTTCTCACGGTACACCGCAAATACCGGCGGTACAAAATCCGCTGGCGGCTGCATTACTGTGGCGGCTTGCACTGGCACGGCCGTTAATAAAGTTTCCAACACAGTAACCGCGTCCAGCATGCCGGGCTTAAGATTTAAATGCACCACCCGCGCATTGGGCCCACGGTTGCCAATAATGGGAAAATTCCCATCGGCAATTAACACCTGAGAAAAATGCCCAGAACCCGCCAAAGCGGCCAGAATATCGGGGTGAATCAGTTCGGTTTTCAACATGGCAAGGTCACTCGGTTAGCTCGGGGTGCGAAGTGTAATAATTCGGGGGGCCGAAGGCCACCGGCCATTTTTACGTGGCAGAACCGATATTTGAGAAAACACTGGCGAGAACGCAGCTGGTTGGCATCGTTGGCGAACTAAACTGGCCTAGGAAATGTGTAGGGAATCTGTATCACGCAGGCCAAATCAAATGCTCCCGCATTGTCATCGACACAACTCATCCCAAATTATCCCCTCGCTCCCCCAACAAAAACCGCAAACTCATACTGGCAATTAAATCCGGTTTTTCAGCATGCAGCCAATGCCCTGTATTCGCCACTATTTTTAATTGCGCCGCAGGAAAACGCTGCACAATGGCGGCACGGTGCTGTTCGGTGATGTAGTCGGAATTGCCGCCTTTTAAAAAAAGCGTTTGGCCAGTGAATATTGCACCCTCGCGGTTACCGCTAATTAATTGCGCATAATCGCGGTGAATAATCGGCAAATTCATGCGCCAGCTAAAGCCGTTTTCTTCCTTCACCAAATTTTTGAGCAGAAAACTGCGCACCGGCAATTCGGGCACATGGGGTAATAAGATGTGATCGGCTTCGGCGCGGCTGGTTAAACGCTCCGGCGTTATGCTGAGCAACCCTGTAAACACAGCTTGATGATGCGGTGTGTAGTGCACCGGGGCTATGTCGGCCACTATTAATTTGTTGACCCGCTGCGGGTATTTGAGGGCGAATTCCATCAGCGTTTTGCCGCCTAAGGAATGGCCGAAAAAATGGGCGGTATCAATGCCCTGGGCGTCCATCCATGCTCCCACGGCATCGGCCATAGCGTCCAAGCTCATGTGTGCGGTTTGGGGGCTACGGCCGTGGTTGGGCAAATCTAAGGAGTGCACGCAAAAACTCTGCGCCAGGGGCTTAGCAATGGCCCCTAGGTTTTCCAGCGAGCCAAACAGGCCATGCAGGAGTATCAGCGGCGGGCCGCTGCCCTGTGAGCGAGAATAAAGCAACATGGGCGAGCCCTCCTAATACAGCGAGACAGAGAGCCGCTTAGCCGTTACACCGGCCATGCCGCCGCTGGCACTCGGTAGGATCAATCATTACTGGGTTTTGGCACCAGCGTGGGAAAGGGGAAATGGGCAATTTTATCGCCGGATTTAATCTCGGTAACCTTCACGGCGCCCTCTTTTTCCACCTCGTCAATGCGAATAATGGCGTGCATTGGGATGTAGGAGCGCTTGACCGAGGCGAATTCCGTTTTAAGTTTTTCCTCGCCCGGGTCCACCAGCAGCGAGGTGCGCTCGCCAAACACGAACTCCTCAACCTCAATAAATCCGTACATGTCGCTTTGATAAATGGCCCGCGCGAAGACTTCAAACACTTGGTTTTGGTTGTAAAAAATGACTTTATAAAGGGGTACTACAGGCATAATTGGGCCACAAAAAAGTAATCAATGTAGGGGTGACAAGCCTTAATGGGGGCAGCGCCGGCAAAAACAAGGCTGGACACAACACAATGGATTCTGTGCAACCCAGAGGGACATCAGTATAATGCTGCGCTCGTTTTTTAATCAAAACTTTAGGCCGCCTTATGTCAGACCTCCCTACTCCCGCTCCCGTTATCAAAAAGCTGTTTATTGAAACCCACGGCTGCCAAATGAACGAATACGATTCGGCCAGAATGCGGGATCTTTTGGGGGAGTCGCACCAGATGGTGCCCACCGACAACCCCGAGGAAGCGGACGTACTGCTGGTCAACACCTGCTCCATCCGCGAAAAAGCCCAAGAAAAGCTCTTCCATCAACTGGGCCGCTGGAAGCACCTGAAAGACAAAAAACCCGGCCTTGTGATTGGTGTAGGCGGCTGTGTAGCCAGCCAAGAAGGCGGTGCCATTGCCAAACGCGCCCCCTTTGTGGATTTGGTATTCGGCCCGCAAACCCTGCACCGTTTGCCCGACTTGATGGACCAACCCCGCAACAAGGGTGTGGTGATTGTCGACATCAGCTTCCCTGAAATTGAAAAATTCGACAACCTACCAAAACCAGAAGCCGAAGGCCCCACGGCTTTTGTCTCCATCATGGAAGGCTGCTCCAAATACTGTACCTTTTGCGTAGTGCCTTACACTCGCGGCGAAGAAGTCAGCCGCCCGGCGCAAGACGTGCTAGACGAAATTGCCCACCTCGCCAGCCAAGGCGTACGCGAAGTGAATTTGCTGGGCCAAAACGTTAACGCCTTCCGCGGCGCAGGCCCGAAAGGCATTGTGGATTTTGCCGAATTATTACCCATGGTAGCGGCCATTCCCGGCATAGACCGCATTCGCTACACCACCTCGCACCCCATTGAATTTTCTGACCGACTGATTGACGCCTACCAACATATTCCCGAATTAGTCAGCCATTTACATCTGCCGGTACAAAGCGGGTCAGACCGAATTTTAATGGCCATGAAACGCGGCCACACCGCATTGGAATATAAATCTAAATTACGCCGGCTAAAACAAATTCGCCCGGATATTAGTTTTTCGTCTGACTTTATTATTGGCTTCCCCGGCGAAACGGACAAAGATTTTGAAGCCACCATGAATTTAATTGCGGATGTGGGTTTTGACACGTCTTTTAGCTTTATTTACAGCCCACGCCCCGGCACACCAGCGGCGGATTTACCCGACGAAACTCCAGAAGCCGTTAAAAAGCAGCGCTTAGCACTGCTGCAGCAACGCATTATTCAGCAGGCAAAAATTATAAGCCAAAACATGATTGGCAATACAGAGCGTGTGTTAGTGACTGGCTACGCCAAAAAAGACCCGGGTCAACTGAGCGGCCGTACCGAGAACAACCGTGTAGTCAATTTTACATGTGACACACCGGAATTAATTGGCAAGTTTGCGGATATATTAATTGAAGAAGCGCTGCCGAATTCGCTTAGGGGAATTTTGTTGGGGTCGGAGTTGGATGGGTAACAGCCCGTCTAAAAATCTGGGCTGCAGCGGGAAATAGAGGGTTATTTGCTAAAGTGGGCGGTCGCAAGTATCACAGCGAATGCCCCTCTGCCTACTTCACTGAGTTAAACGCAAAGCTGATTTTTCGAGGGATTTTGAGCCCTTAGTTCGCCCTCCTGGGCGAGTGACTTTTTCTTTGCGTGGCCAAAGAAAAAGTCACCAAAAAGAAAGGCCACCCGACTTTTTGGTTTTCGCTTCGCAAAAATCCCCTCCCTTCGAGGCGATTTTGAGGGTCGCCGTGGCGTGACATCCTGTCCCGTCACGGCTCAAATGGACGTCCTGTCCATTTGCCCCTCAAAATCACCTCTCCACTCGGCCAAAAAACGGGCTTGTGCCGCTTCGGCAGGACTGTGGTTATAACAGTAGAGAACATTTTGAAAAGGCTAAAATCCTTAACTTAATGCCTTTGGGCTGGGAGGGGGTTTCTTGTCGAGGTAAAATCACCCAAAAAATCCGACCAAAACCTCACCTTAATGACGTTGACACAACAAAGGGCTTTACAGAAGCGATTCTAACTTAGTGATTTATCATCCCGAATTACGAAGTTTAAACACGCACAAAATCCTTAAATTCACAGGCCCACCGGTCACCTTACTACAAGATTTGACGCCACGACTTTAGAGGAATAAGGTACAAATAGTCCATACGGCTTAACAGCCTGCCAAACAAGCCAATTAGAATTTTCGCACTCTTTGTAATAGCCATTCGGCATATTCAATTCCTGCTCTCCACATTCAATGAAGCCTAGCTATAAAAACTGCAAGCTAAACAGGGCTTTCCCAAGCGAGCCTCCACACCTCACTAGTATTGGCATCAACATTTATTACGCTGTAATAAGCAATAGTTCTGGCGAGCGCACCTTGCGTGCCTTGTTCCCTATTCATCCACCACAATAGGCGGAGCCATGAATATCCAAAACCCAAAACAAGACAAAAAGAACTCCGGTAATTTGAGCATTGGCATAATGCTGGTCATATTCGTGGTGCTACTCGCGCTTAATAGCCTAGCAATTAATGCACGCCAACAGTCCATTCCCTACAGCGAATTTATTGCATTAGTGGATGCGGACCAAGTAGAGTCCGTAGTGTTTGAAGACGCAAACCTGAGCGGTGAACTTAAAACCACGGGGGACAAAAATACCAAACACTTCACTACTAATCTGGTAACCGACACCACCTTAGTGCCCAAACTCATCGACAAACAAATTCAATTTCGTAGTGAGCCAAAAAGTGCTTTTTGGAGTTTCTTAATAACCTGCATAATTCCCATTGCACTTTTTTACTGGTTAACCAGTTTCGCCATGCGCGGCATGAGTTCCGCAGCGGGTGGGATTTTATCTATGAGCCGGTCGCGGGCAAAGGTTTTTATGGAAAAAGACATTCAAACCACCTTTGCAGATGTTGCCGGCATCAACGAAGCGAAGGAGGAATTGGTGGAAGTGGTCAGTTTTTTGCAAAACCCCCAGCGCTACTCCCGACTGGGGGGGCGAGCGCCCAAAGGGATATTATTGGTAGGCCCACCGGGCACTGGCAAAACCCTGCTGGCGCGCGCCCTAGCTGGCGAGGCCAAGGTGCCGTTCTTTTCCATTAATGGTTCTGAATTTGTTGAAATGTTTGTTGGCCTTGGCGCGGCACGCGTTCGAGACTTATTCAATCAAGCGCGCGGCCAGGCGCCCTGCATATTATTTATCGACGAAATTGACGCGCTAGGCAAATCACGCGCACTGGGTTTTATGGGCGGCGGCAGCAACGATGAGAAAGAACAAACGCTGAATCAGTTACTGGCGGAAATGGACGGCTTCGACACATCCGTAGGCGTTATGATGCTGGCCGCCACCAATCGGCCGGAAATTTTAGACCCGGCGCTATTGCGCGCGGGGCGCTTCGACCGACAAATTCTGCTGGGTAGCCCCGACCAAGTAGAACGGCTGCAAATTCTGCGGGTACACGTTAAACATATAAAAATTGATGAGCAATTTGACCTTGGCCACATTGCATCATTAACGCCTGGATTTTCGGGCGCGGATTTGGCTAACTTAGTGAATGAAGCAGCCCTAGTGGCCACGCGACGCGACGCGCCCAGCGTGAATGAGGCCGATTTTTCCCGAGCCATTGAACGTCTAGTCGCTGGACTAGAACAGAAAAGCAAAGTCATGAATCCGCGGGAAAAAGAGCGAATTGCCTATCACGAAATGGGCCATGCCACTGTAGCCCTAGGACTAAATTGTGCAGACAAAATTCATAAAATTAGCATCATTCCGCGCGGCATGGGATCCTTAGGTTATACGCTGCAACGCCCCACGGAAGATCGCTATGTTTTAGACGAGACGGAATTGCTGGATAAAATTGCCGTTCTATTGGGCGGTAGAGCATCGGAAACAATTTTTTGTGGCAGTGCGTCCACCGGAGCGGCGGACGATTTAGCCAAAGCCACAGACATTGCCCGCGCCATGGTGACCCAATTCGGCATGAGTGAAAAATTGGGGATGGTTGTGCTGGAAACCAAACACGCCACTTTTTTGCAATCGCCGTTTGAGACATCGCAAAAAATGTTAAGCGAAAAAACGGCGGGCGCCGTGGATATTGAAATTAAGGCCATCATTGGAAAGAGCCTGCAGCGTGCTATTCGCTGCCTGCAAAAAAACCGTACATTTATTCACGTGAGCATGCAAAAATTATTACAAGCTGAAACCCTGGACAGCAAAGATATTGAGGAGCTTGGAATAAACACGGTAAGAGTGCAGCGGCACAACACAAGGCGGAGGAAGAAGCCACCGCCTGATAAGACTGCCTGCTTGGGCTGATTATCCTAGTAACCTCAGTTGTGCTGCTGCTCTTGTTTGTCTTGATAAAATTTCCGCAATACAAAGAAGGCCTTTTTCTTTTTGCCTTGGTTGGAAACTACGCCCTTGCGATTAAATTCGTCTTGAATACCCACCAGTGCCCGGCGTGGCGATCGAAAATCGGCAAGAATCCAAGGTGAAGTGCCCACGAGACCATCAATTTTACTAATCATGGCAAGGTCCTTAAGGAAGAGATTCTCCTGAAATACCTCTGTGAATCGTGTATCAATATGACCATGGTAACCGGCGAGGGCATCACCACCGAATTCGCTCACAAACACCGGCTTATTGTAATTAATTTCCCAGCTAATGCGGTCGGCCTTCTCGGGTAGGCCGTCGTACCAACCAATATATTGATTAAAACTCACCATATCTAACAGCTCCGCCAACGGGTCTTGTACTACAGCAATATTCGAGTTGTCGGCGCGGTAATGTTTTTCCATGGCGGCACTTAGCAACCGAGAGTTATCCAGCGCGGGCTTTTCTCACCAAGCGCGTTAAAAATTGATTGCGTGGTTCGGAAACTGGGGTTTCATTAGCCAAGGACCAAATAATCACCGCCGCACGGTTTTTGTCGCGCTCCACCATGGCAGTTAGTTGACCTTCGGCGTTTTGATAAGTGGCCTCATTTTGCCAATCGATAGTCCAGTAAACGGGAATTTCCGACCATACCAACACACCCATTTTATCCGCCAAGCGCACCATGGCTTCATTGTGTGGGTAATGTGCTAAGCGCACAAAATTGCAATTCAACTCTTTCGCCCAGGTTAAAAGCGTTTGCGCCTTATCCGCCGTGTTCACACGGCCGCCGCCATCCGCGGAATACTCCTCGTGCACCGAGATACCACGCAGAAAAATAGGCTTGCCATTGAGTAACAATTGTTTGCCTTGAGTAGTGATGGTACGCAAGCCTACTTCATCAACCAATTTGTCTTTGCCGCTAACAATTTCCAGCCGGTAGAGTTTAGGCGCATCTGGCGACCAAAACTGCGCCTTAGGTACGGGAATTTTGTAGTGCGCAACACCGGTAGCATCAGCAACCAACCGGTGATTAACATTCAGCTCTGGAATTCGCAGGAAAAAACTGCGCCCCGCCGCGTTACCGTCGAGCTGCACGCGGCCAACGATGTGCGGCTGCTCCACCGAGCTAAGCGCAAGGCTGTAATCACGTATGAAGGTGCCTGGCACCACCAGCAATTTTACGTCCCGCGTCAGGCCGCCATAATTCCACCAGTCCGTATTCACAGTTGGCACAACCTCCGCATGACGGGTGTTATCCACTTTCACAATTATGGAATTATCCCGATCTTTTAATTTTCCAGTAACTTCAAAATGAAACAGTGTAAAGCCGCCCACATGTACACCGAGTTTTTTGCCATTTAAATACACATCGGCACGGTAATTTGCAGCGCCGAAATAAACAAACTGGCGATCGGTTTTAGAAAATTTTGGCGCATCGAATTTTTTACGGTACCAAACGCTGCCTTCGTAATAGTAGAGTTTGTCCTGCTGGGTGTTCCAGTCTCCGGGCACTTGTAAGGTGCCGGCCTTATCAAAATGGTATTCCAGCAACTCGGAGGGGTTTGGGGGGTTGTAGTCTGCAAAATAGGGGTTTTTTACCGGAGGTGTCGCCTGCTGGTCAAATGGTTAGTGACGGTAGTTGTAATAGCCATTTTCATAGGGATCTACAATAATGCGCCATTCACCATTAAGCGATAAGGCACTGCGCGTGTAGGCCTGCAAGGGTGCGTCATCCGCCCAACCAATTTGCATAGCTCCCAGAGCAGCCAAACCCACTGCAACGACTAATTTACACAAGCGAAATAGCATAATGCCCATAAGTAGAAATCTCGAATCGGGTGATAAAAGTTAAAATGCAACAAACGGCGAGATTGTATCAACGCGTCGCCTACAATGGTCAATCAATAAAACATGACGATTCAAAGCCTTACAACGGGATCAGGCATGTGTTTTAGCTGTTCCTGCCTCTGAGCTGGCACAGCATAACATTAGGGCCACCGCAGAAAACCCACACATGAGCAGAGCACATCCAAAAATTACCGCGAATTTGCCGCAGGTTGCGCATACCCCTAGATTGCCGAGATTTTCTAGCCACCTGCAATTTCTGGGTTGAATTTCCCCGACCCTTCGGCTCTAATTGACAATCTAAATCTCACTAGCCCAATCCCATCAATTTTAGGAATGTGAACAATGCAAGAAACTTGGCGATGGTTCGGCCCTAGCGACAGCATTTCGCTGGAACACATTATTCAAGCCGGCGCTACCGGTATTGTCACCTCACTGCATGAGATCCCCACCGGCGATGTATGGCCACTAGACGACATTCTAGCGCGTAAAGCCCTAATTGAGTCAGCGGGCCTGCAATGGTCCGTCATCGAAAGTATTCCCATGCACAACGCCATTAAAACCCGTAGCGGAGATTTTCAGCGCTATATCGCTAACTTCAAGCAATCCATTTTCAACGCCGGCACGGCGGGTGTAAAAGTGATTTGTTACAATTTTATGCCCGTGGTGGACTGGACTCGCACCAATTTACATTACCGTCTACCCAATGCCAGCCACGCATTGCGTTTTGAAATGACAGATTTTGCGGCCTACGATGTGCATATTTTACAGCGCAGTGGCGCGGCGCAGGATTATGCACCGGACGTATTGGCGCGCGCTCAGGCACGCATAAATGCCATGAGCTCGGCGGAACAAACTCTGTTGGAAAAAAATATTATCGCCGGTTTGCCCGGCGGTGAAGGCTCTTACACGCGCGATTCCATCCGCTCAACCATTCAAGAATTTATTGAGCTAGGCACCGAAGGTATGCGTGAAGATTTATTCGCTTTTTTGCGCGATATTATTCCGGTAGCCGAAAGCGTTGGTGTGAAAATGTGTATTCACCCTGATGATCCACCATTTTCATTATTCGGCCTGCCGCGTGTGGTGTCCACCGCAGCCGATGCACGCGCTCTACTTGCCGCCGTACCCAGCCCAGCCAATGGCCTTACGCTGTGCGCAGGCTCCTATGGCGCGCGCGGGGATAATGATCTAGTGGCCATGGCGAAGGAATTTGGCGCGCGCATTTATTTTGCGCATCTGCGGAACGTAAAACGGGAAGACGACGGATCATTTTTTGAAGCAGAACATTTAAATGGCGACAACGATATGGTGGGGCTAATTAATGCTCTGCTCTGTGAAGAGCGCCGTCGCCTTGACGCAGGCGAACTGAGCTGCAGCATTCCCATGCGCCCAGATCACGGCCATTTAATGGGGGATGAAATGGATAGCCGCGATGTTAAACCCGGATATTCCTATGCGGGTCGCATGAAGGGCCTAGCCGAATTACGTGGCGTTATTCATACACTGGAAACACTTCACCATCGCCCCCTCTAAATTACGCATTGATCGACCCACATTGACCATAACGGACGCGCCATGAGCAAACCCTTAATACTGCACCCAGATCGGCTATTTCCCGTGCATGCCACCACTCGAGCCATTGCGCGCAGGCTTTATGCTGAGGTGGCCAGCCTGCCCATCGTTAGCCCACACGGCCACACGGACCCAAGCTGGTTTGCGCACAACCACAATTTTAGCAATGCAACGGATTTATTAATTAAACCGGATCATTATGTATTTCGCATGCTCTACAGCCAAGGCATAAGCCTTGAGGCCTTGGGGATACGCCAACACAAAAATTCAATCCCCCAACCCAGTCCACGGGACGTATGGGGGATTTTTGCCAGCAATTATGCGCTATTTCGCGGCACGCCTTCACGCCAATGGCTAGACCATGTTTTTGCTACTGTATTCGATATTGATGTGGCGCTAGACACAGACACTGCCGATTATTATTTCGACACCATTACTGAAAAATTACAGCAGGATGCTTTTAAACCCCGGGCCCTTTTTGAGAGATTTAATATCGAGGTTTTAGCCACCACGGAATCGCCACTGGATAATTTAACGCACCATGAAGCCATTCAAAATTCCGGCTGGCACGGCCGCGTAATTACCGCTTTTAGGCCCGACCCAGTTGTGGACCCAGAATTTGAAGGGTTTATAGACAACGTGCACGCACTGGGCCAGCTTACCGGCGAAAACACCAGCCAATTTGCAGGCTATTTAAACGCCTTGCGTACACGCCGCGACTATTTTAAACAATTCGGCGCCACCTCCAGCGATCATGGCCACCCCTCCCCTTTTACCGCCGATTTATGCGCGCGCGAAAAAGAAAATTTATTTCAACACGTCATGCGCGGCCCGGTGGATGCACCCACGGCGGAATTATTCCGCGGCCAACTGCTTACCGAAATGGCCGCCATGAGTTTAGATGATGGCTTGGTTATGCAAATTCATCCCGGCAGCTTTCGCAATCACAACCAAACTATTTTTGAAAAATTCGGCCGCGATAAAGGTGCCGACATTCCCATACCCACCGAATACGTGCGCAATCTGCGCCCCTTATTAAATAAATATGGCAATGACCCGCGCCTGTCGATAATTGTATTTACCTTGGATGAAACCAGTTACAGCCGAGAGCTTGCCCCCTTAGCCGGCCATTATCCCTGCTTAAAACTCGGGCCCGCTTGGTGGTTTCACGATAGCCCAGAAGGTATGCGCCGCTTTCGCCAACAAACCACCGAAACCGCTGGTTTTTACAATACCGTAGGTTTTAATGACGACACGCGCGCATTTTTATCCATTCCGGCCCGCCATGATGTGGCCCGCCGTATGGATTGCGGCTTTCTTGCAGAACTCGTAGCAGACCACCGCTTGGATGAAGACGAAGCCCGCGAATTAGCCATTGACCTAACCTATTCCCTCGTTAAAAACGCGTACAACTTATGAGCCCGCGCCTATCAGCACAAAATTACAAAACCCTTAAAAACACAGTTGAATTACCCCACTACACCCCAGCCGCACACGCCAGCGGCATTGTGCATTTGGGTATTGGTGCCTTTCACAAAGCCCATCAGGCGGTATATACCGACACCCTATTACATGTAGCGGGTGGTGATTGGCGAATTCAAGCGGTTAGTTTGCGCCAGCCCACCGCTAGGGACCAACTCAACCCACAAAATGGTTTATATACGCTATTAACAAAAACCGACAGCGCTTTACATTGGCGTATTATTGGCGCGGTGGAGGCGGTATGGGTAGCGCGGGAAAATCCGCAAGCGGTAATTAATTTATTAGCGCAACCGGCCATTAAAGTGGTCACCCTCACCATTACCGAAAAAGGTTATTGCCAAATACAGGGCGCGCTGGATTTATCGCACCCCGATATACAACAGGATTTACACAACCCAGCCAACCCCACCACCATGCCAGGTTTTATTGTGGCGGCTTGTGCGCACCGCATGCGCAATCAGCAACCGGGCTTTACGCTGCTCAGCTGCGACAATCTGGCACACAATGGCCGCGTGACTCGCGCCGTAATTCTGGCCTTTGCGGAACACATTGACGCAGCCTTAGCACAGTGGATTAACCACAATATTGCATTTTGCAGCAGCATGGTGGACCGCATTGTGCCCGCCACCACAGCAGAAGACCGCACGGCAATTAATACCTATTTGGGGTTGGACGATCATGCCAGTGTGGTTAGCGAACCCTTTAGCCAATGGATTATTGAAGATAATTTTTGCAATGACCGCCCGCACTGGGAGCTGGCGGGTGCGTTAATTGTTAAAGACGTAACCCCCTATGAAAACCTAAAATTGCGGTTACTCAATGGCGGTCATTCACTACTGGCTTATATAGGATTTTTATTGGGCTACGATTTTATTCACCAAGCCATGGGCAACGCCAACTTGCGCCAGCTGCTGCAATTATTTATGGATACGGAAGTTACACCCGTTATCGCGGCGCCAGAAGGCATAGATATGGAGCAGTATAAAGCCACAATTTGTGCCCGTTTTGCCAACAGCTTAGTACCCTACAAAACCACCCAAGTCGCCAGCGATGGCTCGCAAAAATTGCCGCAGCGCTGGTTAGCCACCGCCAAGGAATTAATTGCCAAACAGCAACAACCCACCATTATTCCTTTTGCCTTGGCCGCGTGGTTGCGCTATTTAACCGGCGTAACAGAATCTGGCCAAGCCTATACTGTCAACGACCCACAAGCCGAACAACTAACCGCCTTGGCCCGCGCCTACCATCCACAACACGCTCCTGATATCCAACCGCTGTTGGCTGCTACGGGCATATTTTCACGGGAACTGCTCAGTCAAAATGAATTTATGGAGGGCTTGGAGCGATGGCTAGCTAGCATTCATACACAGGGGATGGAGGCTAGCCTAGGGCGATTTTTGTTATCAACTTAGCAATTGCTAGCGGCCAAATGCTGGAAACTCGATCAAAAACAGGCCATTAATAATGAGCTTGTGAATTGCCAATTACCCATGTCTCGCCTTACGGGCTGCGAAGCACAAATTTAAGGCATATAAAACTGCGACCACTATCGCCATCTAATCTTTGACAGACCACATCCCGCCCAAGCAATCTCATACAAATAACGTAATAAACCTTCGATCAATATCGGGCATATTCAACTAGCCGGCTAAATTGCCGCCAGGCATTATCTGAATTTATTTACTGTATTTTATGAATTTCATTAACGCCCTCATACCATACACAAATGAAATTAGACTAAGCACAAGCCAAAGTGTAGCCACACCTATGACGCCAAATGACTCACAAATAATACCGAAGAACCAACTGAGCTTTGACCCGCCATATGTACAGCGCACTTTCGAGAAAAAATTATCATAACTGCCGTACGCCGCCAATAGAGAAAATGCCAAGCATATAAGCGACATAAACATCTCCACTTCTTTTCTATTCTTAAATTTCATACACTGCCCAGATGTGATTTAACAATATTATCGCACACTCAGACATCATGGCGCCCATAGATTCCGGCGCACACACCCAAGAAAGCTCCATTTTTTCTAACCGAGCAAACAGCTGATTAAGATGATGATCTTACCAACCTAGAGATTAGAGTCTCAAACCCGAAAAAAATTTAAAATAATGCTTGACAATGGCGGCCAAAAAAATTTCGTGCCCTGAATAACATTTTAAAAAATGTTATTCAGGGCACGTCCTTCAGAAAGTTTTCGACAACTATTCTGGAGGACAA
>CAMCXE010000087.1 GCA_945882995.1 Thalassocella blandensis | reverse complement strand
TTGGCGATAAATTGTAAATACACTTCCATCATGGCGGCGTTCATGCCTAATACGCCGCGGGGCATGGTGTCTCGGGCGTAGGCAATTTCCAGCTCGGTGCCTTCTAACACCATTTGTTTCACTTCATCTTTAAACGCGTCGGTCCATAAATGTGGATTTTCCAATTTAATTTGGTTGATAACGTCGATGCCGAAATTTAAATGCATGGATTCATCGCGCAAAATGTATTGAAATTGCTCGGCCACGCCAGTCATTTTATTGCGGCGGCCCATGCTCAGAATTTGCGTAAAACCGCAGTAGAAGAAAATACCTTCCGTCACCACATAAAAGCCGATGAGATTGCGCAATAATTCTTGGTCGGTTTCCGGGGTGCCGGTTTGGAACAGCGGGCTGCTAATGCCGCGAGTATGGGCAATACTCCAAGCCGCTTTTTTGGCGATAGAAGGCACTTCGCGGTACATATTAAATACCTCACCTTCGTCCATACCTAAGGATTCAATGCAGTATTGATAGGCGTGGGTGTGGATAGCTTCTTCAAAGGCTTGGCGCAATAAATATTGGCGCGCTTCGGGGCAGGTGATATGGCGGTAAATAGCCAGCACTAAATTATTAGCCACGAGCGAATCCGCGGTGGAAAAATACCCTAGGCTGCGCATGACGATAGTGCGCTCATCGTCGGTAAGGCCTTCGGGATTTTTCCAAGTGGCTACGTCGGCGGTCATGTTAATTTCTTGCGGCATCCAGTGGTTGGCGCAACCGTCCAAATATTTTTGCCAAGCCCATTCGTATTTAAACGGCACCAGCTGATTTAAATCCGCACGGCAGTTGATCATGCGTTTGTCGTCCACCATCACCCGCGCGGCGCCCATGGCTAATTCTTCCAAGCCTGGGGCGGGGTCGAGATCCGCTATGGCTTGTTGGGCGCGGGCAATGGCTTCGCTGTTGGTGGCGGGGCGCGTTGGGGCTGCCGCTATGGGTGCTGCTGGTGCTGCTGGTGCTGCTGGTGCTGATGGTGCTTTGGGTGCCGTGGCTTGTGGGATTGGCTCGGCGCGCAACGCCGGTGCTGGTGTTTCTAGGGTTTCTTCGTAATCGTCCCAGGTTAGCATGGGTTTGGTTCCTGTGTTGTTGCGGTGGAATTTTGTGTTTGTTGTTTAATTTGGACTTTAGTAAATGGGATTAAGGTAAGTTGACTGCTGATTTTTTGGGTGGTTTTGAACTTTTATTTCGCCCTGCTGGGCGAGTTATTTTTCATTTGGTTAGCCGCCTAGCTGATTTTTTGAGTGGTTTTTAACTTTTCTTTCGCCCTCCTGGGCGAGTTACTTTTTCTTTGCGTGGCCAAAGAAAAAGTAACCAAAAAGAAAGGCCACCCGACTTTTTGGTTTTTGCTACGCAAAAATACCCTCCCTCAAGCGCCATGGATGGCGCGAATGCAGAAATTGCAGGAGCAAATTTCTGCCAAGGCGATTTTGAGGGTCGCCGTGGCGGCGCATCCATGCACCGTCACAGCTCAATTGGGCCTCCCGCCCAATTGCCCCTCAAAATCACCTCTCCACTCGGCCAAAAAACGGGCTTTTCACCGCTTCGGCAAGCTGGGTGGCACACCCTGTTAATTTTAAATTTGTCGCTCTGTATCCCCCATACAGCACAGGGAAATACGAGCTAAGTTCACTTCGCGCCTTTTTAAGCGCCACCTTTAATCTTTAATCTTTAAAAAAAACCCACCGCACCCACCACTCCTGCCGAAGCTGTGCCTCCCCCTTTTTTGGCCGAGTGGAGGTGTGATTTTGAGGGACCCTCAAAATTGCACCGGCAGAAAATTGCTCCTGCAATTTCTGCATTCGCGCCATCCATGGCGCTCGAGGGAGGGTATTTTGCGTAGCAAAACCAAAAAGAGGGGTGGCCTTTCTTTGGGTTACTTTTCTTTGGCCACGCAAAGAAAAGTGACTCGCCCAGGAGGGCGAAATAAAAACTTGGAGCTAAAGACTTAAATGTTTATTTATCCGTTTAAGAGTGAAAAGCAGGGAATTACTGCCCAACCTACCAACTGAAAGACCCCAAATGTTGGGTTTCGCTTTGCTCTACCCAACCTGCGCGCTACTAAAACCGTTTGCGCGAACACAACCAAAAAAATTTTGACCACCGAACTATTAAATAATCAACCCTCACCAAAAGTCCGGGGCGGAGGTCCACCTCCGCCTTCCCGAACACTCCCCCCCTACAAAATCAAAACCCCTACTGACAAGCCTCACAATCCGGATTATCCAACGAACACGCCTTAGGCACCGCAGCTGCCTCAGCGCTCAAATCCAACGTCGACGATAAAGCAGCCGCCGGCGCAGCGTTCAAACCACCCGAACCCGAGCTCACCGCATTCAAGGTGCCTTGGCTCACTGTGGATTTCTCCGTAGTGGTGGCGGAAAGTGCGCGTAAATAATAAGTAGTTTTTAGGCCGCGGAACCAAGCCATGCGATAAGTAACATCCAATTTTTTGCCGTTGGCGCCGGCGATGTATAAATTCAAACTTTGCGCTTGGTCGATCCATTTTTGGCGGCGGCTGGCGGCGTCGACTATCCAGCGGGGCTCCACTTCAAAGGCGGTGGCGTAAAGGGCTTTTAAATCGTCGGGGATGCGGTCGATTTTTTGCAGTGAGCCTTCGTAGTATTTCAGGTCGTTCACCATCACGCTGTCCCAAAGGTCGCGGGCTTTTAGGTCGTGGACCAAGTAGGGGTTTACCACGGTGAATTCGCCAGAGAGGTTGGATTTCACGTAGAGGTTTTGGTAGGTGGGCTCGATGGATTGGCTGACACCGGTGATGTTGGCGATGGTGGCGGTGGGGGCAATGGCCATGACGTTGGAGTTGCGCATGCCTTTGGCTTTAACGCGGGCGCGCAGGCTGGCCCAGTCGAGGGTTTGGCTGCGGTCTTGGTCGATGTATTTGGAGCCGCGGTTTTCGATGAGTAAGTCGATGGAGTCGATGGGCAATATGCCCTGATCCCACAAGGAGCCTTTAAAGCTGGAGTAGCTGCCGCGCTCGGAGGCGAGTTCGCTGCTGGCTTGAATGGCGTGATAGCTGACTACTTCCATACTGCGGTCGGCGAATTCCACCGCGGCGTCGGAGCTGTAGGCGAGGCGCATTTGGTACAGGGCATCTTGGAAACCCATGATGCCAAGGCCTACGGGGCGGTGGCGCATGTTGGAGGTGCGCGCGGATTCCACCGAGTAGTAGTTGATGTCGATAACGTTATCGAGCATGCGCACGGCGGTTTTGATGGTTTCGGCCAGTTTGGCTTCGTTGAGTTTGCCGTCTTCGATGTGCTGGGCCAAGTTCACGGAGCCGAGGTTGCACACGGCGATTTCTTCGTTGGCTTTGGTATTCAGCGTGATCTCGGTACACAGGTTAGACGAGTGCACCACGCCTACGTGCTGCTGCGGGCTGCGCAGGTTGCAGGGGTCTTTGAAGGTTATCCAAGGGTGGCCGGTTTCAAACAACATGCCGAGCATTTTGCGCCAGAGGTCTAGGGCCCGCACTTTTTTGCTGGGTTTGATTTTGCCGACGGCGGCTAGGGCTTCGTATTCGCAGTAGCGGGTTTCGAAGGCGGTGCCGAACAGGTCGTGCAGGTCGGGCACGTCGCTGGGGGAGAAGAGGGTCCAGTCTTGGTCGTCGAAGACGCGCTTCATAAACAGGTCGGGCACCCAGTTGGCGGTGTTCATGTCGTGGGTGCGGCGGCGGTCGTCACCGGTGTTTTTGCGCAGCTCGAGGAATTCTTCAATGTCCAAGTGCCAGGTTTCGAGGTAGGCGCACACGGCGCCTTTGCGTTTACCGCCTTGGTTGACGGCCACGGCGGTGTCGTTGGCCACTTTCAAAAAGGGTACTACGCCTTGGCTTTTGCCGTTGGTGCCTTTGATGTAGGCGCCGAGTGAGCGCACGGGGGTCCAGTCGTTGCCGAGGCCGCCGGCAAATTTGCTGAGCATGGCGTTATCTTGAATGGCGCCGTAAATGCCGTGCAGGTCGTCGGGGATGGTGGTGAGGTAACAGCTGGACAGCTGCGGGCGCAGGGTGCCGGCGTTAAACAGGGTGGGCGTGCTGCTCATGTAGTCGAAGCTGGAGAGCAGGCGGTAGAACTCGATGGCGCGCTCGTTTTTCATTTCTTCACGCTCGGCTAGGCCCATGGCCACGCGCATGAAGAAGATTTGTGGGAGTTCGATGCGGGTGCCTTCGCTGTGGATGAAGTAGCGGTCGTAGAGGGTTTGCAGGCCAAGGTAGCCGAACTGTAAGTCGCGCTCGGCAATAATGGCGTGGCCAAGCATGTCGAGGTCGTAGCTGGCCAGTGCTGGGTCCAGCAGCTCTAGCTCTACGCCTTTTTGTACATAGGCGGGCAGCGCCTGGGCGTAGAGTTCGGCCATTTCACCTTGGGTGGCGCTGCTGGCCACATTCAAAAAGCTCAGGGCTTCGCTGCGCAATTTGTCCAGCAGCAGGCGCGCCGTGGCTTGGCTGTAGTTGGGTTCTTTTTCCACCAGGGTGCGGGCGGAGATCACCAACGCGGTGTTCACATCGTCTTCCGACACGCCGTCGTAGAGGTTGCGCATGGCTTCTTTGAGGATGGCGCTGGCGTCTACGTCTTTTAAGCCGGCGCAGGCTTCGGTGACCAGAATTTCCAAACGGCCGACGTTTAACGGCTGTTTAACGCCGCTTTTTAAGGTGACGTGGATTTCGGGGTAGTCGATGGGCTGGGACAAGGCGCGTTTGGCGGCGCGCAGTTTGGCGCGTTCGGCGCGGTAAATAACGTAGTCCCGAGCCACTTTGTGTTGGCCGCTGCGCATTAAAATCAGCTCAACTTGGTCTTGAATTTCTTCGATGTGAATGGTGCCGCCAGACGGCATACGCCGGCGGAAGGTGGCGGAGATTTGGTCGGTGAGCTTGGCAACGGTCTCGTGCACGCGACGCGAGGCGGCGGCGGTGCCGCCTTCTACGGCCAAAAAGGCCTTGGTCATGGCGAGGGAGATTTTGTCGTCGGTGTAGGGCACCACCTGGCCGTTGCGCTTGATAACCCGTAATTGACCGGGTGCGGTGGTTAAAGCATCGCTAAAACGCGACGCGGAGGGCTGAAGGGCGGTTTCGTCCGCGATTATTTGCATGGGGAGCTCCGAAAATTGTGCCCCGACGCGCTGCCGAGGCAATGAAAAATTGAGGACAACAGACCCAAAAGGTGACCACAACCGCACCCACTGGACCCCTACCAAAAACCGCACCCAAAACGCGAAACTGGCGCCGAGGGTTTAGGGCTGCCTTACCGGCCAAACCACCATATGTTGTGTTTATTTTTAAAGCGGGCACAAGATAATGCGGTTTGGCCAAATTCGCAAGCCTGAAAGTTGACTGAAAACCTGTGGATAAAGTGTTGGCAAACTGGGGCCAAAGTGGGCCTCACCGCGCAACTGCTGGACTGGTAAGGGCCGCCGCTTCATGACATGGCCGCCACGCAGGGGTAGAACATTTTCGTCTGGATTGGCTGGCGGCTTAGGCCAAAGAAATTGAAAAAATTACTGGCTTAATTGAGATTCTGGGCTAGCAGACAAAGACCAGCCGGGGCCGGCGCTCCGCTACCCGACTGACTTGTGAGGGCCAACAGGCGGGAGGAACTACATCTGATGCCGTTAATTCGTGGATTTTCGCCTTCCAAATATGCTAATTACCCGTAGACCCGCTAACGAGCCGAAGCGGGACAAGCCCGTTTTTTGGCCGAGTGGAGAGGTGATTTTGAGGGGCAAATGGACAGGAAGTCCATTTGAGCCGTGACGGGACAGGATGTCACGCCACGGCGACCCTCAAAATTGCCTCGGAGGGAGGGTATTTTTGCAAAGCAAAAACCAAAAAGTCGGGTGGCCTTTCTTTTTGGTGACTTTTTCTTTGGCCACGCAAAGAAAAAGTCACTCGCCCAGGAGGGCGAAAGAAAAGTTCAAAGCCACTCAAAAAATCAGCTTCGCACCGAACTTAACGACTTTGGGTTTCAACCACCCGCCGGCTGCTTTATGCTCCAAGCCCAACGCTAATTCCAACTCCAACCCCTCCCAAGGCCCCACCATGGCAAATACCCAGATTTCCACCGGCGCTATCCACCTTGGCACCCGCGGGCTCAACACTCGGCCCACCGGCACCCAAGGCGGGCACTTTCACATCGCCATTTTGGGCGACTTCAGCGGGCGCGGCAGCCGTGGGGATTTAAGCCTCAACACCTGCACACCTATCGCCATAGACCGGGACAATTTTGCTGAGGTGTTCGCCGCTTTGCGGGTGCGTCTGCAGTTGCCATTTTGCGAAAGCCCGCTGGAGTTTGCGGACCTGGATGAGTTGCACCCGGATTTTTTGTTGGGCAATCTAGCGCTGTGTGAGCGCTTCAAAGTGCTCAAGAATCGCCTAAAAAAGCCGGAATTATTTGCCGCTGCCGCCGCTGAATTGCAGGCCATGGGCGTAAAGGGCACGGCGGATGCTCAAGCCGCAACTCGCCCTACCGAGCCCAGGCAGGCACCGGAGAATCTGTTAGAGAGCATTTTCGCCAGCATGCCCAGCGCCGCCCAACAGGCCAGCCCATTAGGCGATGTGGATCAATTCATCAAACAACTGGTGGCGCCCTACGCGCAAACCAAAAGCGAGCCGCGTCTGCCGGATCTATTAGCCGCCGTGGACGAAGCCACCAGCCAAACCCTGCGCGGTATTTTGCACCAGAGCGCATTTCAAACACTGGAAGCCAATTGGCGCAGCCTGTATTTTTTAGTTCGCCGCTTAAATACCAATACACGCCTTAAAATTTTTATTATCGACGCAAGTCAAGCCGCGCTAGTGCAAGATGCCAAGCAACAGCCGGACCCCACCCAAACCGCGCTGTATAAATTATTGGTCACCCACTATCAAACTCCCGGCAAAATCGCTTTTAGCTGCCTGCAGGCCAACTGGGAATTAAATGACAATTTGGATGATTTGAATTTAGCGGCCAATATGGCGCTAATTGCCGGCAGCCTAGGCGCAATAAGCCTGCTCGGTGGCAGTGAAAAACTGGCGGGCTGCGCCGCCCTTTCCACCCAGCCCGACGCCGCCGATTGGAATTACATTCCCAACCCAGAATTTAGCGCCGCTTGGCAAGCCTTTCGCGCCAGTGAACTCAGTCGCCACTTGGCCGTGGTAGCGCCTAAATTTTTATTGCGCCTGCCCTACGGCAAAAAAACCTCGCCCATCGACACTTTTGACTTTACTGAATTACCCGCTAACCACCCGAATAATTATTATTTATGGGGCAATAGCGCGAGCTTAGTTAGTTTAGTATTGGGTGAAAATTTCCTGCAGTTCGGCACTGGATTCAGCACGCGAATTGCCAGTCAAATTGACGACTTGCCGATGCATGTCTACACACAGGACGGTGTAAGTCACATCACACCCTGCGCCGAAATCGCCATTCTGGATTCGGCGGCAAAGCGGTTTACGCAAGCTGGGTTATTAGTGGTGCGCTCTATTCATAATCAAAATGCGGTGCTTATTCCAGCGCTACACAGCGCCGCTGAAAACGGCGAATTGATTTTGAGTGGTGGCGAAGGGTAATTCTCGAAACCTCAGTTGACTCAACCAACAACTGTGCACAGTATTGGTGTTATTAATGAAAGCTAAAAGTGGCGGCCAACTTAATTCGTTGTTCGCCACTTTTAGCATTTACCAGTGGCGCCGCGAGAGCGCGCAAACCTTAAGGGCACCTCCGGACATTCACTTTAGGTTTTTAAAAACACCCACTCAACTTTCGGTAATTGTTGCGCTTTGCTCCATAAACTGTAGCGCCATCCACAAATTGGCTTGCGCCCACAGGAGTGGTGTTGCGTCGTTGGGCACACGCTTGCCAGCGGCTACATAATACAATTCCGGGCACTTAAGTGCGCCCAGCACACGCGAATCCCCCGTTAATTGGCCCAGTGCACGATTCAAATATTTTATTTGCTGGTCACGTAGAATTGATTGCGACGGCTGGCGCTGATATTTGCAGCCATAAATTATGGAAATGATCGGATCGAAGATGCACCATTGCGCCTCCTCCCCCGGCACCAAAAGGCGATCGCGTTCGTCTAGCGTTTCACTAAAATCCGCGGTACGCGCTTGAGGTGCAAATTTTCGTGTGTAGTCTGCCGACCAAAAGGAGTCGCCGTTATAGCGGCGCACTCCATATTCACCCTGTAAATGCTCAATGACGTCAGCCAAGATTGTATCGGCCATTGTGTCGCTGACAATATTCAGCGGGAAAATCAAAAACAATAATGCGGCATCGTAGGCTCTCGCCTTGTGCGCATCGGTTTGCCGGCACTCCCTTGGCAAAATGGCATCTAGGCTGCGGCTGCCGCTGTGAATTAAGGTTGCCACCAAAGCCTCGCCAACCCGTCGACTCTGATAACAAAAATGCTCCGGCACCGCTGGCATGGCCAAAACTCGATTCAATTCGCGCAAGCCTGCGGTTACCGCACCGATGCTGGACGCCTGTATTTTGCGCGTTTCCTCCCAGTGCCCACTGTCCTCATCCTCCCAAAAACGAATGGCCTGAAAATACAACACAAAATGCGCTAACAGCGCTATATCGTCGGCGGTGGGCAGCAATGCACCTGCCAAAATCAGCTTACAAAACAGCCATACAAAATAGCCCAAAGCATCGTTTTGTGCATGAGCCCAGGGCTGTTCTAACTCTGCAAGGCGTTCACCATCAAAGCGTACCTGCGGGCGATTTGTGGGCGGCTGTGGCGATATTTTGCCATCGATAATATTATCAAACCGGTGCAGATTTTTTTTAAAATAAACGGCCAGACTACGTACACAGGTCACCGCCGATACGGGGTGATTATTGATGAAATGTGCGTAGGCCACATAGATGTTGTCGCGCACCCAAACATGCTGATAGCCCGTATAGTGAAGTTCCGCTCCGGCCACAGCAGCGGGGAATAATCCGGTATTTAATACGGGAAAATTAAAGGTGCCATGGCGACTTAAATAATCACGCAATGTTTGAATATCACAGGCTGAATAGTGGTTTTGAATAATATCCAGCAGTGTCACCTGCTGCACAACTAATGGGTCTGCCAAACTTGCAGCAGCACCCGCATGCACACTCTGCAACTGACGCGGCGGTGTAATTGCGGGGCTTAATTGTTCAGCAATAAGATTGTGGTAGGTGCGCTGTAACCACCAGGATAACCACCAGCCGAAGGTGCCACTGATGAATAAGGTAGCGCCCAACACGCCTTGGCGCGCTAGGGCGTGTGCGCTGGGTACCGGATCAAGGCCAAACATCTCCAAAATGGCCCCTTGCATGAGTAAAATTTTGGCCAAACCATAAGCCGCTACGGCCAAACATAAAAATCGCGTGGACGTTTTTAATGCCCAATCTTCTAATACGTAAATATTGCGTTTTACATGACAAAATACTTCGTAAATATCCTGTTGTTCACGCAAAAAACGCGCGATCACTAAAATACGTAAATTGGTGTGTTGCAGCAATAAATCCACATAGGCGCACACCAGCGGAATCATGGCCAGCAGGTAACCCACATTCGCCAAAATCACCGCACCACCACTCACTTGCAACCCCAACCCAGCCGCGCCCAAACCAGACACCAACGCCAGCTTCCATTTTAATAAATCAATGCGCGTGGCCTGTGCCTGCATAATTTCCTGGCGCAGCGCTGGCAATTCACTGGCTAAGCATGCGGTAGATTCTGGGGTGGGAATTGATGATTGCATGGCGCGCTCCTAAGGTAGGTTTTAGCGACGCAGAAGGCAACAGCCGAGCAGGATTCAACCACCGGTTATCGCTTGCGGCGATAACTAATACGGTAAAAATAGGCTGGCGTCTGTGCGGCTTCCAGCATAGGCGGTGGCGATACCGCACAGCTTCGGCGGGTACAAGCGAGGCGCGCCACTGTTGAGTGAAAACGGATTGGCGCTCAAAAATCACTCAGCTTATGAGTCTGAAAATGTGTTAGTCATCACACGCACAACCTGACATCCGTTCCCTTTCAAAGCCAAACATGGGCATTTATCCCAAATATTCACAGAACATTTTTTACGTGGTGTAAAAATAAATCCGTGCAGGGTAGGCTGGCCATGCTACTTGGGGCTGACAGCGAATAAACGCGCAGACCGCAAGTTAACAATAATTAAACCAGGAGATTTACGATGTTGCTGATACCACTTACCAAAAAATCCATCGCCCTATTGGTTGCCGCGAGTGTTATGTCGCCGCAACTTTTTGCCCTATCAGGCTCAAGTTCAAGTCGGGGCTTTGCTGCAAATACAAGTCAGGGTTTTGGTTCCAGTTCAAGTCGGGGCTTTGGTGCAAATTCAAGTCAAGACTTTGGTTCAAATTCAAGTCAGAACTTTGGTTCAAATTCAAGTCAGGACTTTGGCTCCAATTCAAGTCAGGACTTTGGTTCAAATTCAAGTCAGGACTTTGGCTCCAATTCAAGTCAGGACTTTGGCTCCAATTCAAGTTCGAATGGTGCCACCCCGCCAAGATGGACGGCTAATTGGACGCCATTCATTAGTTACTCACGGCTCAGCTGGGATGCCGATTCCGATGGAATACCCGACACTGCTGAAGATGACTATGGCTTAAACTCGGGTGACCCAAGTGACGCCCAGCTAGACGCAGATGGCGATGGCATTTCGAATCTGGATGAGGGCTGGGGCGGATCGAATTTCAATGACCCTAATTCCAAGCCAGCAAAAATTGGCGATTTTAGTGAGGGCTTTGAAAACGGTTGGCCAGCCGGATTCTATTTCATAGACAGTGACGGCCCCGCGTCAATTGAGGAAGGGGGAGACGCCAGTCAACACGCCTTAAAAATTCGGCCAGGAGCCCCGATTGCAGGTGGGGGCTCAGGGTTCTACTTGAGCGGCAACTTCCCCGGTGGAGCCTTGACACTCTCTGCCCGCATGCCAGATGACCCTAAAGCCACCGGTGTTCTCAGCTTGGCGGTTGATAATGGGACAGTGAATGGCGATCTCATTCACCTAGCCGGCGGGGCTGGCTGGCAACATATAGGCATCAATGTGCCCGCGGGCTTCCATACACTGGAGATTAGCTCGCAGACCGGCTCTGCGGTAACCTACCCAGTGCTGATAGATAACGTGGCATTTCGTGCGAATATGAAAGCCCCGCCTGCCCCAGCTAATCTAGACCCAGACGGTGATTACCTCCAAGACTCTGTCGACAATTGCCCGAATGTGACCAACCAGGACCAAGAAGATTCTGATGGCGATGGCGTTGGCAACGCCTGCGATGCCGACTACCTTGACAGCGATGGAGACCTTATCAATATCTATTATGATAATTGCCCGCTGGCGTTTAATCCCGACCAGCTTGACTCCGATGGCAACGGCGTTGGTGACGCCTGTGAAAACAATACATCGTCATCCAGCTCGTCTAGCGCCAACAGCTCCGGCTGGCGGGGTCATAGCTCGTCTAGCGGCAGCAACTGCTTCGGCTGGTGGTGTTCAGGAAGCTCGTCTAGTCGCTCAAGCAGTTCTGGCTGGTGGTGGTCATCTAACTCCTCCGGCAATTCGAGCTTCGCTAATAACTCCAGTAGCCTGGGTGGGCGGGCGTCAAGCTCCAGCTCTTCCGCTGGCAGCAAGGGCCTAGTGAATTTGTTGAGTAGTGACGGCAGCTTTGCTAAGGGTAAGCAAAAATTTGTGACCCATTTGAAAGATGCGAAAGTGTCGTGGAAAGGTGAATTCAAGACAGCTATAGCCAAAGCGTCTGCGCAGCCTTGGGATGTGCAATTGTTGCACCCCACGGCCACTGTGGCGGGCCAACAATACAGTATTTGTTTTGATGGCAAAGCCACGGACAATCGCGATATCACGGTGAATGTGGATTCGGGCCCCGGGGATTCCGTGAGCTTAAAAGGTGGTTCGGTTACCGCTAAACTCACCAAAACCTACAAGCCTTATGCCTTCACCTTTACCGCTAAAGCCACTGATAGCAGCGCGCGCCTAACCTTTAATTTGGGTAAAAGCTTAGTGAACGCTAGCCTCGACAATATCGGCCTTTATGCGGGAGGCCAATGCCCCAAAAGCTCCGCGGGTAATTCTACCAGCTCGTCTAGCTCTAGCAGTTCTAGCCGCTCGTCTAGCTCTAGCAGTTCATCTAGCGCTTCTAGCCAGGCCGTTACCTGTGGCAGCTCCAATTTCAATAAGACGGCGGTGAAAGGTGGGGAATTATCGGCAGTAGCCGGTGACTGCATCAAATTAAACAAGGCGGCAGGCACGCTGCAAATTGGTTCTTGGAGTGGTGTGTCTACGGCATTTAACATTACCACCGGGCCGCAGAATATCACCAACTCAGGCGCGTCATTTACCCCTGTGCCGGGGGTAGCCAATGGTACGGTGTATATCAAAGTCAAAACCGCGCCTAAACCTGTTAAGGTGAAGTTTGATTATTGGTGATAAACCCTAAGCAAACCTAAATCATGGCTTAAGCCCTCACCCAGTGAGGGCTTTTTTTTGGCAATTTTTTAACCGAGGAACCGCTGCTGGGTGCAAAAGTTTGCAGAATCCTGCGATGCAGATCTAGGCAGTAGGCAATTTTCTATTTTGAGTTATAAAGGAATTTTGTAACTATTAACCCGGCACCAAAATACATCGTCCTGATGTATTTTGGTTGCGCGGCAAAGCCGCCAAAAACGCGTCCTGCGTTTGCTAAGATTCAGCACAATTTTCATTTTCTCACGTCATCCCCGCGCAGACGGGGATCCAGATTGCAACGGCTCCGACGCTATCACGATATTCGCTCAAGTAAAAACCGTCTATTGACCGCTGGATCCCCGCCTGCGCGGGGATGACGGGAAATAGGCTGAATAGTTACGGAATTTTAATCCCTCAAGTTAGCCACCAACCAAAACAACCATACCGTTATAGTGAATATAAAAGTTATGCAAAATATTGCACTTGCCGAAACACGCTGCGACCACTCACCCGCCGGCGGCGAACTATTAATCACGGCATAACCGAATTTGAGGTATATCCACACCTGCACACTAGAAATACCAGCTGGGCTGCATTAAGTGGTGTCATTCAGGTGTGTACCGACCAAAATCCAAATGGCGCGCCACACCAAACCAACATCACATTGCAAATTTCCCACTTTGCAAATCAGTGGAACACGACGGGCCATGCACCACCGAAAACGCATAGGCTGCTATTTATTTTTCAATTCGCGTTATATCACTGCACCAACAATCATGAATTAGCAGCAGATACTGAATATTTAATTATAGGGCACCTCCTGAAATTCAATTTTAGCGCGCTCGCTGCGTTATTTTCGTGCTCAGCCGGTCATTTATACTGCATAAAATCCCTCCCTCCGCGCGAAAATGCCTTGCGATCATCACGAAAATTGCATTTCCGGAGGTGCCTTATATTCACCCGCCACAGCGATTCCAAGCGCCCGCCAATAAACACTGAGTTTAAATTTCAGCACTCGATAATTCGCGTGGGACTGGACGCTTATATCGCCTTTTTAAGGCTAATTTAAAATTGTGGTTTTTATAGTCTAAACATTACACGCTGACGCGCACATCATCGCACTTACCCTATCGTTCGTCGCATTCTTGGGTTTCCGCAATTTATCAGCCAAGTGCTGCGCTAATACTTGATGACCGGAATTAATTTTCTAGTGGGTTTTTTCTTTCCATTATGCAAGGTGTACCCCGATGAGCAGAGCATCTATTCTCCGTCCCAGAATTTCCTGCCATTATCCGCACGTCAGCACACCGCAACGACCCAGGTGGTGGACAGTAAAGCGGGAGGTGGCCCGCGTAATTTTCGCGACCTGCACATTTTGCATTTTTGCCCAGCCGGTAATTGCCGTGGCAGAGGCTGGCATTATTCCCAAGGGGGCAACTTTCAATACGCATGTGTCCAGCGGCGGTTCTAGCTCCGGCAAACCCATAACTTCACGCCCGTCTGTTGCGGGCAGCTCGTCTAGCACTGGCAAGCCCGTTACTGACCGTCCGCCTGTTACTGGAAGTTCTTCTAGCGCAGGTAAACCCGTAACCGCCCGTCCGCCTGTTACTGGCAGCTCGTCTAGCACAGGCAAACCCATAACCGATCGCCCACCTGTGACCGGCAGCTCTTCAAGCGCTGGCAAACCCGAAACCGACCGTCCGCCAGTTACTGGCAGTTCTTCTAGCACTGGCAAACCCGTAACTGACCGTCCGCCTGTGAACGGCAGCTCTTCAAGCACTGGCAAACCCGTAACCGATCGTCCACCTGTTGCTGGTAGCTCTCCCAGCACAGGCAAACCTGTAACAGACCGCCCACCTGTTACTGGCAGCTCGTCTCGCGCAGGCAAACCCGTCACCGATCGTCCACCGGTTACTGACAGCTCTTCCAGCACAGGCAAACCGCCAACTGATCGTCCACCGGTGAACGGCAGCTCTTCTAGCAGCCTGTCGGACTAAAAATTCGAACCCAGCGTCAGCTCCTTCCTCAATAAAATTTTCGGCTAAAATATAATCAATTTGGTTAAAGTTTGTTCGTTTTTCGGTCAGTACTACCCATTTACCCGATTTTCAGACGCAATACCGC
>CAMCXE010000086.1 GCA_945882995.1 Thalassocella blandensis | reverse complement strand
CTGTACAAATTTTGTACAATTTGGGGCGGTTTGTGTACAGTTCATGGGGGGGCTCCAATAAAGTCTGGTGTGGATTATGCCTTTAGTGTGCTGTTTTTAAAAGGGATTTTTCTTAACTTAATGACATTGGCTGGGAGGGGGTTTCTTGTGGAGGGGAAAAGCCACCCGAAAAAGCGCGCCAAAACCCTTAACTTAATGACATTGGCCCCCCGCGTAAATTGTTTAAAAGTTTTTTCATCTGGCTGCAACTTTCTAGGCTGACGTTTCGTATGTCTAGATACAAACCAACCAACAGAGATGAAAAAAATGAAAAATTCAAAATTCCCAATAAAAATAACCTTGCTCAGCGTAATCGCCGCCGCCAATCTTGCGGCTTGCGGTGGTAACACGGCGACCAATAAGGCCCCCAATAATTACGGCAGCTCGTCCAGCTCTCCCAGTGGCTCTTATGATAGTTCTGGCGGAAGTTATGGCGGGGGTTACGATAAATCCAGCTCAAACAGTTCAAGCAGCTCAACTCGTTCAGCCAATTCAAGCAGTTCAAGCAGTTCAAGCAGTTCAAGCAGTTCAAGCAGTTCAAGCAGTTCAAGCAGTTCAAGCAGTTCAAGCAGTTCAAGCAGCTCAACTAGTTCAGCTGGTTCAAGCAGTTCAAGCAGTTCAAGCAGTTCAAGCAGTTCAAGCAGTTCAAGCAGTTCAAGCGGTTCCATTAGCGCTACAGCCATACTGCCAAGCGTAAAAACCACGGCTTTTGGCCCAGTATTTCAGGCGCAAGGTCAGGTTTCCATTTTAACGGCTGCAGCCGGCAATACCTTTGCAGTAGTTAAACAAGACCGCACCGGTAAAAACCTCTACACATTTGATACAGATGCCGTGGGTGCATCAGCCTGTGTTGCGGCGGGTTGTGTAACCAATTGGCCCCCATTATTAGCTGATGACATGCCAACCATTACCGCGCCATTTTCCGTAGTCTTACGCGCGGACGGGCACAAACAATTGGCACTGCGCGATAAGCCTTTATACTTTTTTTCCGGGGATATTAATGCGGGAGATATTAATGGCGAAGGCAAAGCCGGTGTTTGGCATTTAGCCACACAGGCACCTGTAGCGCTCAGCACGGTCAGCCTAAATAGTAACGATGGCGAATATTTTGTGGCTAATGCTAAAGTTTGGGCGAGTGGCTTAACCGCCGCGGAAAATCGCCAAGGTTTTAGTTTGTACACCTTTGATAAAGATGCCGCCGGCGTAAGTAATTGCAAAGACGCCTGCGCCACCAACTGGCCCCCATTATTGGCGGCAGAGGGAGAAGCAGCAGAGTTGCCCTACAGCTTAGTTAGCCGCAGCGACACCAATCTCAAACAGTGGGCACTGAATAATCAGCCATTGTATTTTTTCAAAAATGACACCACCGCCGGTACCACCGCTGGTAAGGCCATAGCCAATTGGCGTTTAGCGCGCCCTACTAGCCTACAACCAGCCGCTTCGGCCACAGGCACCATTTATGCGGCATTTGGGCAGGTTGACATCGCACAAATTAATGCCACGACCATGGTCGAAGAAAAAATACGGGTAAATAAAAATGGCTATAGTCTATATACCTTCGATAAAGATATTGACGGCCAATCGCATTGCACCAAGCTAAATGACTGCTTAACAAAATGGCCAGCATTAATGGCGCGGCCAGGTGCACAAGCCATTGCACCTTATTCGCTAATTTCCCGTGACAGCGGTTGGCAGTGGGCCTTAAATGGCAAACCCTTGTATTTATTTTCCGGCGATACCCAAGCCACGGAAATAAAAGGTGATGGTGTTGGTGGTCTTTGGCATTTGGCGCGCTCTGCTCCAGTGGCAATTAAAGCCTCGGCCACTGAGGGTAATTATTTTACGGCGCACGGCGATTTGATTAATGCCGACAATTCGGTGGATACCCTGCACGCGAATTTCACCCTGTATACCCGCACTGCCGATGCGCCCAACGCGTCCAGCTGTGCCGCTGCCTGCGTTACCAACTGGCCACCACTCTATGCACCCGCCACCGCGCAACCATTTGGTGACTTCACCATTATTGCCCGCACGGTAACCGCCGGTGCCCCAGCCCAGTATCAATGGGCCTACAAAACGCGGGCATTATATTTTTATAAGGGCGATTTGCAGGTGGGCGATACTTTGGGTAAAAGTGATGCATGGCCTTTGGCTAAGCCAGCCCAGTGATGCCGTAGTGCTTAGTTATGTTTGATAGGACCGGCTGCAGCTTGATGTGACGCCGATATTCAAAGGGAAAATAGCCACAAGGACGTGGCGAACTTTAATTGCTTCGGCAATTTTAGCCCCATCTTATTTGTTAATTGCTAAGGTTTGATGACAGGTGCCTTGTGGAAAATTAATTAAACAGGCGGGCTTGTCAATGGGCTAAATGGGTTTTGAATATTTAGGTGTTGGATTTTCTGTCGTTGCGCCAGGGCGTCGAGGGTTGTTTTCTCTGGATCGCTGCGCTCAATTGGCAAACCCATCCAAAAACATCGTTTCTTAGAGCTTAAAACCCATGCTAAAGTACCAATTTATTTGCCTGTCCATGCCGGCATTCCAATTATATTTGCGTAGTTTATTTAAAAAAACATTGGAAATTTTCTAATCGACAAGTATATTTTTTTTTAATAATTCGCGCTGGAAATATTTTCATTTACCAATTTTCGCGCCTCGCGTATGATTTGGAGAGTGGCATAAAACGCGCCCAAAAAATTTCAACTACAACCACAAATCCTGTGTAATTTTGGCTTCGCTTGGATCGGTTTAACTGGCATCCGCTTGTACCATCTATTTAGCCAAGCGCCGCGCCGGCATTATTTTCGGTGGCGCATCGCCCGGTAAATAGGTGTGTAGTCGGAGCAATGTGGTTCCGTGTAATTTGATTACGGGAGAACCCTTGGCCGCGAGTCGTGAAACGTTTTTACAGCTACCCGCTGCTAGATTTTAGTGCGGGATTTGGCAAGGATGCACATTGAATTACGCGATGCAATCGGCGCTTAAAGACGCGTCGCGGTAATAGCGGCGCAGGGTAACAGCGCTCACCTTACGAGCGGACGCACTTGAACTGTGAACCGAGTAGCAAACTTGTAAGCCACTGCATTACAGATGCTTACCCCGTCATCACCAAAGGGTATTATCGATCATGCCGTGTGCGAACCCAAACTCAGTTCCCTTCAGCCAAAAAATTTAACTCCAAACCATCGATCACTAGGAATTTATTATGCGATACAAAATTCTTTGCAGTGCAATTTTGGGCGCTCTAGTAGCTGGCCAAACTGCGCAGGCCGCACCACCCACCCACTCCCTAGGCGCCGCCTCTTCCAACAACGCATCATCCAGCGCCCCCCTGGTAAGTTTGCTCTCCGGGGATGGTACCTTTACCTCTGGTATTGGCGACTTTTATCATTTCATTGAAGGGTCTGTCATCGACAGCTCCGCCACCTTCAATGGTGTAGCCCAATTTAATATTCCCACCAAACCACTTGAAGAGTGGCACATAGGGTTATCACAAAACGTAGTACTAAAAGCCGGCGTAAAATATACCGCCTGCTACGATGCCATGGCGGCGAAAGATCGCAGCATCCATCTTATGTTTTTAACCTTTACACCCACTTTTGACGATCTGTCTGGCGGTGGTATCGACCAACCCATCACCCGTACATGGGCCAGTTATAAATTCACGTTTGTGGCTGCGGCCACTTTTGGGTTCCCATCCCCATCCTGGGACTCCCTGATGGTGTTCAACTTAGGTTCAGAAGCGGGAAACGTCAGCTTAGATAATATTGGCCTATATGAAGGGGATTCCTGCCCCGCTCAGGGTCAACCCGGCGGTTCCAATTCGTCAAGCAATATGTCCGCTACAAGTGGTGGCTCCTCTAGCCGGTCATCCAGCAGTTTCTCTGGGGCATCCAGTGCTGCGTCTAGCGCCAATTCCGGTAGTTTGCTGTCAACCGACGGAACCTTTAGCAATGGCGCTGGGGATTTTTTAACTTACATTCCCGATCTAACCAATTCGGTAAGCTTTAATGGAGCGGCCGACTTTTCCATCATCACACCAACTCAGTATGTATGGCAGGTGCAAATTGCACACCCAGTCGCAATTACGGCCGGTGTTCTCTACTCCGCGTGCTTCAGCGCAAAAGCAGCATTCGACCGAGAAATTACCCTTGGTGTTGATGATGCGGGCCCTACGTATTTGTACAACGGTGGTTGGCAGGTGCAATACGTGACCCCTCTGTGGACAGACTATAAATACTCGTTCGTCGCGACCGAGACCGATGCCACAGCTCGCCTAGTATTCAATTTAGGTGGGTATGATCGAGGCACTGTCAGCCTAGATAACATTAGTGTCTATGAAGGCGGCGAATGTCCTGCGAGCCAATTTGGTGGGGCCAGCTCTTCCTTTGGCTCCGGTAATTCTAGTGCAAGCAGCCAAGCCTCTAGCGCCAGCTGGCCGTCAAATACTAGCAGCTCAGCCGCCAGCGATTTCTCGGGTTCATCCAGCTCTTGGTCTGGCTCCATTTCTGGTAACTTGCTGTCATCCGACGGAACATTTAGCAATGACGCTGGGGATTTTTCGGCCTATGTTGGTTTCTGGCCCGACTTCAACAATTCGGTAGATTTTTTTAATGGCGCGGCAAATTTTTCCATTGTCACACCAACTCCGTACCTTTGGCAGGTGCAATTGGCGCACCCAGTCGCACTTAGGGCGGGTGTGGTCTACTCCGCGTGCTTCAGCGCAAAAGCAGCCGCAGCCCGTTCAATTATCCTAGGCTTTGATGAAAACGGTACCCCTGGCTATGCGTATCTGGACGACGGTGGGCCGCTGGTGTCCCTTGTGACCACTCAATGGCAAGACTACCAATACACATTTGTGGCCACAGCGACAGATGACACAGCTCGCCTAGTATTCAGTTTAGGGATGGAGGCTGACCCAGTCAGTGTCAGCCTAGATAACATCAGCGTGTATGAAGGCAAAGCCTGTCCCGGGAGCAACTCAGGTGGGGCCAGCTCTTCCTTCGGCGCCGGCAACTCTTCAAGCGCAAGCAACCACTCCGCCGCCTCCAGTCGGTCATCAAAAGCTAGCCGCTCAAGCGCCAGCACTAGCAGGGCCTCAAGCTCTAGCCGCTCAGCCGCTAGCTCTAGCAAAGCGTCAAGCTCTAGCCGCTCCAAAGCCAGCTCTAGCAAGGCGTCAAACTCTAGTCGCTCCATCGCTAGCTCTAGCAAGGCGGCAAGCTCTAGCCGCTCCACCGCTAGCTCTAGCAAGGCGTCAAACTCTAGTCGCTCCAAAGCCAGCTCTAGCAAGGCGTCAAGCTCTAGTCGCTCCATCGCCAGCTCTAGCAAGGCGTCAAGCTCTAGCAGCTCGTCTTCCAAAGTGGATGAGCCAACCTGTGGCAGCAATACGTTCACCAAAACAGCCGTCAAGGGTACGCCACTCAATGTTGCGCCTGGTGATTGCATCAAATTCAACAAAGTTTCCGGCACTTTAAAAATTGGATCATGGGGTGGCAAGTTAACCAAATTTGACATCTCCTTTGGCCCGCAAGGTATTAGTAACAATGGTAATTCCCTTACGGTTGTGGCGGGCGTAGCAAATGGGCCGGTTTATATCAAGGTTAAATCCGCCCCGTCTAAATTTAACTTAAGGGTTGATTCCTAGTAACCTCACTGCCAATTATTAAAACCCAAACCCCTGCCTGTCAGGGGTTTTTTATTTTGGTCGTCGCATTGTTTATCGTGCACAAATGTCCGTAGTGCGCAACCTAAGCTCGCCATAATTCCCCTGCAGAGCAAATCGGCCAGCCATTTTTGCCGGCTAATTGTTCACAAAAAATGTGATGAATTTGAGGCCTTGGTGTGGTTGTTTTGGGTTAGTCCGAAATGCTGTTTGATGTTCTTCATATCTTGCATAGTGTGTAGCGTTTTATCCGGCGCTTGCAAAACGAACCCCTGAAATAATCGAGCGCCTTGCATCCACAGGGTGGATAAATTTTGTGTGTCTTCTAGCTGGGTGACTATAACCTCTGCGCCGGCGGCCACCGCTTCCGCCATGAAATCGGTCAAATTGTCTTGCTGGGCTTTGCTGATGGCTAGGTCGGTGGTGAGGTTCGGGGCGAGTCGTACGTAAAAAAACGGCAGTTTTTTGAGTATCTGGCGACTGGTTGCAGTGGCGGATGCGTGAGATAAGCAGGCGCCACATTCAACTTTTTGCAATGTGCTGAGTGCCGCGGCGGCCTCATCGGGATGGGTTGCCACCCAAAGCTCCTCAAATATAAAAATTAGGCGCTGTTGCCCGCGCAAACGTGAGCTGCGCAAAACGTTGGTGACGAAGGAATAAAATAGGTTTTGGGTTAGCGTCTGGGCGGTTAAATGGATAAATAAGCTGGCATTTTCACGGGCGTAATTATTGGCGGAAATTGCGTCCACTGACGTTTGCAAAACCCAGCGGTCCAATTCAATGCGCAATTTTGATTGTTTAATGTGGTGTAAAAATTTGGCAGCGGGTATTAGCTTTTCATCTTTGTCACACCAGCGCACAAGCACTTCGAAGTGCTCGATGTGTGGATTGTCGAGATTGATCATGGGTTGATAACACACGCGCAAGTTTTCTTTAGGCAAATAATCATCAATCAGTATTCCCGTTGCGGCGGCAACTAGGGTTTCGGTGTGTGCATCGGGAATTTCGGGGCTGGGCTCCACCGATTTTTTGGAAAAATCACAAGCCAACGCGGCTTGGCGAATGGCTGCATTAGCGTCTCCTCGTTCTGCATCCAAATAATGTAGGCCGGTGGAGGTGCTTAGCAAATAGACGTCGTTACCCAAGGGGTAGGCGGTGTGTGAAATTTGCGCGGCAAGTTGCGTAAGGCGGTTTAGGTGCAGTGCCTGTGGTCGCGTGCCTACCAATATGCAGGCAATGAAATTGTCGATGTCCGACCAGAGTTCGTCACTACCCACGATGTTGGCTAAACGTTTACAGAATTGATGGTGTAGATCGGCCACACCAATTGGCCCTAATTCTTCCCGCAAGCCGGAGGTCACATCTAGCTGTAAGTAATACAGTGCAGTGGGTGTTGCATGGCTAATGTCGGTTTGCAGTTCGTTGGCAATAGCCGCAAAAAAATGGCGGCTGGATACCTGGTTGAGATACTGAGTACGCCGCCCCTTGGCTTCGATGCGTTGTTTGAGTGCTGCGGTATGGTTTACCGCGCGCTCACACAGATTGACTAACTCGCCCATGTCGACGGGTTTGTTGAGTATGGCGTTAACACCAAAACTCTCGATGGTCTGGCGTAATTTAAAGGAGTCGTCGGCGGTTACAAAAATAATCGGCAATAGCATGAATTGGTCATTTTGACGCAGCAGCGTGGCCAGTTCCAAGCCATCGATGGTGGGCATATGCATATCGAGCAGTACGAGGTCCGGCTGAAATTCTGTGGCGCGTTTTAAGCTTTGTGCGGGTTGTGTGACGTAAATGACCTCCATGCCTGCATAACGCAGAATTTCGGCATGCAGCTGTGCCATGGTTTCGTCGTCATCCACAATCATGATTTTTGTGGCTTGTTTGTGTTGGGCGCAGGTATGGCCCAGCGTGTTGATCAGCGTAGGGCAATCAATGGGTTTGGTGATGAAATTAGAACAGCCTGCGCGCAAAGCATGCAGGCGTGTATGCATATCGCCACGCGCTGATAAAAATATGATAGGAACTGATGGCGCTAAATGGGATTTAATGTGCGCAATGCCGCTGAAGGCAATACCGCCTTCATCGGTGAGGCCGGGGTCAATTAATACGCCTTGCGGGCATGCCTGTTCAAGGTGGGGAATGGCTGCCGCTAAGGAATCGTAATGCAGTACTGTGAAACCGGCTTTTCGTAAATACACCATTAATAATGCCGACAACGCATGATCCGCTTCTATCAACAGGATATTTTTGCCAGCGCCAATTATTTCTGGCGGAGTAATGTGCGACAGGTTATTGGCATCGCCGGAATTTGCTAAGGCGCCGCTGAGTGCAGTCACTAATTCATTTACGCGCGCTAATTCCACACCGCCAAGTGATTGGCCCTGCGCGTGGCAGTCTACGAGATATTCGTCGAGTAATCGGGCGGATTCACTGATGTCGGGCCGCCCAAAGGTGGTGCCAGCGGCAATAAGCCGATGCGACAATTGCTGAAAATTTTTAAAGCTCTGTTCGCTCCAGCGCAGGTAGCGTAAATGGTGCCATAGCTCCGTAAGTTGATTGGCTTTTTGCGGTAGGCTAGCAATGAATTGCCGTTGCAGTTGTTGGATATTGTTGTTGAAGTTTTGGGTCATGGTGTGCGCACCGCTACATCTTTTTTTAAGTATAGAGGCTGCGCAGTTGGCGTTAGATTCGTTTGCGCCGCAACAGAATGTTTAGTGAATTTTCTTGATCTTTTAACGCGGCGTGCGGCTTGTTTGATTTGCCCATGGTGCGTTGATTTTTGTGCGCGCGAAAAACCCTTACCTTAATGATATTGGCCGCCTTTGTTGATCGAAAAAAGGCAACTGAGGTTTCTCGGTTTAAGCGCGCTGCATAGCCTGTTGCTGAATGACCGGTAGGTGCAGCCATTGCAGCAGGGGTTCCCACAGGCTTAGTTCCAACTCGGCTTGATCGGTTGGCAGGTCAAAAATGCTTAGTCCTTGGGACATTGCCCGGAGATAATTTTGCGATTCCTGCAGGTTGGCCATGTAGGGTACTTCCCGTTGTTCAAAATGCTGCATGAGTGTCTTACAGTAGTGGGCGTTGCCGCGCATCCCATTACCCACTAGGGCCACCTGGGCGCCGATGGCCAGAACTCCGCTGCGGTAGAGTGCTAGGGTGTAGCGCATACAAGCGGTGATGTCGGTGGGTGAGGGTAGGACGGGCACAATGACTTTGTCGCCCGACTGAATGTGGCCCTTTGGCAACCCTAGGAGCGTGGCTGAAGGTAGGTTGTGTAGGCGGAGTTCGGTGTTGTGCGGAAGTGGTAACTGCTGTTCAGTTTGACCCTTGTTTGGAACATATTGCGGGTTCTGGTCAATGAGCTGGATGCCTAGGTCATGGCGGCTGCAATACCCAGCCAATGCAGCCGCAATGGCCGTTTCGCCGCAGCCACCTTTGGGGTTGGCTATGTAGATCTGCTGCATAAATTCTTATCCGCAATTGGGTCACAAGTTATGGTTATAGCAGAAATTCCCAGTCCAGTGGCACATGGCGTAGCGGCTATTGGCTTGGGGGTGTGTTGAACTTCGCGCTGAGCTAAAACTTGCCGATTCGGCGGTTTCAGGAGGGGTTGACTTGCCGAGCCCAAAACTTCGCGACCCAATATTCGGGACGACCTTGGCCTTATGGATAGCCGAATGCCAAGTTGTTATTCGCGTCAAATGACGAAAGTTTGAACTGCCCCTCATTCAGGCCCGGTCAGTGTGATCAGCGTAGCGCTTGCGTGCTGATATAGGTCAATTGGCACAGTATTTCCGCTTGGGTCAATCCGTCCACGGGCAATACCACATGGGCATAGGCGACGTAGAGCGGTTCGCGTTCGGCGAGTACGTCCGCTAGATCCTTACCCGGGCTGGCAAAACCGCGCTGCTTAAGGTTGGTGAGGCGAGATCGCAGTGTGGCTAAACCCGCTTGCAAATAAATACACAGGCTCTGTGCATGCAGCCGCGACATGGCCGCGGCACTGTAAACCATGCTGCCGCCGGTGGCGATGACGCGGTTGGCCAGTGCTGCGCGCAGGCCTAATGCCCCTTCTAAGGCCCGTAAGCCCATTGCTCCCTCCCGTTCTAAAATGGTTTGCAAGGGCGCTTGCTGTTCGACCTCTAGCAGCTGGTCGGTGTCCACGAACTCTAACCCTAAGTTGCTAGCAAGGGGTTGGCCCAGCGTGGTTTTGCCGCTGCCGGGCATGCCAATCAGCACTGCCGAGCGGGTAGTCACGTGCAGTCGCCCCAGGCGAGGTAATGCGTACTCAAATACTCTTCAATGCCTTCGGGCCCACCTTCGCGGCCAAAACCGGATGCCTTAACGCCGCCAAACGGCGCCATGGCGCTGGAAATTCGCCCTTGGTTTAAGCCCAGCATACCAACCGTTAAATCCTCATACAGCCGCCAACAGCGCTGCAGGTTTTGCGTGTAGGCATAGGCCGCAAGGCCATAGGGTGTGGCGTTGGCCAGTTGCACCGCGTTGGTTTCGTCGCTAAACGTCATTACCGCCACCACAGGGCCAAAAATTTCCTGTTGGAACAGGTCCATCTCGGGGTTGATGTTGGTCACCAATTGCGGCGGGGCGAAGGCGGGGCCGGGAACCGCTTGATCAAAGGTTTCTACCTTGGCACCGGCGGCAACGGCGGCCGCAACCAACTGTTGGATGCGCACCACGGCTTGAGCATGGATTAGCGGGCCGAGCTGGGTACTGGGGTCTTCACCGTCGCCCATCTGCAGCGCCGCCATGCGTTCGCGCAGTAGCGCTAAGAAGGGGGCGGCTATGTCTTGGTGTAATAAAATGCGATTGGGGCTCACGCAGGTTTGCCCGGCGTTGCGAAATTTGGCGGCCATGAGTCCATCAACGGCGGCTTCTAGGTTGGCGTCCTCAAACACCAAAAATGGCGCGTTGCCGCCCAGCTCAAGGGAGGTGCGTTTGACTCCTGCCGCACACTGCGCCAACAGCTGGGTGCCGATGGCGGTTGAGCCGGTAAAGGTGAATTTGGCCACCGCGGGGTGTTGGGTGAGGACTTCGCCGATGGCTTGTGAATCCGCACCCACGACTATGTTCACAACCCCAGGCGGTATACCGGCTTGTCGAGTGATGGCGCCTAGGGCCAAGGCGGTGAGGGGGGTCTCTAACGCCGGTTTAGCCACGAAGGTGCAACCGGCGGCAAGTGCTGGCGCCAGCTTGCGCGCCAGTAGGGCGCAGGGGAAATTCCACGGGGTAATGGCCGTGACCACGCCCACTGGGCACTTGCGCACCATCACCCGTTGGTTCTCTGCGCCCGCCGGCACTAGGCGGCCGTAAGCGCGCAGGGCTTCGCCGGCATACCACGCAAAATAGCTTGCTGCGTATTCAATTTCCTCCCGCGCCTCGGCTAGAGGTTTGCCCTGCTCGGTGGTTAACACCAGCGCTAGGCCGTCAATCTGTTCCAGCAGCAGTTGGCTGATGCGCTCTAAATATTGGCTGCGCTCCATGGCGCTGGTTTTACTCCAACTGGGCAGCGCGGCCCTAGCCGCTTCCACGGCCTCTACGGCCAGTTCCGCACCCTGAGCCGCCACCTGTGCAACCGTTGCGCCGGTGGCGGGGTTAAGCACCTCGGTAGTGTTGGTGGTGCTGCGCCATTGGCCGTTGACCAGTGAATAGGCATTAAAAGGTTCTAGATTTTCGATGGATGACATAAAACCGCCTTGTTGTGTTGCGCCGCATAAGCAGCTTGGCTGGCCGGAGGCGTTTAGCCGAGGCTCGACGAACCATGCGTGTAGCGTAGTGGGGGGATTATAGGAGTAAGCGGCAAGGCTGGGGTGAATTCGACAGAGGTTTTCCTCGGCCATTGAGCGGCCGAGGTCGAGGATTTTGTGCTTTGCCACCGTAAGATGAGAGCGGCCATGGCCAGCCCAGTGTTTACTTTGCGTTGAAAATAATCCTGAAACGGGTGATTTGTTTGATAGCTAGCCCAGCTGCTGCCTTGTCAATAGGGTAGGCATGGCGCAAAAAGCCATAGTCACCGGCATAGTCACCGGCATAGTTGAGGTTAGGCCCTTTATGCACATAAGCCATAAGCCCTAGCGCAATCTTTCGGGGCGTTCGCCACTTTCACCGTAAGCGCAACCGTGCTAACGGATGAAAAATTCCTAGGGTTGCGCAGACTTTGGTGATCCAACTGAAGTTTCTAGGATTATGCCAACACCTAAGGCGTTCACGCCCCAGGCATGTCCCGTCGCCACCACGCCGGCGGCGGCTAGGTCGGCAGCCCGAGTGGCGTTGAAGCCAGAAAATGCGCCCAACGCCAAGGCTCCAGAGGTTTGCTTTAGGCCTGTTACTCCGTAGCCGATTGGGAAATTCCAATCGGCTACGGAGTGTTGTGCCGGGCGCGCCGCGACTACTGGAACTGCTCGAAGAGCTACTCGATGAAGAGCCGCTAGACTAAGAGCCGCTGCCACCTAGGGCTGGCTTGGGCAAACGTCGCCGGCATAAACGCCGATATTATCCAGCTTCAAATTTACCGGGGCACCAATCATTCCCAAATTCAGCGAAAGGCGGGCAGCGGGAGCTGTCACCTTGGCAATAAAGCTAAGCTTGTGGGTCTTCCAGGTTGTGCCGAGCAAAGGATTCGCGCTAGCGCCGGTCAGAGAAAGGTACGTGGGGGCGGTACCATTGTCAAAATCAATGGTAATTTGGCGCGCTTTTTCCGCGATGGCATCAATACACGCCGTGTAATGCGCGCCCATTGTCACGGCGATAGGATGCGTTAGCTGCACCTGCCAAGAAGCCGTAGAAACGGCCATGAAATCGACATTGGCAACGCCGTCAGCAAATGTGATGGTGTTAAGTGGGTTAAACGCATAGGCAACGAAATCGCCCACTCCAGCCGTTAAGCTGCTGCCAGTGGTCAATAGGTTCAACGGATTATCGCCGGCAGTAGACGAGCCGCCGCTAGAAGAGCTGCTGGAGCTTGATGAACCACTGCCCGGAACGCCCACGCCACCCGCGGGGTCGCCTTTATCCAGATCTGGCTTAGTGCCATACACCGCCGCTACATTAGTGCCACCGGGCATTGACGTGCGGTGATCCAAGCTGATGAACAGGCCGGCGGCTGTTTGCCACAAAGCGGGTTTCAATATTTGGGTATATTTGATGCTGTCCCATGTGGTCCAGTCATTACCGACTAAGCCGCCCGTATCATCGGAGTTTGGATTGTAGGCCCAGAAGGTATGTGATGAATTGGTTTCGATTAGATAGTCACGAAAGGCACCCATCCAGAGAATATTGCGCGAGATATCTGTTGCTGAACGGTTGCCGGCAACACCATTGCCATCGCTAGCGCGGGTAATGCCACCCCATTCGCCAAAAAACAGGTGGCTAATACCGCCTTCATGGATAAAACCGAACATAACGTTCCATTTTTTGGCATACAGCGCAGCTTTACTAAGATCAACAGGCGAGGCGAGATTGGTGACATCCGTGTGATACCAGGGCTGATCAACAACAGCTGGGCCGTAGAGATGGGCGGAGTAAACCAGCTTATTCTGAAATTTACCCAAGTCTATGGGGAACTGCAGCACACCATTAAGGTTGCCACCCCACCAAAAAAACTGGTCATCCACCCGCTCCACGCCTTCCACCACAATCAGCACATTGGGGTTGATAGCATGAATTTTTTGCGCAACTTTTTTGGCTGCGGCGGGCCAGTTACGGGGGTCTGCCGTGTCTACGTCTGTAGAGTCACCCCAAAAGGCGTATTCATTAAGATCGGGCTGACCGTAGCCAGGGGCTGCGCGATTAGCCCAGCCATGGGGCTCGTTCTTTAAGTCGAAGGCGATGATGGTGTCATCGTTTTTATAGGTTGTCGCCAACCACTCCCAAGCCTCATGGTAATTACCGATAGGGTTGCTCGGGCTATACCAAACTGGACGTGTGTGCGTGTCACCGCCGGTATCCGCCGCATGCATGTCTAAAATTATTTTGACGCCGTAGGTTTTAGCAGCGGCGACTAAATTGTTGAAAGCGCCTAGATTGCCAGTGCCTTGTTTCCACTGCAGGGTTAGGGCTACGGTGATAGGGATACGCAGAACGTTGATGCCTTTGGCGGCCATATCAGCCACATGGGCGTTCAGCGTGCGCCTATCCAAACCATAAACATTGCCATTGCCACTGTTAAAGCCAAACCAGTTGGCCCCAGTCATGCGCACGGGGTTGCCGTAGGCGTCTAATAAGCTAGCGCGATCCACATGTAACCAGTCGTCTTCATTGGCGGCTAGAATGCGACCCGCGTTGGCGACAGCGCTTGAACTTGAGGAGCTGGACCTTGAAGAGACGCTAGACCTTGAGGAGCTTGAAGAAGCGCTAGACCTTGAGGAGCTTGAGGAGCTTGAGGAACGTGAGGAACTTGCGGAGGAGCTAGAACTTGAGGAGCGTGGGGTAGAACTAGAGCTAGAACTAGAGCTTGAGGGAGCGCTAGAGCTTGAGGAGCTTGAGGAACTTGAGGGAGCCGATGAGCTGGAGCTTGACGAACTTGAAGACGTGCTTGGTCTGGATGAGGCGCTGGCGCTGCTGGAGCTTGATGAGTCGCTGGCGCTGCTGGAGCTTGATGAGTCGCCGTCAAAATTGTTACCGCCGCAGGCTACGATACTGGCGGAAATTAACACCAGCGCAAAGGCGCGTTTGGGGAAGCGTGTAAAAACAGGCATGTCTAAACTTGTCATAAAGTTTTCTCGAAGTGGGAAACAAATTTATTTGGTAACTATTCAGCACCTCTCATCGTCATCCCCGCGCAGGCGGGGATCCAGCGGCAAATAGACCGCTTCACTTGAGTGAAGGCCCTTCAGCTTGGAAGCTGTTGCCATCTGGATCCCCGCCTACGCGGGGATGACGTAAAAAAATGAAAA